>JBKPRQ010000099.1:0-4287 GCA_046734635.1 Verrucomicrobiota bacterium
GAAGAGGTTTATACCGCGTTGTGCGCAAACCCGAAAATGAAGAAGTGGAAAGATAAAGCGGGACTGGAAAATATCGCGCTTTCCACTCGCATCATGAGCAAACAAGGCTGCACTAACATCTGCAAAGAAGCGTTCGATTACGCAAAGAAAACCGGTCGCAAGCGCGTCACGCTCATCGAAAAACCGAATGTGCTGCGCGAGACAGGCGGGTTAATGATGCGTTGCTTCAAGGAGGTTGCCAAAAATTATCCCGATATCCGCTCCGATGATGCAAACATCGACGCGATTTGCATGTGGATGTTCAAGAACCCGCAGGATTATTCGGTGTTGGTGGCGGAAAACATGTTCGGCGACATCGTGAGCGATCTATGCGCGGGTTTGGTCGGCGGACTCGGCTTCGCGCCCAGTGCAAATCTCGGTGACGACTACGCTGTGTTCGAGCCAACCCACGGCTCAGCGCCGAAATACGCCGGCCAGTACAAAGTCAATCCAATCGCCATGCTCTTAACCTCAAAGTTAATGCTGGAGTGGCTAAAGGAAACCGACATGGCCACGCGCCTGGAATCCGCAATCGCTCGCGTGATTAAGGAAGGCAAAGTCCGCACGTACGACATGGGCGGGAAGGATTCGACCCTCGAAGTAGCGAAGACGATCGCTGATTACGCTGGTTGAGCTACCTGTCGCAGCTTAACAACTCAAGGTCAGCACCAGTGGAGATCAAAGACATTGCCTTCGTTTGCTGCGCTGTCAGCGACATGAGCCGCGCCCGTGCGTTTTACGAAGGCGTTCTGGGATTGAAGCCAAACGCGCCCGTGGACCCTAATCCGTATTGCATCGAATATGACATCGGCGCCGGAACGTTTGCGATCGAAAATAACCCTGACTGGCCCGTTTCTCCCGACGGCATGTCCGTCAGCTTTGAAGTTGAAGATTTCGATTCAGCAGTGAAACACCTGCGCGAACACGAAATTTCGTTCTTCCTCGGGCCAACTAAAACAAAGGTTTGCCGTTGGGCGGCATTTCGCGACCCTGACGGAAACCGGCTGGTGATTCACCAACGAAAGTGAACCGCGCAGTTTCCAAGTGAAGCACGTGATAGCTGCGGGGCTGAATTTTCCGATTTTGTAAACACCGTTCATATTCCATACTGGTATAAACGACTCGGAAGACCCAGCAGCGAAACAGATTTCAAAATCGAAGTGGAACCGATCAAAGGCGCCAAACATCTGGAACCAACCAGCGACAAATGTCCCGTTGATAGTACGGCGCTGGACCTTTACTCGATATTTTCGATGAAGTTTGAGGGTTGCCCGAAATGCCACGGCATGTGGCTGGCCAAAGATGAATTGCGAAAGCTGAAGAATAAAGCGTTGGAAGGGCAGCTGCATTGGCTCAACGACGAGATAGACAACATCGAAAAAACAGCCGCTGTTCCAACCGAGCGTCCCTGCCCCAAGTCCGATGGCGGCAAGTTGCTCTCGGTCGTCTTTGGAAAGTCATCGATTGTGATTGACTGGTGTCCGAAATGTCACGGCATGTGGCTCGATCGCGCAGAATTTGATTCGATTATCCATTACCTGGATACCGAGTTGGCAAACGCGACGCGCAAGGATGTTGAAAAAGAAATAACCGAAGACCTGAAAAAACTTTGGAAAGGCGGACCGGAAGGCAGAGCGGCTGAAGTTGCGGACATAGCAGCCGCAGTGATGGCGTTAGCCAACTTCACGGTCTTCGAACATCCGACTTTGTTTAAGTTCCTGACGAATACCGCGGCCGCTGGCCGAAGCGTAGGAATGGACTAGCGGCGCCGCAGAAGAGCTTCCGCGCGCGATGTCGCAAAAGCTGTTGCGGATTAGGCTAATTAGTTAGTCCGCGCGTGGACCGATGCTGAAGGCGCCCAGCGGTTTCGCGTCGGGATGCGGCGGCCTTCTCATAAGGTCGTTCTCGATGTATCGCCGGAATTCCTCGCCAAAGAGATAGCTCCGCTCTTTCCACAAAGCCTTGCCACCCGGTGCGCCGAAGAGATTCATCATCACCTGCTCCCAACCAAGCCACAGGGCTGGCTTAAGCAATCCTTCACGCCATTTCAAAAACGCGTTCTGCGAATAGGAAATGAACGACATAAAAATCGCGACGAATCGAACTCTCTCCTGCTCCGACAGCGATGAGTAGTCTCGCAGTCCGTTCGCCGCGATTCGAGCAAGCTCATCGTCCGTGGCGACCAGATTGTACCAATTCGAGAAGTGTTCGTGCACGGTCTGGGCGGTGGCGGATCGAACTGCGTTTGTGTTTTGCCGAATTTGGAGCGCGACATAGATCAGCGAGATCACAACGGCAATTGCACCGATGACTTGTCCGAGATTGGCCAGATCGTTAAGACTCATGCGACTCCATTTTTGAGCTGGCGTTGGTGACTGCAGGATGCTTCAGCATAGCGCTTCGCAAACTCTGTTAACTTGTCACTCGTCACACGCCACCCTTATTACCGTTCTGACGTGATCAATGGAATTCTGAAATGCGTCGAGTGACGCGTTGATTTGTTCCGCATCAAGTTCGACAAAGCGCAAGGCGCCTGGTGGAAAGCGAAGTTTTCCGCTGCGGGCGAACTCGATGAGCGTCGGCAATTCAGCTGCGAGATGATCGGAGACACCGATGATTTCGCTCTCTTTGTTGATCAACTCCGTGTACGGATAAAGCGACATTGACTCCGCTGTTAATCCAACAAGCGCCGCACGACCCAGCGCACCCAAACATTGAACCGCTTGTCGCATCGTCTTCGCTAATCCGATTAACTCCAGAGCAACATCCACGCCTCTTCCGTTCGTCGCGTCGGTGATTTGTTCAACTGGGTTTCCCTGGTTTGCGTCGATCGCGATGGCTCCAAGCGTTTTGGCTAACGCGAGTTTGGCCGGATTGATCTCGACGACATAGATTTGCCCGCAGTCAAACGCTCGCGCCAACTGCACCGCGGAAAATCCCAATCCACCGAACCCGAAAATTGCAATCGATTCGCCTGAATTCAGGCGTGCCTTGTTCAGTGCATGAAGTGCAGTCGCTGATGAACACATCATGATCGCGCCGGTATCGAAGGAAACTTGATCGGGAAGCACAAATGCATTTCTGCCAGGTACGCTAATGAACTCCGCATACCCGCCGTCGCGATGTTTGCCGATCATTTGTGCGGTGCGGCAAAACTGTTCCAACCCGCGAACGCAGAATTCGCAGGCGCCGCAGTGTGCCAGATAATGTACGCAAACGCGATCGCCAGGCGTTACATGCTTAACGTCGGTACCGACTTTTTCGATCCGCCCTGCGATTTCGTGTCCGAGTGTTACTGGCAAACGGCCAATCCGGGAAATGCCGGCTCGATAATGTTCGTCGGAATGACAGATCCCGCACGCCGCGACCCGAATCAAAACGTCGGACGGACCGGTTTCTGGATTTCGAATTTCAACATTCTGCAGCGGCTTTCCGATCTGAGTGAGTCGCACCGCGCGCATTCTCGTCAGCGCTTGTCGGATAATTCGTGTTTAACGAATCAACGCGTCCACTTTTCTCAAATCGAGCTTGGCTTCGCGGTAATGCTTTCGAGTCAGCTCCAGGAGTGTGAACCCATCCTCATACGCAGCAAAGGAGCCGCCTGTTGGTTTATCCAGATAGATGAGTCCTCCTTCGACGACGAAGAACGCCATCATTGGCCCGGGTGAATCTTCCGTGATAACCAACGTGTGCGCTTCGCCAGCCGGCTCGTAGATGTAGGTTCCCGGTCTCGCAATCCAATCGTGTTCGAGGTAACGCCAGTAACCCCGCATCGTGTAGCCGTGAACGGTGCCAACGTGGTAGTGCGTTCCCACCATCGAACCAGGAAGTCCTTTTAGGACAACACTAAATCCTCCACTCGTAACATTGAAGCAACAGGGTTGGAACCAAACGCCTTTGGCGTAAGGCACCCATAGACGATCATCGTCGAGATCGGTGTTGGTGATGAAATGTTCGCGACTTCGCAGACTCGAATCCAGACCATCCGTGTTACTGCTGAAGGAAGTGATCGGCATGTGTCGATGTTTAAGTTAACGAAGCGAAGCGCTCAAACTTAATTGAATCCAGACCTGCACTATTTCTTCTCCGCGGCACCGGGCGCGGGTGAAGTTGCGGGCGCTGCAGGTAAATCGGAATTGAAGATGTCAGTCCCGCATTTCCACTTGCCGTCTGGCTGCTTTTCCCAAACCTCGACGTATTTGCCTTGGTCATTGATCGGCTTGCCGCTCGGATCGTTCATCGTTAGCT
>JBKPRQ010000100.1:0-8085 GCA_046734635.1 Verrucomicrobiota bacterium
CGAGGTGATCATTGGCGCGATCAATGTGGCCAACGCCACTGAGAACACTGTGTCGGGCGTACAAGGTAACTCGGGAGCCGGGTTCTTTACCGAGGACTTCTGCAACACGTCGCCTCCGACTAACGTGTCGAGCACATACGAGATACCGCCATGCGGTACGCCGTCGCCAACTCCAAGCGTGTCACCGACAGTGACACCAACGCCTACAATAACGCCAACTGTTACGCCAAGTGTGACACCGACGCCTACACCGCCGCATCATCCCACGCCCCGACCGCGGCCAACTCCGCATCCTCGGCCAACCCCGTAAGGGTAGTTAAAAGGCAACAAAGTTAAAAGTATCGGGAACTCGCGAGGCAACTCGCGAGTTCCTTGCTTCTAGGTGGATCGCCTTCTCCGAAGGCGATGGGTAATGACCCGCCGAAGGCGCAAATATTAGGCGGCGGAGCCGCAATCTTTTTTACCAACGCGTTGAGGACAACGCATTCCACCATTTAAATGTGGAATGCTGAGCCCGCCAAGAAGCGACGTGGCAACCAGAAGCTTTGCGAAGCAATTGATGTCGCCCGGGACAAGTTTCGAATGCAATGAAGTAAATTGCAGCGACACACGCCACTACAAGGACCGTGCCCTCAGAAATCAAAAAATAATGTTGACACTTTTTACCGCATTCCACTAAAAGGGGAGTCCAGTTTGTCCGCCGCAGCCTTGGCGAAGGCGGATCCCGGCACTTCCGCAGGAAGAACAGAAAATACGTTGAAGTACGCCGGGCGCTTCAGCGAAAGCCACCATTTAGTCCAAAACTCCACCGCATGAAAAAGAAATCTACTCCTCAGTCTCGTCGTGCCGTAGTCCCGCGTCTGCGGGACGAAGGCGGGTTCGTTAATCTGCGCATCCTGGTCGGCCTGTTTATGGCTCTGGCCGGCGTTTCGCTGCTCGTGTTCGGTACCGTCGCCACGGCGAAACCAGCCGTTCGCGGCGCAGCTGCCAAGCGCGTTGTCGCTCCGTCACCTGGGAAATACAAGGTTGTCACCAGGTCGGGGGGCATCCACGCGCTTGTTCCTCCGATGTTTGATTGCTCCAAGATTCGCCAGAAAGGCATTAACAAGATGGAAAACTTCCGGGCTGGCGCTATCATGATTTTCTGCGGCGAAGCAAAGGGCGGTGCAGAGCCGGATCAAGGGGGAACTGCCACCGCCTTTTCCAAGCTTGTGCATGATCTGACGTCTCCCGTGGCTTTTGGGAGTACGGATGTAGACGTGATTACCGGGACGGAGATCTCTCCCAATATTACCCAGTCAGAGACGTACACTACGTCCGACCCCGATGACCCCAATTTAGTCTTGGTGGCGTTCAACGACTCACGAGGCGTCAACGCCAATCCGATCAACATCTCGGGTCTGTCGGTCTCTACCGATGGCGGCCTCACTTTCAACCGCCTCACACGGGCCAACGGTCAAAGCCCATTTGATAATACGCTGGGTGACCCTGTTGTGCTCTACAACAACGCAAGCGGCGAGGCGTTCACAGTCTGGATTTTCGATGCACAATGCGGCGGTGGCCTCGGCGGCTTCAAATCCAGCACTCCGTGGGATCCGGATAGCTGGGTCCATTATGGTTGCGTTCACAACGGCGGCTCCGGTGACGATCGCGAGTCTGGCTGGGTGGACAATAACCCATCTTCTCCGTTCTTCGGACGGATGTATGTTTCCTGGAACGACTTCAATGTAGGCAGTGGCGCGCTCTCGGTGACTTTCTCCAGTGACAACGGTGCCACCTGGCACGCCCCGGTATTGGTGAGCAACACCGGTACCTTCATGCGCGACGTGCAGATCACGGGTGATATGGCTGGAGGCGGGGCAGTGTATATCGCAGGTATGGATGAAGGCGGCGGTGGTTTCCCGCACAACGATGTTAATAACATCTTTAAATCAACTGACGGCGGTGTTACCTGGGCTCATCCCTATACCGGCCCCAGCTTTCCTGGACCTGGCGTTACGGCTGTTGGTTACTTCGCCTGCATGTTTGACGATCTCGGCGGTTACTGGCGGCACGAAGGTTGGGGTGAACCCGCCGCGCACGGTAACTTCGTCCACCTGGTTTACGCCCAGCATGGCGCTGGCACTGACCCGGGCGACGTTTATTACGTTCGCTCCACCGACGGTGGTTCGACATTTGGCACGCCGTTCCTGCTGAACACTGACGGCGGTACTCGTCCCCAGTGGCAGCCTAACCTGTCGGTCAGCCCGACCGGTACTCTTCTGGCGACATGGTATGACGCGCGTGAGAGCGCCGACTGCACAGTTGGTAACACCGGTGTTCCGTGTTACCGGATGTGGTCGCGCAAGTCCAACGACAACGGTGCGAGCTGGCTTCCTGACGATACGCTCTCGGACGTGGTAAGCCCGTTGCCTGCGCAACCTGACCCGAACATCGTGTCGGTGTACGTAGGCGACTATGATTACGGCTCGGCGATAGGCGCCAAGCACGTCACTTCATGGGCCGATGGGCGAGTGGCTATCAACAGCGCATCGCAGCAGGATGCCTTTAGCGACAGAGATCTGGTTGGTTTCTCTGTGACCACCGCTGATCCGGCTTGCGGCAGCCTGGTCGTTGGGACTGCGCCGACTGTCTTTTTTGTTAATTTGAGTGATCCGGTGGCTCCCGGGACTGTGGATGCCAGCGATTTCGAGGTGAACGGCATCCCGGCGGACACCTTTACCATTTCGAACGGTGACCAGACGATAGAGTTCGACTTCGATAGCTCGCCAGTGGTATCGGGCCTAAACACGATGCATATTCCTGCTGGCGCGTTTAATCAGGCCTCCAATAACGATCCAGTCCTGGAATTCCAGTGCACGTTTCGTTTTGCTGTAGAGCAACTGGCAGTGACGGACACCGTTCCAGCCGTTGGTGGGACCTTCACACCACCAGCACCCGGCACCTATGACTACTTCGTGAACTGGAATCTGGCTGTCGATCCAGCCTCAGTACAGGACACTGATTTACAGTTGACTGGCAACGCTGGCGCTACCGTGACGGGGCACGCGCTTGAGAACGGAGACACTACTATCCACTTCACGCTGAATATCCCATTCGGCGGGACCGTCGATGCGCACATTGCTGCCGGAGCGGTCACCGATACGGATGGCAATCCTTGCGCGGAGTTCTCGGGCAGTTATACGGTAGAAGGTTGCCCGCCGGCGCAATACACGACAGAGACTGGCGCTGACACGATAATCCCCGGAGGTGACGATATCGGTAACCACTGCGACGATTGCTTCACGCAGGTCAATCTTCCGTTCCCGGTCAATGTATATGGCACTCCGGTTTCGGTGGCCTTTGCCGGGTCGAACGGCGATCTGCAATTGACAACCACGCCCGGAGAAAAGCTGTTCTATTGGCAGCAGTGCGTGCCGGTAAACCCTGATCAAGGCGGTCCGTACCTCAATACCCTGTTTCCATACTATGACGACCTGCGCACCGACGAAACCGGTGTTTGCCCAGACTGCGGTATCTTTACACAGACAGTGGGAAGTCCGCCCAATCGGCAGTTCCTCATCAGGTGGAAGACCACTTACTTCAACATTCCTGGCCCCACGGCCGAGTTCGAGGTGATACTGCCCGAAGACTCGGATACGCTGTCGGTGATCTACGGGGCGACCGCCAACAACGGCTTGACGGCAGCCAGCGGCATCCAGCAAGACCTGAACGCGTTCACGTCGTTCTCTTGCTTCCAAGGCTCGCTGACTCCAGACCTGCGTGTGGACTATGTATACCCAGTCTGCGGGACTCCAACACCAACTCCAAGCGTGTCACCGACGGTAACACCAACGCCTACAATCACCCCAAGTGTGACGCCGACTGTCACGCCAAGTGTGACACCGACGCCTACGCCGCCGCATCATCCCACGCCCAGACCGCGACCGACGCCGCATCCTCGGCCGACGCCTGGCTAACGGTCGCTGTGTTGACGTTGAAAAGCTAGAAGAGTTACTAAGTTGCAAAACAGGAAATTAGAAACTTACAACGGGAGTTATTTTAACGGGTAATTTGTTGTAGCCGCCTCACCGTGCCTGCGCACCACCTGCTCGCGAACAATTTCGCGAGTAGTAGGTGAAGGCGTTGCCGAGGTGCCATAGATCGCGTTGTTGCTGCCACTGCAATGGCGCGTCGGGACTACAATTCAGCCTTAACTTATTGACGATCATGAGGAGAGAACTATTTGTCCGCCGTAGCCTTGGCGAAAGCGGATCAACCATAACCGAGAAAGAACGCTTCGCTTTTATCAAGAAGTCCATAGCTGATGACCGGAAACCGACCTTCGGCTGCCAACTAGTAGCGCTACTACTTCTGCTATTAGGGTTCAGCTACCTGCCCTCAGCTCGCGCCCAAGCGACTGCTTCCGAACAAAGACCATCGCACAAACCGCGCATGACCGAACCGCTGGAAAAATACAACATGCCGCCCGCGTACATCTATCGCTTGGAGACAGGCCCACGCATGATTTCGCAATTCGGTCTGTTCACCAGCTTCCAGGTGAACGTCGATGCCAGCGGCAATAACATACTTGGCGACGCGGCTAATGAAACATCCATTACGGTTGATCCCACAAACCACAACAGAATGGCAATCGGCTGGCGACAGTTTGACAGTGTTCAATCTGACTTCCGGCAGGGCGGCTGGGGATTTACGACCGATGCCGGTACGACTTGGACGTTTCCCGGTGTCTTGGAACCCGGGGTTTTCCGCAGCGACCCGGTGTTAAAATCCGATGAGATAGGTAACTTTTTCTATCTTAGTCTCCTGCAGTCGTTTTGCGTTAACATGTACCGTTCGCTTGATTTTGGCCAGACCTGGACGCGCCTCCAACCCGACGGAGAGGCAGGGGGAGCGGACAAGCAGTGGTTCACCATCGATAAGACCGACGGTCCCGGTCATGGGTTCCAATACCAGTCAACCGACGGTATTAGCGGTTGCGTTTCCGGGCTATTTCAACGCTCTACTGACGGTGGGGTCACCTGGCAGCCTGCCATTGGCATTCCCAACTCTCCGGTCTGGGGAACGCTCGATGTGGATACGAACGGCAACCTCTTCGTCGGCGGCGGCGATGAGGGGAGCAGCTTTTGGTGCGTTCGCTCGAGTAACGCTCAGGACGGGAATGTCACACCGACTTTTGACCAGGTCACTTCAGTCAACCTCGGCGGCAGCACGCTTTTTGGCGCGGCGATCAACCCAGGAGGGTTGGCAGGGCAAATCTTCCTGGCAATAGACCACTCTGGGACGGCCACAAATAACAATATCTACATGCTTGCCACGGTGCAGCAATTCAGTGCCAGTAACGGGAGCGATATCATGTTCTCGCGCAGCACGGATGGTGGACTGACCTTTAGCACGCCGCAACGGATCACTGATGATCCCGTCAATCAGAGCAAATGGCATTGGTTCGGCACGCTCGCGGTCGCGCCCAATGGACGTATTGATTCCGTGTGGATGGACACGCGGAATGCTCCGAACAATACCGATTCACAGCTGTTCTATTCCTGGAGCACGGACGGTGGTGTTACCTGGGCGCCTAACGTCGCGGTAAGTAATCCATTCAATCCTTTCGAAGGTTATCCAGTCCAAAATAAGATTGGCGATTACATTACGATCGTATCCGACAACACCGGCGGCGACGTGGCATATCCTGCCACATTCAATTTGAACCCGAACACAGGACAGCATGAAGAAGACGTTTATTATGTGCGGGTTTCTCCTTCGGGCGGGCCTACACCTACACCGACGCCAACTCCTACACTTACACCTACACCTACTGCGACCGCGACAGCTACCGCCACACCGACAGCCACGGTACGACCAACCCCCACGCCTAGGAGCGTGCCTACCCCGAGAGGTCGGCCGACTCCGCTGCCGAGACCTTGAACGCCAGGATGAAACGGCGACACGGCGATACGACCAATTTCTTTTGTGGGCACACCGCGCTTAGGAGGCGGCGGCGTTGCTGCGCCGTTTTTCTTCTGCTAGCCATTGGTTACCAACTATCAGCTAACTGCGCTTTGGCCCAACTCGCGCCGACCTGGAAGCCGCACGAAAAGCGGCCGCTTGAAAAATACGACATGCCGCCGACGTACATTTTCCGGCTGGAGACGTCTCCCCGAATGGTCTCGCAGTTTGGCGTATTCACAAGTTATCAGGCGAATGTTGATGCGAATGGCCAGAATATCGTTGGCGACGCCGCGAACGAATGCTCGATCTCAGTCGACCCAACCGACGGCAACAAGATGACGATCGGCTGGAGGCAATTCAATAACGTCAACTCTAACTTCCGACAGGGTGGTTGGGGATATACGACCGATGGCGGTGTGACGTGGACTTTTCCCGGTGTCTTGGAAGATAACGTTTTTCGCAGCGACCCCGTTACGAACTCCGATGAGACAGGTACGTTCTTCTATCTCAGCCTGCTGCAGACATTTTGTGAGAACATGTACCAGTCAACTAATGGGGGACAATCCTGGCTAGAACTGCAGGCCGACGGACTGGCAGAGGGAGGCGACAAGCAATGGTTCACCATAGATAAAACAGGCGGCCCTGGGCATGGCTTCCAATACCAGTCAAGCGACGGGGCTAACTGCAGTGGTAGCGGCGTACAATTCCAACGATCGACCGATGGCGGGATCACCTGGCAGGCGCCCATCCTTATTCCAAACGAGCCTACAGACGGAACACTTGACGTCGATTCGAATGGTAACCTTTTTATTGGTGGCGAAGGATTCAGTCCCTTTTATTGTGTACGCTCGAGCAACGCGCAGTTCGGCGATCAGACACCAATCTTCGACCAGAATACGCAGGTTGACATGGGTGGTGAGCTGTCCGGCGGTGGAATTAACCCAGCAGGACTCGATGGGATGTTATTCCTGGCGATTGATCATTCCGGCGGTCCGACCAATGACAACATCTACATGTTGGCCAGCGTGGTGCCTCCAGGGCGAAGCACGACCGACGTGATGTTCGTGCGCAGCACGGACGGCGGATTAACCTTCAGCGCACCGGTTAAGGTCAATGACGATCCGGTTAATCCCAGCAAGTGGCACTGGTTTGGAACATTCTCAGTAGCGCCCAATGGGCGGCTCGATGCTGTCTGGTATGACACGCGCAATGCGGCGAATAACACCGACTCGCAGTTATTCTACTCCTATAGCACGGACGCGGGCGTAACATGGGCGCCTAACGTTGCAGTAACTAATGCGTTTAATCCATTTGAAGGCTATCCCAATCAGAACAAGATAGGCGACTATATCACGATGGTTTCCGATGAAACCGGCGGTAATGTGGCTTACTCCGCCACCTTTAACTTCAATCCGAACCGGGGCCAACACGAAGAAGATGTTTATTACGTTCGGGTATTCCCAGGCGGCCAGGGTCCCACGCCGACACCAACCCCAACAGCATCACCCACACCGACCGCGACTGCAACCCCTCCGGTTTCTCCTACACCTACTCCGACGGTGACGCCGACTGTTACACCCTCAGTTACTCCTTCACCTACGGTGCGGCCAACTCCAACGCCAAGGACCATGCCCACTCCGAGGGGGCGCCCGACTCCGCGGCCGAGGCCTTGAACGTCGAAATGAAACGGCGACGCAGCGATACGGCAAGTCGACGAATTTCTTTTGCGCGCAGGGCGCCTTGGAGTGCGGCGGTCCGCCACAGGACGGATTCGCCGTGGCGAACTTGACGCCGCTTTCTACTGACTAGCCATCAGCTATTAACTATCAACTCCACTTCAGTTATGAACACAAAACGACTACCCGTCCGCCATAGCCTTGGCGAAGACGGATCAGCTATCAACTACCAGCTATTAACTCTTCTTTTGCTATCAGCCGTACTCTATCTGTCGGCCGTAGTCTCAACGAAGGCCGACGAGCCATCAGCTCAAGCGCAAATGAGTGCCTCCCAGGTGCCGCCCACGTGGAAGCCGCAAGGACGCGAGCCTTTCGAAAAATACGATAACCCACCTGCGCCTCCTCGGAAGATCGAGACCTCGCCGCGAATGATCTCGCGATTTGGTCCGTTCACCAGTTT
>JBKPRQ010000101.1:0-5914 GCA_046734635.1 Verrucomicrobiota bacterium
TCAAACGCAAGCCCATTGCCATCGGACAAACGAACGCCGGTAACAAAAACGCTTCTTGTTCCATCGGGAGGTAGTTTGAAGATTGTTTCGGCCGCATGATCCGCGACAAACAGATTGCCAGAGTGGTCAAAGGCCAGAGCTGTCGGGTTGTTCAACTCAACTCCGGCCGCGCCGTAGCTGGAAGCCAGCAACCCTGCTAGGCAAGCCACTCTAAGGACAATTCGAATTCGCATTCGGTTACTTGAAAACATCGACTGAGACGAACATGAACGCCGATCTCATTGTTTTCTGGGCTTACTCCAAGTCATTCGTTGATATTGTCGAGACCGGAGAATCTCCATCCGGTTTTGGTCACTTCGAACAAGAAGCGAATCGGCGCGTTTTCCCAGTCGTTTGGAGTGTCCTTAAAGGGACAGTAGATCTCATAACGCCCGGCGGATTCTTTCTGCGGTTTGGCACCCGCAAAACATTGGACGGCATTGGCCTCGCCTTTGAAAATTTCGTCATAACGCCGCAAGAAATCCTCCTTGTTCTTTACCGCTTTGACCCCATACGACATTGACAGTGGGAATTTGGTCATGCCGGCCACCTTTGCCTTATCGCCAGCGACAACCGCCGACTTAAATTCTTTCCAGAACGCCGAAAAGTCGCCCTGCGAAAAAGCGGTTGAAGAGAACAACAGAATTAAGACTCCGGTTAAGAAATTCTGTCCACCAATCACACGAATAGACGCTAATGACTTCAGTTTTGACGCTCTCATGGTTCCTTCTCTAGTTGTTCAATTTCCTTTTTTCGACATCTGATGCATTTTGACGATTTTCCAATTCTTTTGGCGGCACTTCACGAGTCCTGATAACTTCCCACTTACCTGCAGGATCGAACTTGAGCGTGAAGAAAAAAGACGCAGTCACCTCTTTTGTTTCGTCGCTGATTTCGAAAGTTTCAGCCCTATGGGCATATAAAAGCGCAGTGCTTGAGTCGATCCATTTGCGGACCTGCCAGCTTGTCAAAAACGGCCAGAGCGGCTGTTTCAGCTTTTTCTTTTGCCTTGCCATCGAACGATCGAGCGGCGCAGTTGTGGCGGCGTTAGATTCCAAGGAATCGAGCTTGCGCCACGTGTCTCCGTCGAGTTGATAAAATTGCACCGTTTGATAGCCCTTGGCTGGCTGCAGGTTATATGCAAACCGTTTAGAGTCCGACGCCCAAACGATGTTTGCGTACCCAGGCTTTCGACCCAGTGCTTCTGCGAGTCCGTCAACGTATTCTTCTTCGGAGAGCACGACGGATGTCTGGTCGCTGCCCGCTTTTGCGATAACAAAATCGTCCTGTTCACGCGCGCCAGCGCGCAATTCCCACTTGCCATCCGGCGAAACAGATCTTGCTGGCGGTTTTTTCTGCTCTTGCGCAAAGGCCGATGCGGCGACAAGCGAAAGCACGGCACCGAATACGGATGTGATATGCTGCTTCATTCTTCGAGGTGCACTGAGTCCATGATGTGATTGATCTCTTCCTTTAACTCGGACTTAGCGTTCAGGTTCGAGGTAAACGTGACCTCCAAGAGCTGACCTTTGTAAGAAGTCGTTAGGAAACGCGTGTACACTGGGTTTTTTTGATAATCCTTTCCCCCCTTCAGCATTGGTACGAACCGCCAGTCTGCCCATTTGCGGCCATTGATCGTCACGATGTCTTTTTTCAGCCACTGCAGGTGCGAATCCTTTGGCAACCATTTGAAGCCTTTGCTGTATTCGTCCACACGTTTTTTGAGATAACCGGGTAGATCTTCCGGCGTGAGTCCGTGAGTCCCGCGCAGCACTTCTCCCCATGCTCCGTCCGGGCCAGAGAACCTGGCCACGGTCTTCGGCTCCTTGGGATCGCCGGGATCGCGAGAGAAATCAGAGGGAATCTCAAACTTGAGCTTACCATCGAGAAGGCTCACTGTTGTTGCCCGCGAAGGACGATTGTCTTTTGAATCCGCGGTCGACTGTTCGTTGTCCAATTCGGGATCGAGTTTCGCTGCGGTCTTGAAGTCAGCCTCCGCGCCCGCCTTATCGCCCTTGGCTTCCTTTGCCATAGAGCGATTGTAGTAAGCGCGTGCGTAATCAGGCCTGAGTTCAATGGCGCGTGTGTAATCAGCAATTGCGCCATCACGGTCGTTATTCTCGGCCCTGGCGTTGCCGCGATTGTTGTAAGCGGCCGGGTTCGTGGAACCGAGTTCGATGGCTCGGGTGTAATCGGCAATGGCGCCGGCCGCGTCCTTCTTCTGCCATTTGGCTTGAGCACGGTTAAAATATGGGGCGTCGTCCTTTGGATCGATTTCGATCGCGCGATCGAAATCGGCTATAGCTCGGTCCAAGTCACCGTCCTTCGCTTTCTCGATCCCGCCGTTAACCAGGTCCGCAACAGACTCTTCATTAGCAGGCGATGTCGAAGACGCCGATGCGCCGGCGGCGGATGTGAGACTGCCGCTCCTTGGTGTGTTGTCCGCCGCTGGCGACGGTGACTCGGCCGCATTCGTCTCATCTTTTATCTGAGCGACCGGGTTGGCCGGCGGTTGAATTGTTTTGTCGTTCGTGGGCTGATAGGTCGCCACGCAATGCAACGGTTCCTTCTCGTGGCCTGGTTCCGTGACCGGGCCTTCGTAATGCCGGACGCCATTGCGCTTGGCGTCCTGGCTGATCGCAATCCAATATTCAGTCTGCTGAAGCTCGGCCTTTTTCTTATCAGATTTTTTCGGGCGAAGCTGCATCCACGTGTCGCCATCGTGCGTTTCCTGCTTAACGACTTGTAGCGCGGGCGATACGGCCTCGGAACGAAGAGGGTAGTGCACAAAACCATAAAACCGTTGAGCAACCGCGTCGCCTTTGGCGTCTTCCAATTTCCAAGTTTTACTTCCGTCAAAGCTTGTCCACAGTTGGCCTTTAATCGCGATTACCCGGAAAGCGTTTCGGTCCTCAGGCTCGACTGTGAGATCAAAATCTTGACCGGCTAGGAGCCCATGGACGCGGAACTTGAACGCCCGGCTGATTGTAACGTCCACTTCCCATGTCCCGGTTTCCATTAGCTTCAATGCTTCGGCGAGAAGTCGTGGAGCGTTCTCGGGGCTAATGTCGATCGACAATGACACTGGCCAGTTGGCGTGCGGCGGAGCGGGAAGCTGGAGATCGCGGAATTTATCGCCGACACATTTCGCGGCTGGCTGGTCCTTAGGCCCTCCTAATACCTGTTCCAGTCGACCGTTGGCCGCAAAAACAAAAACAACCTGAAATTTAACTGTCGGGCCAAGATTCTTTGTGCATTCGCCGACGATGTCACCCAGGCGCGGTGCAACCATTTTTCCGAACTCACCTTGGTATGCTTTTCCCGCTTCGGTGTCGGAAAGACGTCTCGCTTCGGCCAATGCCTCTGTGAACGCGCGGCTCTGTTGTGAGTTCTTTGCCGTAGACCTTGCATCCAGCGGTCGCAAGCCCACCAACGTAAGGAGCAAAACTGCAGTAATACTCAGGCGCAAATCCTTGTCTCGGAGTCGGGGCATAGTTGATGTCTTACCTCGAAACGTACGTCAACTCCTGGCATGAAATTGCTTCTAATTATTTGGCGCGGATGAGGAGCGTGGGTCGTCCCGCCATCGTTTCGCACCATGCAGCTGCGTGGTGATCGCTTCTTTCCCATGCGAGCTTGCGCGGATCTTTTTTCCATTCCTTGCCGGCAGAATTTCCCTGGAGAAAGATCGATAATTCCTTTTCCGAAAGCTTCCGGCTATCCACGCGGGCATACGACTCGGTAATGCTGTGACCTTTTAAGAACTGGACCACAGCAAGGTATTCGCCTGTTGGGTTCTTATACATGTTTGTTGTTATGCCATCGCTATCTGGTTTACCCGGATCAATCGGCTTTCCGAAAAGCGCGTTGACTTGATCTTCGGTCTGGCCGAGGCGGGCGAAAGCCTGGCCGCTCAAAGCGATAACGAGCGCAGCTGCTAATATTACGATGTGTTTCATAATTGATCCTTTCGAATTTGCGCCACCATAAACCTGGTAGCTGGTTTCGTTCTCATAGGGAACGGAATGTGGGTGAGTTATTTTTTCTCCTCTTCCTCCAGATCTTGGCTCCTCCATTCGAGGTGCTTCGAGGTATTCATCGTGCATCGGTTTTAGTGGCAAGCAGGGCTTTGATTTTTTCCATATCCGGATGAGTAATGCCCGCCTCCTGAAATTCTTTGAAGTCATCGAGCACCGCCTGGCTAAAGACCCGTCCGTCGTGGAGCTTGGCATTCTTGTTCTCCAAATAGATGGCCTTCGCCTTATCGAATTGGTTATCGAACAGGTAACCGTGAGCGAGATTGGTCTTGATCACCACGGCGTCATCCGGCGACAGCTTCAGAGCTTTGAGAGACGCGGCAACCGACTCACGAGGCTTGTGATTGAAGAGCTCATACCAGCCGAGAGATAAGCAGTAGTCTCCGTTTTTCGGGTTTAGTTCAATAGCCCTCAGCGAATCCGCGACCGCGGCTTCGTACTCCTTCTTTTTAGCGTGGACCTCGGCACGGTAGTAGTAGGCCTTCGAATCTTTCGGGTTGAGTTCGATGCCGTGATCATAATCGGCAATAGTTCCTTTTAGGTCGCCCTTGTCATCCTTGGCGTTGCCGCGGTTGAAGTAGGCAATGGCATATTTCGGATCGAGCTCGAGGGTGCGATCGTAGTCCCTAATGGCTCCATTCAGATCGCCCTTTCTTCGCTTGGCCACGCCGCGGTCGCAGTAGGCCTTTGCGAATTTAGGGTCGAGTTCGATCACGCGATTGTAGTCGGCGATAGCTCCGTCTAGATCGCTCTTCTGCTTTTTGGCAAGGCCACGGTTGTAGTAAGCGTACGCGTATTTCGGATCGAGTCGGATGGCGCGATTGTAATCGGCGATAGCTCCATCCATGTCCCCCCTGTCGCGCTTGGTGTTGCCGCGGTTGCTACAGGCGACAGCATCTTTCGGATTGAGTTGGATCGCACGATTGAAATCGACGATCGCGGCGTCCAGATCGCCCTTTTCTTGCTTGGCGAGGCCGCGGTTATTGTAAATCGCAGCGTCCTTTGGATCGAGTTGAATGGCGCGATCGTAGTCCGCGATAGCCCCATCTAAGTCGCCGGCGGCCTTTTTAACTTCGGCGCGGTTGAAAAAATCTTCTACTGATGCTGCAGATTCCTTCTCCTTGCCTTTAGCGGTACTGCGATCGACGTGGTCAGCAGAAGACTCTTCCTCTCGCAATCGCGGATCCAATTCCCCAGCGCGTTTCAAATCCTCGTTGGCTGCGGCGGCGTCGCCTTTCGCTTGTTTCGCTTCGCCGCGATTTTTGTAGGCGATCGCGAGCTTCTCGTTCAATTCGATGGCGCTGTTGAAATCGGCAATCGCGCCGTCCAGATCGCCTTTGGATTTTTTGATCATGCCGCGGATGTTGGATGCGCCGGCGTTTTTTGGATCCAACCCAATCGCGCGATTGTAATCGGCAATCGCGCCGTCCGCGTCGCCATTAATGTTTTTGGCCAGAGCCCGGTTTCGATATGCGATCGCATTTTTCGCGTCGAGCTCAATGGCGCGCGTAAAATCGACGATCGCGCCGTCGTTGTCGCGCTTGCGCAGCTTGGCCAGGCCGCGGTCGCTGTAATAATCAGCAGTGTTCGGGCTTAGCTCGATCGCGCGAGTCAAATCCGCGATCGCGCCGTCGTAGTCCCCTTTCTGCAACTTGAGTGCGCCGCGTTTGGAAACCGCGGGCTCAGATTTCGGATCCAGCTCAATCGCGCGAGTGCAGTCCGCAATCGCGCCGTTCATGTCGCCGTTAAACGCGCGAGCGCCGGCGCGATTCAGAAAGGCTTCTGCGTCTTTCGGCTTCGGGCCTATGTCGAACTTGGATAAATCAATCGGCTTGTTC
>JBKPRQ010000102.1:0-5983 GCA_046734635.1 Verrucomicrobiota bacterium
GTGACCGAATTGCTGCGCGAACTGGAAGAAGAGATGCAGGAAGCCTCGGCAAACCTCGAGTTCGAACGCGCCGCGCTTTTGCGGGATCAGATCATGGAAGTAAAAAGCGGTACCGGACTTGCGAAGATCGAACCAAAACGAAGACCTGTGAAATATTCATCCCGCCGCGGGGTCGGACGCCGCCGCTCGCGGGTTTGACTTAGAGCGTGTTGCACGCGCACGTCCACAATTCCGGATCGAGCGCGGCTTTGGCGCGGTTCGCCAAAGAATCGCCATCAGCGTTTTCACGAATGACGGCAAACATTGTCGAACCGGAACCGGACATGAGCGCCGCGCCGACTTCTGATTGAGTGAGCAGCCACATTTTCAACTGCGCGAGAAAGACAAATTTCTCGAATACCGGATGCTCCAGATCATTCACGAAGGTCTGATCGGCGAACTCCTGCGCTTCATAACTAATTTCAGGAATCTCTCGAGAACCTTGCCAGCGCGAGTATGCCCATCCAGTGGGGACGGCAAAGGCCGGTTTCAACAGCAGGATCGAAAACTTTCTCTTCAATTTGATCGGCGTAACCATTTCGCCGCGCCCCTTGCATAGGGCCGCGGACTGAAAAAGGAAAAATGGAACGTCTGATCCAATCGGCGCTGCCATTTCGGCAAGCGCTTCAGCCGAGAGGTTTGCATCGAAGAATTCATTGAGGGCAAGGAATACCGAAGCGGCGTCGCTGCTTCCGCCGCCCAATCCCGCGCCATGTGGAATTTTCTTTTCGAGCTCGATCGACACTGCGGGCTCGATCTTGGTCGTCGCAAAGAACGCCGTCGCCGCACGGACAGCCAGGTTGTCGTCGCCCTGCGGGACCGATGGATCGTCGCAACGAAACGCGATGCCCTTTCCCGGGGCCCCTTTATCGATTCTTAACATGTCGTACAACGAAATTGGCGTGATGAGCGTGTCGATCTCGTGGAAACCATCGTTCCGCCGGCCAGGAATTTTAAGTGAAAGATTTATCTTCGCAGGAGCGAGGACTTGCATATCGTCATGTCGAGCGTAGTCCAGACATCCCGTGTTGCCAGTCAAAGGTAGTGCCGCGGGGTTCCTCGACTTCGCTTGGAATGACGAAAGCAGCTGACAAAATCATCGTCGCCTTGGACGTGGCGACAGGCAAAGCGGCGCTTGATCTCCTTAGCGAGCTGCACTCGGCTGTCGGTTATTTCAAAGTCGGTCTGCAATTATACACAGCTACAGGCCCGGCGGTTATTCGTGGCGGGGCATTTCTTGGCAAGGTTTTTCTCGATCTCAAGCTGTTCGACATTCCAAACACGGTGGCGAACGCTGTTGCTGCGGCCTCAACGCTGGGCGTGCAGATGCTAACAATTCATCTAAGCGGCGGAGCAGAAATGATCCGGGCCGCAACCGGGCGGAAAGGTAAGATATTAATTCTTGGGGTCACTGTGCTTACGAGCGCAAACGAGCAGACTTTGCACGAAGCCGGAGTTTCAGACACGATCGAAAATCAGGTTCTGCGGCTAGCGAGACTTGGCATCGAAAACGGAATCGATGGCATCGTAGCGAGTCCACACGAGATCAAAATACTGCGACGCGAATTCGGGGATCGAATCAAAATCGTAGTCCCGGGAATTCGCCCGACTTGGTCGGAGCCGGGCGATCAAAAGCGATTCATGACTCCGCGCGAGGCGCTTGAGGCTGGCGCAGACTATCTCGTCATAGGTCGACCGATCACCGCGCATCCAAAGCCGCAAGAAGCTGTGGCGAAAATTTTGGAGGAGATAGGCGGCTAATTTTGTCATGTCGAGCCATCCCGAGGAATTACCACTCAGCAATGCAGCGGGATTCCTCGACTCCGCTTCGCTTCCCTCGGAATGACGGAGAAGTTGGTCACGGCGCTGGATGTTTATCGCGAAGATGGCGCGCACTCCGCCGCCATGAACATGGCGATTGACGAAGCGGTACTCGAGGGCGCCACGGTTCCCGTTATTCGCTTTTATCGCTGGCAATCCCCTGCTCTCTCCTTTGGATACTTTGGTCGATTTGCCGACGTATCCAGCTACCAGGGCGAACGCGATTTGGTCCGGCGTTGGACAGGTGGCGGGATCGTGTTTCACGGCGAGGACATCACATATTCGATTGTAATTCCCGCGGACAATCTCGCGTTCGGTGAATCATCAATGTCGATTTATGAAACGATTCATCGAGCTCTGTGCGATGCGTTGAGCCGAACCGGGGTGCGCGCAGAACTGGTACCTGTAGCGGCGGTCTGTGACCGCCGGAAACCAACAAGTGGTGAATTCAAAGTGCTGGAGTCGGCGATCGCAGACCGCCGCTACAGTAACTGTTTCAAAAACCCTGTGCGTGCGGATGTGATGATCGATGGCAGCAAAGTTGCGGGCGCAGCTCAACGACGGACACGTCGCGGTCTGCTACAGCAGGGCAGCATCCAGGGCATTGATCTTGAGAATGGCCTTGCGCGACGATTCGTACAGGCTTTGTCGCCCGATTACAGCGAGCGGAAACTCGACGACAAAATTTTGAATCGCGCGCGAGAATTTGCGCAGCAGAAGTACGGCACCGACGCCTGGTTGCGAAAGCGCTGACGATCGTAGGGCGTCTGTGTCAGACGCGTCCGCTTCTAAAGGCCCTACAAAAATTGCTCGTGTTGCTTTGACAACACACAACTCACCCCGCTATTCTCGCCTCGTGGAACTCTCCGCGCGCTCACGCCTGGGTCGGACCGGGACTGCGACGGCCGGCTCGCCTGCCGGCTCGCTGGCTAAAGTGGCGAAATTGGTTCAGCCGCACATCGACGAAGTCGAGGCGCGCATTGCTCAACAAGCAGCGGCTTTCGATCCGGCCATCGAGGGATACGTTGTGTACGCCATCGGTAGTCGTGGGAAACGTTTGCGGCCGCTGCTCACACTTTTGGCCGGTGGCGCAACCGGCGAAATCAACTCGGGGCATGTCGACCTCGCTGTGATCGTGGAACTCATCCACATCGCGACGTTGGTGCACGACGACGTGATGGACGAAGCGGAGCGACGGCGAGCGCAGCCCACCGCAAATGCGCGCTGGGGAAATTCGTTGAGTGTTTTGCTGGGAGATTGCCTGTTTGCTCATGCACTCACGTTATCGACAAATTTCGAGAACTCGGAGGTCAGCCGTGCGATTGCGCGTACCGCCGCCACCGTTTGCTCCGGCGAAATGATCCAGACACAGCGCAAATTTGATCTCAACCTCAGCGTTCAGGATTACTTGCGAATCGTACAAATGAAGACTGGGTCACTGTTCTCCGCAGCGGCGGAGTTGTCTGCTGTAATCAGTGAAGCGAACCCGGATGTGATCGAGCGATTCAAGAATTTTGGGTTTCAAATTGGGACTGCGTATCAGATCTACGACGATTGCGTCGATCTCGCCGGGAACGAAAGAGCAACCGGCAAGACCCTTGGGACCGACCTCCGCAAAGGCAAGTTCACGCTACCGGTCTTAATTTTCCTGCGTTCAGCGTCGGAGTTTGAGCGGGAACGCTGTTGCCAGCTTGTGCTCGAAGAGCGAGTCGAAGAAATGATTGATCTCTTAAAGAATGGCGCGTCGAATGGAGCGCTCAATGAATCGATTGCCGCTGGCAGCGATTTGATTCGCGAAGCACAAGGCGGCCTGGATGGAATCGGGTCCAATCCTTACGGCGAGGCACTGTTCTTCCTCGGTGAGGTCTTGTGTGAGATGTTTGACCAACTTCGCGTCTGACTTCCGTGCATGGAGGGTCGAGCTCTCGCTTGCCACGCCGTAGCGAGCGAAGGCGGGCGAGACCTGATTGAGTCGGCCGCCCTCCAAATTCTGACTTATGGTGCAGCTCAAGATCCACGAGATCCCCAAGGACGAACGCCCGCGTGAAAAACTGGCAGCGCACGGCGCGCGTGCTCTCACCGATGCGGAGCTGATTGCGATTTTGCTGCGCACTGGCGTCTCGGGCGCAAATGCTGTGGATGTGGCGCGCCAATTATTGGAAAAATACGGTTCGCTCACGGGGTTGAGTCGTTGCTCCGTGGATGAACTGTCGAAGATCAAAGGGATCAAATTCACAAAGGCAATTCAACTTGTCGCTGCCTTCGGGCTGGGTGATCGCTTGGCTCGAGAAAAATGGGTGAAAGAAAAAATCGACTCGCCCGAACTTGCGAACGAGCTCGTCGGTCCGGAGATGCGTCGACTGCGCAAGGAGTCGTTGCGCGTAATTCTGCTCGACACGCGTTACCATTTGATTCGCGTTGAAGAAATTTCGCTCGGAAGCATTAACGAAAGCATCGCGCACCCGCGAGAGGTGTTTCGACCAGCAGTCATTTCCTCAGCGTACGCCGTTATCGTGGTGCACAACCATCCCTCAGGCGACGCTTCGCCCAGCCAGACAGATCATAGTTTGACCAGACGCCTGGCTGAAGCCGCTGAATTATTGCAAATCAAATTGCTCGATCACATCATCATCGGCGCGCCTTCGGAAACGAATCCCGGTTATTTCAGTTTCAAAGAAGCAGGCGTCCTCTAAGGCGAAATGATTCAGGCAAAAATTCACCCCACAGCGATTGTCGACGAGAGTGCGAAACTCGGCGTCGGTGTCGAGATCGGGCCGTTTTCGATTGTGGGCTCGCAGGCGGTGATCGGAGGAAAAACGATCCTACAATCGCACGTCGTCATTGAGCAAGAGGTCACGATCGGCTCCGGCAATTTGATCGGGCACGGCGTGATCATCGGCGCGCCGCCGCAGGATGTTTCGTTCTCGCCGGACCGAAAAACGAAGGTCGAAATCGGAAACAACAATATTATCCGTGAGTACTGCACCATTCATCGCGGCACGGCCGAGGAAAGCGCGACGAAAATCGGCGACAACAATTTTCTGATGGCTGGAGCGCACATAGGTCACAACTGCGAAATCGGAAGCAATGTCATCATCGCCAACAATTGTTTGCTCGCTGGCTACGTGCGCGTGGACGACGGCGCGTTTCTCGGCGGCGGATCGACATTTCATCAATTCATGCGCATCGGACGGCTGGTGATGGTCCAGGGCAGTTCCGCATTTGGGAAAGACCTCCCGCCATTCGTCGTCGCAGCAGAACGCAATCACGTCTTCGGCTTAAACGTGATTGGGCTTCGCCGCGCCGGCTTCACCGCGAAGGAGCGAGACGAAATCAAATCAGCATTCAAACTTGTTTACCTGAGCGCACTGAACATCTCTCAGGCGCTAGAAAAAGCAGAAGCGATGAAATTTGGGGGGCCGGCACGCGAATTCCTGGAGTTCGTCGCGAACGCGAAGAAGCGCGGCATCTGTCCGCTAAAGCGCGGCGCCGACCAAGAGGCCTGATCTAACGAGAAGGAGAATCGAGCCCGCGAAAAGCGGTGCGAGATGGACGGGAAGCCCGAAGGGTGTTTTCGAGGGAAGGAAACATCATAAGCCACGGCTATCGTTGAAAAACAATAGGGCGGGAGTGCGTGAGCGCGCAGACGCGAATCGCACTGGGGAAGCCCGGGAACCGAAACGAAGTCGAGGGTGTCGTGGCAAACACTCTGAACTGCATTTTGAGATGAGGCCGTTGGCTTCATCGATTGGTTAGATGTCATTGTGTTAATGGGCAGAATGGAACTTCCATGCTGACCACAGACAGCCCAATACAAAGAGGCCACACAAAAATACAAATTGGTGCACCAAACAACGTCTCGAATGGCATTTGTGTCGGGCAGCGGTTCTGCTTAGGTTCGGTTACTAAATCCCTGAATACGAACTCGAAATCAACATTCAAAGCTCCCAATGGTGCTGTTTAGTAAACGTTTGAACTCAACGGTAGCTGCGGTCTTTGGCCTTGCCCTGTGCGCGCATGGTGCGCAGGCTCCGCAGCACGTCAATATTAACCAATTGTCCACGACTGTAGAAGATGTCGTGGTGCCGTTACCGAACGAAATTTTCGGGGCACTGAACAAGCT
>JBKPRQ010000103.1:0-29526 GCA_046734635.1 Verrucomicrobiota bacterium
ATCGAATTGAAACGGGGCACTGCGCCGACGCCAACATCGCCAAGTGGCAGGGATCCCGCGGTTGCGGGAAGCCGTCCGTCTTCGGAGAGCGAGACGAGTCCGAAGAACCACGAAGTCGATATCGAGGAATCAATATTCGCCTTTAGCAAAGCGCCTGAGGACCAGATTGGCCGTGCTAGCAAGGGCGGCAGCACCGGCGCGAAGATACGCCTCGAACAACCTCAAAACGGCAACAAAGGACGGGTTCTCGTTTCGGTAGGCGAAAAAGAAGCCAGTTTCGATGTCGCAGAAAGTCTCGGTCACGACGTCGCAATCGCCGGTACGCCATTCACACTCAAAATCGATGAATACTGGGCCGACTTTCGAATTGAGAATGGCAAACCCAGCTCCCTAAGCGAGCAACCAAACAATCCTGCAGTGCTTGTGACAATCCGAGGTAAAGGTGTGCCCGCCGGCGAACCCCAAACAAATCCACATGGAAGCAATAAAGATCTGACGACGACTGGCGGCCCACCATCAATGCCGGCGCCCGGCGAAGGAACACCGAATCATCTGACCCTGTTTGTCGCCGACGACGGCACGATCGGTTACGAGCTCGCGTCACGAAAGAGCGGCAGATCGAACGGCAAGATTGAGTTGAACAAGCCGCTGCAAACGGGTTGGGCGGATTGGCAACTAACGATTGATAAAACGATACCGCACGCGGCGAGCTCGATGGATTTCAACCCGGTTAACTCTGAGAAAGCGCCGGCGAGCAACGATTTGCCAGATGGAGTGCGCGTGCGCGTTCAGCAAAATGGCGAAACCTTTGAACGATGGGCTCCCGCGGGCTGGCAGATTGCAATTCCCATCCACCAAGGAGCGGATTCGCCGGGACAAACTTCACCAAATCAAATCCTGGTTGCCTATGGTTGGAAAACGGTGTCGCTGCCGATCGGACTAGAACTGTTGAACTTCGAAGTAAAACGGAACGAAGGCAGTGACAGCCCTGCAGGATTTAAAAGTACCCTGCAGATTGTGACTGCCGACGGTGAGACCGCCACGGGATCGTGCTGGATGAATCATCCGTTCAGTTATCCGGGCAGCTGGTGGCGCACCTGGACGGGGCTCACTTACAAAATTTCTCAGGCATCCTGGAATCCGGAAAATCTCGGACAAAGCACTGTACAGATTTTGCGCGATCCCGGCTGGCTATTGAAATGGATTGGTTCGTTGCTCGTGGTGATTGGCGTGTTCATGATGTTTTATCTCCAGCCGTACCGAAAACAAACCGAAGGCGAACCAATCACGCAGAGCGTGCCGAAGCATGTAGAAGAACCAGTGCGCGAAGAATCGACCGTTACTTCAGTGTAGCGAAGTCTTTGACCTCGAATCAAGCACCTGAGCATCGAACGTGAAACGCCAGGTCAGGGTTGAATATTGGGCGTTGAGCGTTAAACGTTTTGATCTCACATGGAAAACAGAAAAATCGTTCAATGGTTCCTGGTTTTCGCTGGAGTCTTCGCCGCCTGCGCGTCGGATAAGGATCAGGCCCAGGTTCCCAGTGATGACCAAACCATCCCAGGCGCAACGAAATGGGGCTTTTACAATGGCGAGCCGGTGACCAAGTGGAATCCCGATGGACGAACAATGACGCTGTTAACCGAACTGCGTTACACAGATCCGAAGGGCAACGTCTGGGTCGCCCCTATCGGATCACTTGTCGATGGCGCATCCATTCCGCGCTACCTCTGGTCGCTCATGGGTGGGCCGTTCGAAGGAAGATATCGGAATGCCTCCGTGCTGCACGATGTTGCGTACGGGGACAGGAAGCGACCGTGGCAAGATTGCGACCGCATGTTTTACTACGCCATGCGGTGCAGCGGGGTGAGCGCTGTTGAAGCCAAAACGATGTTTTATGCGCTCTACAGATTCGGACATCACTGGAAATTTCCAATCAAACGCGCCAAACCGGTGAAGTATGAAGGCCAGATGGTCGCGCGAGCAGAGCCGATTCCGCGCGCGATTCCAGTGAATCCAGCTGAAATTAACGACACACGCGATTGGATTCAGAACGCCGACCCGAGTCTCGAACAGATCGAGCAAAGAGCGAGCACTGAAGCGTGGTGATGTAGCGCTTTTCGCGCTGGTCATCCCGAGTCGCGCAGACGACGAGGGACCTCACAGTCACGACCCGATCACCCAAATTACTTCGAGTACAAGTGGAGGATAGATTTGTCTTTGCGCGGTCCCTCGCTCCGCTTGGGATGACACGCATTTGGTCGTGCTGCGACGAGATATCCGTTTACAAAAAGCAACGGGCGCCTCGAAGAAGCTCTGTCTCGAGGCGCCCGGCTCTGGGTCTATCTGTGGCGCAACCTAACCCATCGGTAGCAAATTTCCTGGGGACTGGCAGCGGTGGCACGCTTGATCATGTCGATCAATAAATTGTCGAGGTTTCATGATTTCGATTGGGTTTGCGCGCACCATGTTACAACCAAGCGGAAACTATCTCTAACTATTGCAGCCGGGCGTTACAAACAGATGACGGGCTCGCAAAAAAAATGTGACGTTTCCGTGGCGATTATGTGAACTCAGCTTTGCGCGCGACAGGCACCGAAACTTTGACTGCGCATCTGCGATTTTCTGAATCGCGCTTAAGGCACGTACGGGTTATAATAGCGGAGCGATGGCACGGACGAGTCGCTGCACGTTTTTCATTTTTACCGCTCTAATCGCAGTCGCTTCGAGTCAGACACTGCCGCCCAGCTCTCTTCCGAAGGAGCCGCTTGAAAAATACGATAATCCACCGCCGCTATTTCCCGCCACTGGCACGTCGCCCGGACTGATCTCGCAGTTCGGTCCTTACACGAGTTATCAAGTCAACGTGAACGCCAGCGGCAACAACATTGTTGGCGATGCCGCAAACGAACCGTCCATTTGCGTCGACCCGACAAACCGAAACAAAATGAGTGTCGGTTGGAGGCAGTTCGATCATGTCTCGTCCAATTTTCGCCAGGCTGGATTCGCGCATACCATCACTGGCGGCCGGACGTGGATTTCTGCCGGGGTTCTCCAACGCAATGTTTTTCGCAGCGATCCTGTCCTGAACTCCGATAGCGCCGGCCGTTTTTTTTATCTCAGCCTTCTGCAGACCTTTTATGACGATTTGTGGCGATCACTCAATGGCGGTCAATCGTGGGCGTATCTCGCGGCGGCATATGGCGGCGACAAAGAATGGTTTACCATCGACAACACCAACAGCCCAGGACGGGGATTCCAGTACCAATTCTGGAGCGACGGTACCAATTACGGCGGCAGACAATTCACTCGATCGACAAACGGCGGAGTCACCTGGATGAATCCGATCGATATTCCCAATTCCCCCGCATACGGTACACTCGATGTCGACTCCGCCGGAAATCTCTTCATAGGCGGAGTCGAGCTGGGAGGTGGTCAAATCTGGTGCGTTCGCTCCACGAACGCAAAAAACGGCGGCGTTGTTCCCACTTTCGACCAAAGCACCCCAGTAAACCTTGGCGGCAGAATCGTAGCCGGTCAGCGAATTAATCCGCAAGGATTGGCCGGTCAGGTTTTTCTGGCTGTCGATCGTTCCGGCACGATCACCAACAATCACATTTACATGCTTGCGAGCGTTCAGACCGCTGCCACTGGCACCGACGTAATGTTTGTGCGGAGCACTAACGGAGGCCAAACCTTTAGCGCGCCGCGCCGGATAAATGACGATCCTGTTAACCACGCGAAGTGGCATTGGTTCGGCGCACTTTCGGTTGCGCCCAACGGACGGATCGACGCCGTCTGGCTGGACACGCGCAACGCCGCGAACAATACCGACTCGCAGCTCTTCTATTCGTACAGCTTAGATGGCGGTAATACCTGGGCCTTAAATGTCGCAATCAGTAATCCGTTTAACCCGTTCCTCGGTTATCCGAACCAGAACAAGCTCGGCGATTACATTACAGTCGTCTCGGATAACGGGGGTGCGAATGTCGCGTATGCAGCGACGTTCAACGGTGAAGAAGACGTCTATTATGTCCGGATCGGTCAAGCCGGTTGGAGCTTGATTACGACCGACGATTTCAACGGCAACGGCAAGCCTGATTATGTGCTTTACAACGCGAGCACACGTAACACGGCAGTGTGGTACATGAACAACAATGTCTTCGTTAGCGGCGCGTGGGGTCCAACTCTTCCGGTCGGCTGGGGATTGAGAAGCGTGGCTGATTTCAATCTCGACAGCCATCCCGATTACGCCTTGTTCGCGCGAAATACGCATCAAACAGCACTTTGGTATCTGTCCGGTCCAACGTTTATTGGGGGTGCTTACGGACCGCCCCTTCCCAATGGATGGGAATTAGTAGCCACTGGCGACTTTAATGGGGACAACAAACCCGATTACGTACTTTACAATGCCGGCACCCATCAAACAGCAGTCTGGTATTTAAATAATAACGTTCGCGTAGGCAGCGGTTTGGGGCCAACGCTTCCCGGCGGCTGGACACTGGCCGGTGTAGCGGATTTCAATGGCGATGGTCACCCAGATTATCTCTTATACTATCCAAGTTCGGGCTACACAGCTATCGGTTACTTATCAGGACTAACGCTTATTGGTGCGGCTTGGGGACCGATTCTTCCCAACGGCTGGACATTGGTAGCGACAGCCGACTTTAACGGCGACGGCAAACCGGACTACGTGCTTTACAATGCCAACACCCGTCAAACGGCAATCTGGTATCTGAATAACAACGTTTTTGTCAGTGGCGCACTCGGCCCAACGTTGCCGTCGGGCTGAAGCCTTATCGCGTCGCAGCATTGCGTGGTGTCGACGACGGCCTGAATTCAACACGAAGCTCAGCGGGCCCTCGGCTAACCTTCGTAGACGCTCAAAAAGTTTTTTGCTACTGTCTGCCGAGCGGAATCGCAGGGATTCGAGAAAAAGAAACTTAACAGGAGGAGACGTATCCTAGGCGAGAAGATTGGTGAACTAACAGGCAAGATTACTTCGCAGCGCGTGTTATCGATCGAAGGTGGAACTCCCAAAATGGAAACTTCGTTTGAGCAGAATGGATCGCTACTAGCCACGAACATAAAGGAGACGGGGACGTACTGGACCGTGCTCCGTCCGGACGGGACGCTCTACGGCGAAGGTCAAGGCGTGACAATGACGAAAGACGGGAAAGTGGCGACTTGGAAAGGCCATGGTGTCGGCGTGACGAAAAAAGCCGGGGGCGCGAGCTATCGCGGTGCCATTTATTATCAAACGATGCCCCCACGATTATCGCGGTTGAACAAGATCGCAGTCCTATTCGAATACGAGGTGGACGCAGAGGGCAACACGCACTCCGAATACTGGGAATGGAAATAGGCCGTAGCGGAACTTCATTCTTGACCTGAACAAACATAAATGGGGGAAAATGTTCGTCTTTTTCGTTAGGTCTATCACGCATGCGTGAATCTCTCCAAGAAACTTATCCCGAGGCGTGGCGAGAGTTTTGGAAGTGGCGCACGCTTCACTGGATTTCCTGGGCCATTTGGATCCCGGCGATTCTTTTGTCAGTTTGGACATCGCTCGACATCCGTTCTTGGCTTGGCCTGTCGCTGATGCTCCTTCTCATCTGCTTTCTGTCGCTCACTTACGGTGGGTTGCGCGGCTTTATTTGTCCGCGCTGCCACAAGCGATTTCTTGTAGGACCGCCGTGTGGCCGGTATTCTTTCAAAGCCGGTGTTTTCACTGCGGCCTTTCGAAGTATGGACACGATCAGGCCTAACCAGCCGATGAAGCCAACGGCCCATTGCGAAGCAACTTCAATATGTTTGCACGACAACCTGCCGTGGCTTATCTCCGTCTCGTTAGTCAGTTCGCCGACGTTTTCGGGATCACGACGTTTTGCGGATAGACGAAGATGAAGCGCCGCTTTTCTCTAGCGCGACTGCAAGCACCTCATCGACGTTTTCCACGGGAACGAATTTGAGTTTTTGTTTCGCTTCCTCCGGTACATCGACGAGATCTTTTTCGTTGAGCTTCGGAATAATGACGGTCGAAATTCCGGCGCGCATTGCAGCAAGGCTTTTCTCTTTCAGACCGCCGATTGGCAGAACCAGGCCGCGCAAGGTGATTTCGCCAGTCATCGCAACATCAGGTCGCACAGGAGTATTGCTGAAGAGTGACGCAAGCGCGGTAAACATCGCAATGCCAGCTGACGGCCCATCTTTCGGCACTGCGCCGGCAGGCACATGCACGTGAATGTCCGTTTTGCGAAAATCTTCTGAATTCACACCCAGTTCGCCGTCGCGGCTGCGAAGAAGACTCAGCGCAGCCTGGACCGATTCCTTCATCACTTCTCCGATGTGTCCGGTAAGCGTGACAGCGCCTTTGCCGGGATACCGCGTCGCTTCGATGTGCAGCACCTCACCACCGGCAGGCGTGTAAGCTAGTCCGGTTACCACTCCCGGCTTGCTCGTTTTCAGTTTGGTTTCGCGAACGTATTTCGCCGGGCCGAGCATTTCGACCACCAGCTCCGGCGTAACGGTGGCGTGCTCGGTTTTACCACGCGCCACTCGGGACGCAATTCCACGACAAACAGATGCGATCTGGCGCTCCAGCTCGCGAACGCCCGCTTCGTGTGTGTAATCGTTAATGATCCGGCGGAGCGCCTCGTCCTGCCAATCGATTTGCTCAGGCTTAAGCCCGTTCTCCTCCAACTGCCGCCCCACAAGATATCGCTTGGCGATCTCGAGTTTCTCGCGCTCTGTGTAACCGGGCAGCGAAATCACTTCAATCCGGTCGCGCAACGGCTCCGGCACCCCATCGATGTAATTTGCGGTGCCGATGAAAATCACCTGAGACAGATCGAATGGCACATCGAGGTAACGATCCACGAACGCATTGTTTTGCCGAGGATCGAGCACTTCGAGCAACGCGCTGGCAGGATCGCCACGAAAATCTGCGCCGATCTTGTCGATCTCATCGAGCATGAAAACAGGATTGCGCGTGCCGCAGCGGCGAAGCTCCTGAATGATACGCCCAGGCATCGAGCCGATGTACGTGCGGCGATGCCCGCGAATTTCAGCTTCGTCACGCATCCCGCCGAGGCTGATTCGGACAAATTTGCGGCCGAGCGCATCGGCAATCGATTGGCCAAGACTCGTTTTGCCCACGCCAGGCGGGCCGAGAAAACAGAGGATCGCACCGTGTCCCTGCGGATTAAGTTTGCGTACCGCCAGATACTCGATCAGTCGCTTCTTTACTTTTTCCAGATCATAGTGGTCGCGATCGAGAATTTTCTCTGCCTGATCGAGATCGAGATTGTCCTCACTTAATTTGTTCCAGGGCAGATCGGCGATGATCTCGATGTAACTGACGATGACAGAGAATTCCGGACTGGCGGGAGGAATGAAATCGAGCCGTTTCAATTCGCGCTCGGCCTGTTTCATTACTTCCTCCGGCGGCTTCGCTTCCTCGAGCCGGGCACGTAACTGCTGGGCCTGTTCCTCGCTACCGCCTTCAGCTTCGCCCAGCTCACGCTGGATCGCCTTGATTTGCGAACGCAAATAAGCGCGCCGCTGCGCATCGGAAAACTGCGAGGCTACATCTTTTTGCAGTTTTTGCTGGATCTCCGCGATCTCCAACTGCGCGGATATCTGCTTCTGGATTGCTTGTACACGCCTTTCGACGTTCAACTCTTCGAGCAACGCCTGCTTTTGCGCTGCGTCCACGTTTAGATTTGGCGCCAGGAAGTCAGCAAGCTGCTCGGGACTTTCGATGTTCAGAATCATCGTGCGCGCCTGTTCCGGCGCGTCGGGCGCCAGTTCGAACAATCTTGCGGCGGAATCGCGCAGGTTTCGGAAGATGGCTTCCCACTCCTTGCTTGGCTGCGGCACAATCGATTCGGGCAAATCGATCTCGGCACGTAGAAAGGGCGACGTCGCGATGATTTTGCGCAGAGAAAATCGTCGTAACCCTTGGACTATGACCAGCACATTGTCGTCCGTCTGGCGCAAAAGCTTTAATACGAGCGCGGCTGTGCCAACCGTATAGAGGTCTTGTGGCGCCGGATCTTCCTTCGCCTCGTCGCGCTGCGTCACCAACCCGATCACCTTCGTTCGCGGCAGGGTCTCATCGAGAAGCTTAAGCGACGCGGCACGCTGGATATTGAGCGGAATGATTGTTCCCGGAAAAATTACGAGTCCGCGCACTGGCAGAATTGATAATTCCTCCGGAATCCGCGGCATCCCGTCTGGAGCTACTCCTGCGGGAATGGTGGCCTCGGTAGCCGTCTTCGCTTCGTCGCCAGCCCGCAAAACGCTGAGTTCTTTTCCGCTCATGACTCTTTCAAGGGCAGCGAAATCCAAAGCAGTCCGTTGCGCTGCTCGGCGTGCGTCTGTTCGATTTCCACTTCGACGGGCAACGGCACTTCGCGCATGAAAGGTCCGTAGTCGATCTCCATTGCAAGCAGCTGCAAAGCGCATCCCTCGTCGTCGGTCGGCTCCGGCAGTTCGCGTGTGCCGCGAATCACCACGCGTCGCGACTCGACTGTGAGATCGATAAGCGCGCGATCGACCCCCGCCAGATCGACGCAAATTCGAATGGAGCTTTCGCAGCGATACGCATTGATCGCCGGCTCCCACGCGTGCGGCGTGATTCCGGAAAATTGCAAACGCGACAATTCGGACGTCAGATCCTGCAACGCGCCATGTAGCCAGCGCAATTTCATGTTCCTGATTGGATCCATAGGAAACTAAACCTCGACTCCGCCCGCTCCATTTTCAACCCTGTGAGCGACGTAAGGTTGGAAGCGGCTACAGTTATTTCGTTTTTCCCGGTCCCCACAGAGCGCGGCCGGGTTTCGCGCCGGTGTGCTCGCCATCTTTAAGCACCTGCACGCCATTGACGAAAACGTCTTTCATGCCCACCGCATATTGGTGCGGCTTCTCATACGTCGCCCGATCAGCGATGGTCGCCGGGTCGAATACGAGCACATCGGCAAACATCCCTTCCTTGAGAAATCCGCGATGATCGAGGCCCAGGTTTGTGGCAGGAAGTCCACTCAGACGTCGAATAGCTTCTTTCATGGGAATCACTTTTTCGTCACGGACATATTTGCCCAGCACGCGTGCGAAATTTCCATAAGCGCGCGGATGCGGATTCGATTTCAAGAAAACGCCTTCAGGCGCCTGCGAAGCTTCATCTGAGCCGAATGAAATCCATGGCTTCGCGAGTTCCTTCTTCACGTTGTCTTCAGAGATAATGAAATAAAGTGTTCCGATGCGCGATTCATCTTCCGCGATCAAATCCATCGCCGTGTCGATGGGATCTTTTCCACGCATCTTCGCCACTTCGGCCAGCGTCTTCCCGGTAAGCGGCTTCAGCTTTTCCGATCTGAACTCTCCCAGAAGAACGTGCTCCGGGCCTCCGGCATCCAGATACAGGTTTTCCCATGCGCCCGTAGGCTTTTGGACTTCTGCTTTGATCTTCTCGCGCGTCCCCGGATCGCGCAGCCGCTTGAATAACGCAGGGTAGCCTCCGTCTGCCGTCCACGGTGGAAGCGAAGCGTCGAGCCCTGTTCCCCCCGCCGTGTAAGTGTACATATCCGCAGTTATTTTCAGTCCCTCTTTCTGCGCGGATTCGATCCGCGAAAACAGATCGTCGATCTTCGGCCAGTTTTGCCGGCCTGATGCTTTGATGTGATAAAGTTCCGCGGGAATTTTTGCCTCGCGGCTAATCCGAATTAATTCGTCAAGCGCTTCAAGCAGGCGGGCACCTTCGCTGCGCATATGCGAGATGTATTTGCCCTGGTATTTCGCGGCCACTTTGCACAGCTCGATGAGTTCCTCCGTCTTCGCATAAAACGCAGGAGGATAGATTAGAGAGGTACCAATCCCCAGCGCGCCTGCTTCCATTTCCTTGCGCACCAGTTCGCGCATCTCGTCGAGTTGCTGGGGCGTGGGCGGTTTATCCTCAAAACCGATCACGTACTCACGAATCGTCGTCGCTCCAATAAACGACGCCACATTGCACGACACACCCCGTTTTTCGAGATACTGCAGGTACTCCGCGAGCGTGTTCCATTTAATGTCGTATTTGATGTCAATCTGCTGGCGAATCATGTGCTCGCGCACGCGATCGTTTACCGGGCCCATCGATTCGCCTTCCCCCATGATTTCAGTGGTCACGCCTTCGCGGATTTCACTCTGTGAACGGCCATCCTGAATCAGCGACACAACGGACCAGGAAAGCATATTGATGAAGCCGGGCGTCACGGCGAGTCCCTTCGCGTCGATAACCGTCTTTGCTTTTGCCGTTTTGAAATCACCGATGCCAGCGATGCGATCGCCACGAATCGCGACGTCGGCTTGTCTCGGTTCAGCGCCGGTACCGTCGTAAACAGTTCCGCCTTTAATGATCACGTCAAAGTCTTCCGATCCTGATGATGACGACCGGCCCTGGGCGAATGTTGTGGAGACAATTATTACGAACGCGCCGAGCCAAAAAAAAATTTGCTTCATTACCTTACGTCAACGTATCGAACGCTTTCCTGTCTGCAAAGCGTCACTCAATTTCGCGTAGCAGCTTCGAGCAGCACTTCACGGACGACCAATAAGATCAACTGATGCGAATCGTACAGAAAGAGGCTTGCTAAAAGAACCGCCGCACGTTGGCGTTCAGCAGGCCATACGAAGCCGACGAAAGCCACCACGTGGAGTTCGTTGAAAAGGGGGTGACCATTTGATGGGCACAAAGCGATCTCGCTTTACCGAAATTCTTCTTAACCGATTCCCACGGGCAAACGAAGTACGGCTTTAAAAATGAAAAAGGGAAATCAATGAAAGGGAATATCCGATGAAAACGATAACGAAAACCAAATCCATGCACCGCAGTCGAGCATTCTTGCTATCAGTTCTCTGTGCGGGCGTCGTAACAACTTTCATGGGCGGCTGCGCGGAGAGCCCTTACGTAACAGCGTATGATAACGGCTATTATTATCCGACTTCATATTACACGCCCGGTTATGACTACGCCTATCCGTCTTCCTACTATGAATACGGACCGACGTACGAAAGGACCACAGTACGCTCCGGCGTCCGCTATAACGACGCTTATGGTCCGCGTTACTACGGCAGCACAGTTTACGGCGACTGGTACTAATTTGTGACGCGTGCTCGGAGGACGCATCGGTGCTCTCCGCCACTGGCGGATGCGCCGATGCGCTCGGAGTGTGACCGCCAGGCCGTCGATTGTTGATGACAGAGGGGCGCATAGCGCCGTCGCTACAGTGCCCGGGGAATCGTTACAAAATTTATTTTAATTTGGCTTTGTTTGTCTGTGCCGTTGTCATTAAATGAGCGAATGAAGACATCGGCGATAGGGATGATGAACACGGCTCGCGCAGTATCGACCATGCTTTCGCTGTTGTGTTCGGGCTTGCTTGCCCTTTCGCTCAACGGATGTGCCACTACTAACTATGATGCGATGTACTACACGCCGGGGCCAGAGTCCCGTTACGATACCTACTACGGACCGTACTATTATCCGTACTATCCCTGGTACGCCTATTATGGTGGCGCGTACTACCACGGCGTGATCCGCTAATTACTTTCTGTTTCCTTGAGCAGGCCCGTTAACTGATCTTTCCACAATGGCGCCAGAGTGTGGCTGCCATGGCCGCGTGTCTGGTCGCTCAACGGAATCACCAGTGAGCGCCCATTAGGAACGCGCTTGATCTCGCGTTCAAGAATGCCGAGCTCAGGCGGATTGATCAAATCGTCTGCCGAATTGATTGCTAAAAGCGGCGCCTGGATTTTTTCCAGGTTCGGTCCCGGATCGTAATCGTGTGAAGCTTCCAGCGCGTAGAGCACGTCGTTGGCATCATCAGTCGTGACGATTTGCTCGACGAACTTGTCGAGGACCTCATCGGTTTTCGCTAGCGTAGGCGCGTCCTTCTGACGCAACACAGGATTGCTGCTCATGAACCAAAGCATCTCGGCGGCGGTGCGCAGGCTCGGGGGCTGAGTCTTGTACTCGCCACCGTCCCAGGCCGGATCATTGCGGATCGCGTCGATCACCATGCGGCGCCATGCGCGATTGCGTCCCGAAATTTGTGTCGGCAAACTCGCCAGCGGCATCAGCGCATCCATGAAATCGGGATGCAGTTCGCCCCATAACCACGTATGCATTCCGCCCATTGAGGTTCCCATCACCAGTCGCGCATGATCTACTCCGAGTCCCTCGGTCAAGAGGCGGTAGTCCGCGTCGACCATGTCGACGTAGCCGTAGCGCGGGAATTTCGCGTGCATGCCGTCACTTGGTTTGCTCGATTTGCCGTGGCCAATTCCGTCCGGCAACACGATGAAAAATTTCGTCGCATCCAGCGGCTGATCTTTTCCAAACAGTTCCCCGGCAAACTCCGGCCTGATAAATTGCGCGCCACTGCCAGTAGTACCGTGCATGATGAGAACGGCATTCGTCGTTTTGCCTTGCGCATCCTTCTCCGGTGTTCCCAGTGTTCGATAATGGAGACGCAACTCCGGTAGTGTTTCGCCCGAAGCAAATTTGAAATCGCGAATCGTAAAATCGCTCTCGGTCGGCGCCGGATAATCAGCGCCCGCCGCGAAATTTGCGGCCAAGACGCAGAAAAGAAGCGCAAATGTTCGAAGCGTTGGATTCATATTAATGGTTTCGTTGGCGTTCTGCTTGGATTTGTTTCAGCAACTCTGTGTGGGTTCGTTCAAGCTCGTGCGCAAAGTCCACTCTTTCTTCCAGAGCCTTGGGATATATTTCGAATTGTCTTCGCAATTTCTTCGTGGCCGGATCGTAAAAGAACGAAATGTCCTGGCCGAGATTTGGCACGATCAGGTCATCACTTAGTTTTTGATAGCGCGCCATGCGTTGTAGTCCCCAGCGGATAACTGATTCGTCGTTGCGAAGCGCCCTGAGTGTCTGCACGTCGAGCAGTTGGACCCCTCCAGATTGCAGCATCGTGGCTAAGTCGCTTGGACTGTAGTCCGTAATGAAAACAAACGGACGCAGCGGCGGCATCTCACCGGCGTCCAATGCCCGCCGAAACTCCGCTGCTTCTGGTTCTTGTTCTTTCGCGCGATTAACTTTTGAGCTCTCGATTCCTTCGCTCAATGTTTGCTCGATAAACGCCAGGATTTGGTCGCGCCTTGCTGCATCCTGCTGTCGCTGCTGATAATTGTTGAGCCAGAACGCAGCGTAAACACCAACGAATATCAAGATTAATTCGGCAATCCAACCGCCGAGGTGCCACAAGCGCGAGCGTTTTTCAGTTGTTTGGCTCATGATTCACGGGAACAATTGAATCAATGAGACAATCGTGGTCAGTCAACAATTTGACCGGGTTCGTGGCGAACTCCGTCCAAAGCGCAAATGCTGACGACGCGCCATTTTACCACTTGAGATTCGACCGCGTGTTTCCCGACGACTTTTACGCGGAGATGTTGCTGGCGATGCCGGTGGCAGACGACTACCGCGCCATGTCTGGCAAAAGTAAAATGGGCAGCAGCCGACCCGACGGCAAACCGACTCGCGCCAAGATTGATCTTTTCCCCGAGTACATTCGCCATTTGCCGTCGATGAAGCGGGAAATCTGGGACGCAACCGGTCGTGTGTTGCGTTCCAAAGAAGTGGAGAAAGCCTTTATCCAACGACTCGCGCCAGGCTTGAAACGCCGGTTCGGAGCCGACTTTGAAAAGATTCGAATGTATCCGGTGCCGATTCTCACTCGCGATATTCCTGGATACCGCATCTTCAAACACACGGATAGCCTCTGGAAGGGGATTACCGTGCAGTTCTACCTGCCGCCTGATAACTCGACGCCGAACATCGGCACTATTTTTCACGAAGTACTTCCCAGTGGCAGGAAACCAAAAAAAGCGCAGATGCCGTTCTCGCCCAATAGCGGTTACGCGTTTGCAGTGGCTGACAATACGTGGCATTCGGCAGACCCGGTCGGATCGGAGGTGAAAACGCGTGACAGCATTCTGCTCACCTATTTCGTCGATGCCGGGCCATGGCGATTTGCGCGCAACCGCGGCCGCCGATTTCAGAATCTTGTGCTCAACGAAGGGCGCAATTTGATGCGCCGTTGAATTCCGCGCGCCTGTAGCCACCGGCCTGTGGCCGGTCGTCCTCGCTGCTTTTCACTTCAAACAGACGGCCCGCAGGGCCGTGGCTACAGATACTGCGCTGATTCGCTTTAGCCGACACCAGCGTCGCTCCTCAACGTGGCAACGGTTGTTCCATGTTCGCAAGTGCATACGCAAGGACGGCGACGACGGCGGAATTCTCTGCCAATTCTTTTGGCACGATCTTGTCCAGGGTATCAGCGGCTGTGTGATGATAGTTGAAATAAAAACGACTGTCCTGAATCGGACTGAAAGCAGGGACGCCCGCTTTTTCCATTGGACCAATGTCGGCTCCACAGTGTTCGACCAGACTAAGCATGCCGGCTCCTGATTCCTGCAAAATTGCTGCAACCGGCGCGAACATCTTTTTCACTTCCGGTTTTCCCTTGATATTGATGCCAAGCGGATGATCGGCGCCGCCGTCTGTTTCCATCGCCGCAAAATGATTCATCCATTCTTTTTCGTGATCTTTTGCGTACTGCTTCGAGCCGGCGAGACCGTTCTCTTCGTTCATCCACGCAATCACCCGAATTGTGCGCTTCGGTTTGAGATGAAGTTTCTGAATCAGATTTGCCGCTTCCATCGAGACGGCGACGCCGGCGCCGTCATCAATCGCGCCCGTGCCCAAGTCCCACGAGTCCAGGTGACCGGAAACGACAATTACCTGTTCGGGATGCTCGCTGCCTTTGATGTCACCGATCACATTCGCGCTCTCGACGTCGGGCAGAGTCTGCGGCGTTAGAACCAATTTCATTCTGACTGGTCCCTGTCCGGCCAGCGCGGCGATCAAACCCGCATCTTCCGCGGTGACGGCGCCGGCTGGAATTTTCGGCGCGTCATTCACGTAATCCGTCTCGCCAGTATGAGGAAGGCGATAATCGGCGCCGCCTACTGAACGAATCAGACAGGCGATCGCGCCTTGTCGAGCAGCTGCGACTGGACCATTGCTACGATAAACGACTGCTTCGCCGTACGCTTCGCCGCCACGGCCTTCCGCAGCCATTCGCTTATCGAATGGATAATTGAAGATCACTATTTTGCCCGCGACTTTTTCACGAGGCAGCGATTTAAGTTCATCGAAATTTTTGACAGCGATCACCTCAGCTTCGATTCCATTCGAAGGTGTCGCCACGCTTGCGCCCAGCGCACAGAGCACAATTTTTTGCGTCGTTCCTTGCGCTTGTCCGGGAAATTGAACGAGGGCTCCTGTCTCTTCGCCCCGCACCCAATGCGGTACCATAGCTTTCTCGAGGTGCACTTCGCAGCCGAGGGCTTTTAATTCGCTGGCGACGTACTCAACCGCTTTGGCAGCCTGTGCAGATCCGGTCAAGCGCGGCCCGATGTTGTTCGACAGATGAGCGACCTGCCGGTACGCGTAGTCGCTGGTCAAAGCCGCCTGCTGCAATCGTTTCAAGTCCGCCAAGGTCTGCGGCGAAAAGACAGCCGGTGTTGGAGATGGCGACACGCTGGGACTCGACGTTGCCGTGGGAGTTTGTTGCGCATCAGCATCCGCCACGCAAAAACAGAATGGAAACAACAGACAACAGACTGCGAGAAACCGACTCCTTGCTCCAGGCATTTCGAACTCTGTCAGAAAAGCCTGTGATCAGCAATCGCCGGAAAAGAACGACGGCGAACCTAGACCAAGCTTTGTAGGGCAGGCGCTCCGCCTGCCAACCGTCTTCGCCGGCAACCGAAGCGGTCGCCCTACAGAGGTGGATCGTACCGCTTGATTACTGGAAAGGTTCTATTTCTCTCTACGAAACACGATTTCCTCACCAAACAGCTCGGAGTTGCGCGCGTTTTTGGTCAAAAGCGCAGCAACGGTCGCCGAGTCTTTGGTTTCCTTTGGGATTAACTTATTAACGCTCCGTAAGCTCAGACGCTTGCCGTCATCCGACAATTTCCAAACCACATAAGCATATTTACGATCGTTTGAGTTCAGGTCCTGAACGCTGGCAAACGGCATATCCGCGACATCGGAGTGATAAGCGCGGAACAAGTCACCGTCGTAATAGAGAACGTAAGTGCTGTCATCCAACCGCCGCACTCTCATGTTTTCCTTACCATCCAATGAAACCCAGTTCCCGAGAAGTTGTTCCTGCACGTTACGAGTCGGACTCGATGTAATCGGAACTTCATACTCACACGCATTGAAGGCCAGGACGCAGACACAAACGACAACGCCGAAAATTATTCGTCGATAGATCACGTTCAAAGAGCTCACAGAGTTCTGGCACCCTCCGGAAACCGTCCTTCATCGAAATCAATTAGGTCGGCGATTGTCAGAATATCTGTGCGATCAGCGATGCCGAGCTTCTTTTTTCTCTTCTCCAACACTGGAGCGAAAGTATCGCGCCATCCGAGTTTCGAGACGAACCCATTCCAAACAAACAGATCACCTTCATTCGGCTGCCGGCCGCTTTGAAAACACCACTCGAGGATTTCCTCGTTAGTTCCGCCTTGGAGAACGTGCTCGCGAAGGTCGTTATAGTTGATGCGCAAAAAATTGCAGCAAGCGCCATCAAGTGTTCGGGGCGCACCGAGATTCTCGTGATAGTCCTCGTGCAACTCGCCGCGCGCGTGCAGCCGAATCTTCTCCAGCAGCCTTGGAAAATACATCATTCCACCCGTCATCTCTTTGGGACTATTTGGATAGATCGTCATGCCAGACAATCATCGGCTCGCGAGAAGGTGCAAGAACGAGCCGCGGTTGGGATCAACTCATCCAAACTCGCTCGACAAACCAAAAACTGCCGAGCAGCACTACGACAGCTGAACACGCCGGAACCCAGCGCACCATAAAAACTGGATTCGCCCGGAGTTTCCAAATGATCGGCAGCGCCACGGCGGCGACCATGACTTGACCCAGCTCCACGCCAACATTGAAAGAGAGCAGAGGCAACGCCACGCCGCCGGTACCTGCGCCGATCCCCATTTCTCGCAACACAGACGCAAAACCGAAGCCGTGTATCAAACCGAAGCCAAATGCTACTGACTGTCGCGCTTTCGGAACGCCGCTGCGTAAAAGGTTCTCGATGCCGATGAAAACGATGGAAGCAGCGATCAAAGGCTCCACAATTCGACTCGGAATTTGCGCGAGATTGAACGTCGCCGCTGCCAATGTAATCGAGTGCGCGATCGTAAACGAAGTAATGATACTCAGGGAGGAGACAAGGCCCCGCACCACCACCAGCATACCAAAGAGAAACAGCAAGTGATCGTAGCCGGTCAAAATATGTTTCACGCCGAGGATCAGGAAATTGCCAAACGAACTGACGGCTTCGCCCGCAGTCGCAGCGGCGTTGGCAACGGCGAATTCCGCGGTCGCGCGATCCGCGGATGCGCTCAGTAATTTCTCACAGACCGTTTCCCCGCGTGAATTTTGTACCTGGAGATATTGACGGTGCCCAAGCGGGAGCGATGCGACGAGGTTCGATTGAATTTCCAATCTGGAAAAGCTGATAGGGCCAAAGTTCAGATGGATTTCTACATTGTTCTTTTCATCGAGGTTGCTGCGAATGGATTGGACCGCGAGTACTTTGCCATCTGCTGCGATGAAGAGTTGCTTCGCTACAGCAGCTTCAAGTTGCGATCGGGCGCGGGCGAATTCCGCCTGCGTCACACTTCCGTCGTGATTGTCGTCGAGTTCGGCAAGTTGCTCCGCGTCCCTGACCGCCAGCGTCAATGTCGCTCCCAGACCGTTCGTGTGTTGCTGGATCGCAAGGCTGCTTAGCCCGGGATCGTGAGCTTTCGCGTGCGGCAACAGCAAAAACAAAACGGCAAGAATTGCGCACCGAAAAGCCCGGGGCCCGGCCAGGCGCAACAACTTTGCCTGGCCGGGATTCCCAGAGTGCATGAGAGAACTACAGATCGCGATGCGCTGCCGCGTTTATGGATGGGAGTGATTGCGCCCGTTCTGCGGCGTGGATTCGTACGGGAAGACCTTGTTGTAGGCCACGTCGTTGAAATCCAAATTATCTCCCGCTGGACCGCGAATGATTGGTGGATTGACGCGAAGATTGCTGATTAATGCAGTGACCGCGATGTCCACGACATCATCGCCAAAACGGCGGCCATTCGGCCAGCCACCTGGAATAACGCCGTTGCCAAAGCCGGGTTGAACCTGGCTGATCAGAGTGTCGCCGCCAAAGATGCCCAGACGCGAAAAGCCAGGGTCATCCGGGTTGGAACCCTGTTGGGTCCCATTCCCGGCGAGACGACAGGCATCTGTGGACAAATCCACCTTGATCACATCGGGAATGAAAATTCCTGCGATGTCCGTGCGGCCCGTCTCCACGTCAGGTAACTGGCCATTGAAGATGATTTGGTTGATCAGTCTTGCCAGCTCGGGAGTAACCGCATATTGGCGGAACAATTCGTTATCCGACTCGGGACTGGTCCGGCTGTAACGGTCCTTATCGGCGATGGCAACCAAACCTTCATTGAAGAGCGGGTTACCCTGCCGTGCGACTTGCACCCAGGGCCCATGCAGCTGCGGGTCGCCATTCCTCACCGGACGTCGTCCGGTTTCATCGCGCAGTATTTGTATCTGACGACGGCTGGTGGTTGCGTAAACGCCGACGATTTGCTGGTCGCCGCCCAATTCGCTTACTGGAATCACCAACGCCATCATGTGAAGATTGAATCCGCCCTGTGAGTCCTTGCCCGGCGAACGAAGCTGCAAAAGATCGAAGATGGCATTGATGTCGGCGTAGAAACCATCGTCGCGTTGGCCGGCGAATGAGAAGTAACCGCCGCCGAGGTTGTTGATCGCTTGTGTCGTGTAATGATCCAAATCGCCTTCCGTGGCGACGCCATCCCTCGCGGGATTGTTGCCGTCGTTGTCCTCATTATAAAACGGTGTAGCGATGCCCTGGTTGTTAGGCGGAACCGTGCCGCTTCCGAGCACCGTCCGATGATCGTGCTGGCGATGATCGACCTTGGTAACAGTATAGGTCTGCACCAGGTTCTGGTTAGCGTCCCCGACATCGTTGATCACGCCGAGGTATGACTGCAGGATCGTGTTCTGGTTCCTGAACGTCGTGTTGAACTTGAACTCATAGCTCAGGGTAGCTTTGCCCAGGGCCACGTCGTTACCGATGGCAACGCGGATTTGATAGAGCACGTTGTCGTCGAAGTTGTACTTGTTTGGACCGATGCCGGGTTCTTCGTGCGGGTACACGCCGAGGGCGGTGACAAGACTCTTCGTTCCGTTTTCAGTTTGGACGAACGCGTAGACATCCGTCGTGTTGGCTGACGGATCGCGAATTATCAGGGGAGCATCCTGGTGGCTGGAAGCTTGCGCGGTTCCGATTAAGTGTGCCGCGACGAGTGCCATGATACCGCGCGACAGGAGATATGTTATTTTTTTCATTTGTTCTTTAGCTTTTGGTTTTGGTTTCAGGTTGGGGTTGGGTTTTTCCCGCGGTATTTGTCCCGCGCGAAAAAGTTTCTTGTGTATTCGCTGTCGCGGACGGTTTCTTTTCGACACCACACGCTGTCGCGCTTTGAAGTTGGTTGCGCTCCGAGGGCAGAAGCAGATACGAGAGTTCGGTGGCTTTGCGGAACCAACACTCAGCATCAGCCGCCTTGCCGCCTTCTGAGGCGATCACGCCGGCGTGGAAAAACAGCCGCGCGTCTTGCGTGCCTTCTGCCAATGCGCGCTGCATCTCGGCTTGCGCTTCTGCCAGGTCACCTGCTGCGGCCAGCGACCATGCCAACGCGTCATGCGTGAAGACGTCGCTACGCGAATCAAGTTCCGCACGCGCCAGTCGAAGTGCGGTTGCGGGAGACTCGTGACGTGTCGCGAGAAACAGCGCCAGTGTGCGAGGATCTCCACTCGCGCCGTGATGGCGAAGCTGCGTCTCCACAGCGACGGCTTCGTTCTCGCGACCAGCTGCGCACAGAACCTCGGCAAGCGTCCACTGATATTCGGGAAGCGGATTGAGCTTTGCCGCGTCTTGCAAAGCGTTCACAGCTTCGCCGAGCCGGTTTTGAGCTAGCAGTATTTTCCCTTTCAACAAGAGCGTTGGCGCATAATTGCTTTGAAGGGAAAGGGCGAACGCGCAGCGTTGTTCTGCTTCGCTAAGTTTGCCGGCTTGAAACAGGTACGCGGCCAACCGCGTATTCACCCACGCGGCAGATTCGGCATCCAGCGGACTGGCAGCTCCAACGGCCAGTTCCATCGCGTCAATTGCGCCCGCGAGATCGCCCTTGAGCCAGCGCATGTGCGCGGCCCGGGCATAAGCGCGAAGGTCGGGCTTCAAATTCATCATCTGTTGATAAGCCTCAACCGCGTCGCCCAGCTTTCCCTGCTCCATCAAGGCATCGCCGAGAAGTCCATAATCAAAGCTAAGTCCTCGCTGCTGGACGAGACGCCGCGACAACGTCTCCGATTCTTTGAAACGATGCAGATTCTGCAGCACGTGCGCACGCAACAGCATCGCTTCCTGGCTTTGGGGATTGCGCTTTTCGATGCACCGCGCGCATTGCTCCGCCAGTTTGTAAAAACCTAGATCGAAACTTTCGCGCGCCTTTGCGACAAACGTCCAGCCGGGCTGTTCAAGCCCAAGTTGAAGATTCCGTCCGGTGCGAATTTGCTGCTGAAGTTGGGAAATCTCTTTGTCTGTACGGCTGTCGCCAGTCTGTGGGACTAACACCAGCGCCAGGGGATCGTCGAACGTTGGACCGGATGCGGAGGGTTTGCTCGCTTCGCTTTTGTTACCTGGCCGTGAGAAAAAAACTAGCGAACCGCCGATCAACACGAGCGGAATGAGAAATATCAAAATTTGCCCGGCACTCCTGCTGCTTTGTTTGCGTCTCTCCATTTTCTTGCGTTTGGCGAGCATTACGCCGAGACGCGGCTGTTGGATGCAGTCGCCCTGCAAAAATTTTCAACCTACCGATGTAGCCACGGCCCTGCGGGCCATACCCTCGAGGCAGAAGCAGCGCTCTGTAGCGCCAAGCCCGCTTTAGGCCGTTTGAATCAAAATTCGATCGTGACAGTGATTTCGAAATTCCAATCGTCAGCTTCGTGCTCCAGGTCTAACGACATGCTGTAGTGACTGGAACCGCCGGCCTCGGGAGGATCGAACGAGATGTAGCGATCGATTATCCGGTCGTCGACGACGCGCTCTGTTATCCGATTGTTTCCGTAATCGAGATTGAATCCAGCTTCTGCAGTTGCAGACGTTGGCGTAAACGATGTGTTGCGTTCCTTGGCAACGACTAGTCCCGCGCCGAACAGCGCAAGTATGAAAATAAAGATGCTTAGTTTCAGATGCCCGGTAATACGCGGCAGCCATCCGCCTGGATGCTTTGCCGTAAGGCTCGCTAACGACAGCGAGTCGTGCGCAGAGATTGCGAACTAGTTCAGGTAGTTCCGACGAGCAAAATGGGTCCCTCTTTCTTGGGGACTCCACCTTCGCGCTCCAGGCTGATCGCAAAGGCCTTTACGTGTTCCGCTTTTTCAACCGGCTTGAAGCGAATTTGCGCAACGCCATTCTGATCTACTCGAACAATACCAGCGCTAATTGGATCCTTGTGCTCGGCATCAACCGCCCACAACTGATAATCCTTACCCGGCTCTGGCGCAGGAAGGTTGCTGACGCGAATCACGCCGCTTTGACGTCCAGGTTGCCATGCGACCGTCGCTTTCGCACCTGCTGGACCAGGCGCAGACGGCGCCAGAGTATAGTACGTCGTCTGCATCAACGGATCGGTCGCGCGAATGTCGGCGAGCTGGCGTTCCAGGCGCACGCGATCGAGAGCGAGCAGCCCGCAAAACACCGCCAACGCTGCCGCGATCGCCCACGGCGCCCAGCCAAACGAACCGCGCTGCGTCGGCATTGGCACGACCCGCTTGGTTTCAATTGCGATCTCACTCATGATGCGCTGCTTTAACGATGAAGGTGGCAGCAGCGATGGAGCAGTCAGAGCGACATCGCTTGCCGCCTCACGCAGCTCGCGGACCAGATCGCGCAATTCAGCGTTAGCTCTCAACTCGGATTCGAACGCAACATCCTCGTCCGCGCCGAGCAACCCAAGCGCGTAGAGTGCTGCCTGATCCTGTTGTTCCTCCGAAATCATAAGTTGTTAAGTCGTTCCCTCAATTTAAGCAGTCCCCGACGAATTCGGGCTTTTACCGTGCCCAGCGGTTGACCAAGCCGCGCCGCAATTTCGTGATGACTGAGATGCTCAAAAAAAGCCAATTCGATCGACTCGCGTTGTTCAGAAGGCAAAGTGTTCAATACATATCGCACACGCGCTGCCTCATCATTCTTCTCAGCGGTATCCGCAGCACTCTCGACGGTGGATGCATCGGCCTCAGCGCTACGTGTATCTTCAGTGGAAGCAACCACTACGCGCGAACGCCGGCCACGCGCTCGCAATCGATCGATCACTCGGCTTCGAGTCAGCAGCACGATCCAACTGAAGACGCTGCTTTGTTCTGGGTCGTACGTGCCGGCACGCGACCAAATTTGGAGAAACACATCCTGAAGAGCGTCCTGCGCCTCTGCAGGGTCTCCAAGCATTTTCATCGCCAAAGAATAAAGCGGACCGCTCATCCGATCGTAAAGGGCGCTGAAGGCGGTCTGATCGCGGCGGCCAATCCGCGCGATCATCTCCTGATCCAGCATCTCTTGTGCTGTAGATGTTTCCGCCATGCTCAGGTCAGTTCCGCCTAATTTAATCCCACGGGCGCCGGGAACCGATAAGGGTATCCAGTTATCCGATGCATCGTCGAGTCTGGATGCAAAAATCTTGCTGCAGCTGACCATCACGACTCATCTCGGGAATCTAGTCTGCGCGACAGGTGCCGTGTTTTGGTTAGTTGGTGGCGCTGTCTGGCAGGGCGAGGATATGCGCTTTTTTTTCACCGTAATCGAGCGAGTGAAAGCGGCGGATTTCATCGAGACGCCGCTGGTTGTTAAGCGTATCGAGGTAACGCGTGTAGCTCCTCGCGAGCTCGCTTGTCTCCAGATAACGGGCGCGCAGGTTTGCGTCGCGAAATGCTTCCGGGCATTGGCGCGCGAAGAGATGAAAGCGCAGCCAGCGCCGGTCCATGCGCGAGACTCGCTGGGTCTTTCGAAAAAAGGCGATAAACAAAAGCAGAACAAGATACGTATCGACCTGCGCCTGCAGCTCCAGACTGCGCGCAAAGTCTTCTGAAGCGATCTCGCGGATTCCGCTTTTGAACTGAAGCGCCGCATGCAACGCGTGATTAAGTTCTTCCACGAACGTGATCAGCGACCGGATATTGCGGTCCCCGACGCCTGCACGGGGATCGTGTTGTTCGAGCTGTTCAATGAGCCAGCGCGAATAATAAATGCCGACATAGAGTTGATCCCCCGCGCGCCGCAGAAATGTGCGCGCGAGCTCGCTCAATTCGACGGCGGATTTTCCAGCCAGTATCGACAATTGCGCGCAACGCGAGCGATCGATGAGACAATCTTCCAGATTGATTCCGACCTGCGCGTAGGTTCGCTCAAATAATTTCTGGATCTGGCTAAAGAGCGTTTCGTTCACAGGGAAAGCGAAGGACGCGCCTCATCATCCAGATTGAGCAGTCGATCCGAGAGCTGATTCAGCGCGAGCCGCACATCGCGAAATCGATCGGCCAATCCTTCGAACACGTCATTCAATTCGCAGCGACGCGCGACGGCGTGTGAGGCCACGAGTTGATAATTCGTGCGACCGACTTGCTCATAGAACGCGATGTCTGGGCCGCCGCGTAAGCTGCGCTGTCCCGCGACTGCGGGATGAAAAATGCCGCTGATGAACAGCGAGTAATTACCGACGTGCGCTCGTAGCAGAAATGCCTGTTCGGGCGTCGCGCGCGTCAACGCGATCAACATGTCCGAAATGTATTGTTCGCCACAGGGCGAATCCGCCGTGGCAGACTCGGCGAGGTGGCCAGGGGGTTGCGGCACTTGTAACTGCTTCGCGCGCGAAAATGTTTCAAGCAGGGACGCGACATAATCGCAAAGTTTTCGATCGCCGATTCCGCCCTGCTGCAGAACGTGCCGGGCCAGAATGTAAAAATAAAACTGAGACGAAATCCCCAGATGTCCGCAATGATTCAAGATGGCTTCGACCAATCGCGGATGATCGAGAACGGAGTCCCGTGTTTCCACATCGCTTAGAAGATCGACAAGAGAAACCTGGTCGGTTTGCGACCGCGCGAGCGTGCGCACAATGAAGTCGAAATCAGCCGCGGTAAACCGCGCCCGACAATTCGCCCTGATCATCGGGACTTCATTATGCGCGATTCGCGCGCGTATGACAAGTCAGAATCCTAACGCCGCGCCAACAGGAATATTGCAGAGCGGGTTGCTGCTATGCTTCTGGTCGTTTAACAGCAGCGGGATTGCCTGACGCGCCGCGATTCTCTTGTTCGGAGTTTTCAGTCGCGATATCCTTAATCTCTCTGGTGATCGCAACTGTCTGAAATGCATCCGCACTGGAAAGTTGCTTTAGAAGCTCCTGGATTTTTGCGGCTTTTTGGTCTTCGATGATCATATCAACCTTTCGTTAGTGCGCTAAGCGTCGCAGCCAATTGATCTTTCGAAATCGTTGCTGCCTGTTTCTCGGCCATCAATGTAAGAATTTTACCACCGCTCAAGCCAACAACAAGCGATGTCAGAAGCTGGGCGACAGTCAGATGTAGCTCGATCGTTTTTCCAGTGACCAAATCGTACGAAGCCAGCGGACCGTAAACGCCCCAGACCACGAGTGCAGCAACCGCGCCCACGAGCACGTTGCCGAACCAGCCCGGCCGCCAGACCTTGGCTGAGGGATCGAACCGCGGATAATTGAACTCACCGCTAATCGTGGAGTTAACAATTCCGCCCAATGCTCCAAAAGCGGCGATAAGCAGAATAATTTGCCAGATCGTCATAAAACCTCCGTGCTCCACCCTGCACGGTTCATCGACGGCATTAAAGCAAATTTGCGTGGTAACGCGTTACGACCTTCGAATTACCACAAAGTTAAAGCTTGTCGAAGAACGCCGGCGGCAGCGTTGGGTTTGTCTTCACACTTTTCGTTGCCGTGCTCTCGAGGAGTTTCCCAGTGTTGAGATCCGTTTCAGTCGTTGCGAACGGGAATTTCACCCCGTTCACGTCGCGAAAATCGGAGCTGACCTGCTCGATTGTCGTCGGCATAGGATCGACGTCGACGTGCAAGGGTCTGACGTCGCGACGCCGGGTAATCAGCCAGCTGTTCGGATCGACGTACACCGAGACGGTGTAATTGTCGTCCAGAATCAGCTGGAGCACGTAATAGTTAATGCCGTCGATTTTTTCGCGTCCGATCGATTTCATCGTGTGACCGCGCGCTTTGAGTTCGTGCAGACCGAACAGCTTTCCCGGCAGCTCGACGCCATGCCTTAGAGCCGCAGTACCTTTTTCAGTCGCTGGCTTCCGCTCACCTTTGCCTTCCCATTGCCAGCCGCTCTGGCCATCAAACGCTTCTGTGAAAACGTGCTTGCCTTGCGCGCTAACATCGATGCGCATTTTGCCCGGACGCGCCGCGTAATAAGTACCATCCACTTCGAACGATGGATCTTTGATGTGCAGATCGATCTGGATCGATTGAACCGCTTCGATCGCCGCGCGCCCGCCCATCGCTTCGGTGTTGCGTTCGACAATCTCATCAAGCGAAAGCGAATGGGATCGCTTATCACATCCGGCAACAACAATTGCGATCAGGACAACGACTAGAGCGTTGGGTGCGCATATCATCCAAACAGACGACGTCGCCGACACGCAAATTTGTCTGGGTTTGGCCTAACGAGTATTGAATTCCTCTGTAATGGCGATCTATGACCGCCGAAATCTTCTGAGACGGCGCTCACAGAGCGCCGCTACAGCAGAGTTGCAACCCGCACCGGGTGTGTGCATCATCGAACAACCATGGCCGACACACATAAAGGTCAATGTTATTGCGGAGCAGTGGAGATCGAGATGCGGGGCGATCCTCTGGAGATGGGTTACTGCCATTGCGAAAACTGCCGGCATTATTCCGCCGCGCCGGTGAGCGCCTTCACGCTGTGGAAGAAAGAAAACGTCAGCGTCACCAAAGGCGAGGAATTCCTTGGGCGATTTAGAAGCAGCGATATCAGCGAACGCGGTTATTGCACCAAGTGCGGCGGCCACATCATAGTCGAGCATCCGACGCTCGGCTTAATGGATGTTCGTATCGGCGCTCTCCGGAATTTTCCGTTCGAGCCAAAGGTGCACCTCAATTACGCGGAAACGATCCTGCCGATGAAAGACGGGCTTCCGAAGCTCAAAGATTTCCCAGCAGAAATCGGTGGCTCAGGCGAAACGCTGCCGGAGTAACTGCTGATACTTCTTAATTCTGCCTTTCCTATCTCAGCCCAACTTATAAATACGGACCGGCGCAGTTCGACCGCGGATCGGAAGTGAAACCGAAGATTCAACGCCCTCCAGTTCACCGACGGTTTCCTGCACGGATTCTGAAACGAGAAAGCTCGAGTTGAGTTCCTTGTTCAATTGCTCGATGCGAAACGCCACGTTAACCACGTCGCCGATCACAGTGTACTCACGGCGCTCGGTCGAACCGATATTGCCAACCAACGCCTCGCCCGAATGCAGTCCAATTCCGATCCGCGTCGGCGGAATTTCGCCTGCGTCGGTCGCACGTTTGATTTCGGCGACCAGCTCTCGCGCGGCGTTGATGGCGTTTCGGCAATGGTTCCCCATGACAAGCGGCGCGCCGAACACAGCCATGAAACCGTCGCCGAGAAACTTGTTCACGACGCCGTGATGCCGGTTCACGACTCCCACGGCCTTGCCCCAAAGTTGGTTCAAATACGTAACGATCGAATCCGGCGCCGTCGATTCGGCAAACGTGGTGAAATTGCGAATATCGAGGACAAGAATGCAGACGTCTCGCAGTTCCGTTTGAAGCCCTTTGGGTTGGGCGAGCAGTTGGTTTACAACCGCAGGCGAGACGTGTTGCCCGAACATCTGCACAATGCGCCGGCGTTCCTCTGCAGTGTGAAGCGACTTTAGAATACCGGAGCGAATCCGTGCCGCGACCAGGCCGGCCGTCACCCCCGCGAGCACAAGAAGAATCGGGCGCATGATATAGGCGAGCCTGCGTTCCGGCGAATCGTCCGTGCCAAACGGCAGTTGGTCACGAAAGGTCAGGGTCAGCGCGACATAACCGGTAGCTGCGACTATCCCCGCGAAAACGCTGAGTCGAAAGTCGAGCGAAAGCGCGGACAAAATGATGAAGAAGAAATAACCGAGCACGGCTGCGCTGGTGAGCGCGACATCGGCCCGCATGACTTGCGCAAACGCAGCCAGGAGAATCGTTGGGAAACTCGTTTCAATGACAACGTTGAGGTAACGGACGACTTGCGGCAATTGTCGATCCTGACGCAGATATCGATTGAACAACTGTCGCATGGCGCACTCGTAGACAATGAGGGTTGCCACCACGAGCAGAGCGGCGTTCAACGCAGGTAAGGTATCCTCGATGACGAGATGAACGGCATTGACGAGACTGATGATCAGTATAAGCGCCACGCCGATCAGCGCCTGGAAGCTGGCTCGTTCTCTTTCGCTAATCAGAATCTGCCGGCCAAGCTCAGCTTCGAATAAGTTTGAACCCGGCCCCGCGGTTTCGAGATCACTCATCCGGGGATTCTACAACGTGTCGTGCGCAACTAAAGCGACGCGGAGCTGAGCGTTCCATCAACCACTAGTCACGCCGTCGTCCAACGAAAGCGGATCAACTACTGTTGCAAGTTCCCCGGTAATCGTGGCGACGCGAGAAGCTTGCCAAATTCGCTCCAACGTTTCTCGGGATCGGTACCGCTTCGTTTCTCGATGTAACGGCGCACCATGTCTTCCCCGAGATTGTAATTGATCACGTAACGTCGGTAGCGCTTGATGAATTTCAGCCGCTGCTGAGCGCGAGCCGGTTCCATCACTGCGTATTTTTGCAACCATTGCACCGCAGCGTTCTCGTCGATCTCGCCGTTGATCAATCTTCGCGCGACCTCGTTCGCGGCGTAATCGAGTTGTTTCAGGAGATCTTGCACGGCGTAATATTCGTCCGCACGTGACGCATCAATTCCCGCGGCAGGAAACAAGACTTCTTTCTCGAACTTCATTCGATCGGCCTTAGTCGGGAACGCAACCTCACGGCCGAAATTCGCCGTCCCTTCGGCGACGAGCGATTGCGGTGAGAACAGCGCGTAAACCGAAAACTCCACCCAGCCGCGATCGCGAACCATGTTGTTTTCCAGCAGCGAATTGTAAACGTGATGTCCGGGATAACCTTCGTGTGCTGCGAGATCGACTGCGCGATCGATGAAGATCGGCAGATCGGTGTTTACCTGGATCACGCTGTGGAAATTGCCTTTGTACCAATTGTAACCGCCCCACGGCTTATTGGTGACGTACTCGACGGTGAAACTCTCGTTAGGTGGAAGCGCAACGTGCGCCAGCGTCCGGGCGCGACATTCCTTGATCGCGGCTTGAAACACGGCATCGAGTTTTTCTTTCGGAATCACAAACGGCTTCCGCCAATTCTCGTAGCGCTGCCACAACGGGCCATTGTCCGGAATTTTGGCGTCGAGTTGAGCAATGATCTGATCGAAGTGCGAATCTTGGAATGTCGGCGCAACGGCGTCGTAAAGCGCGCGTGACTCGTCGTCGAACGTTAATTTTTCGCCCTTCAACATCCGCACGCGCGCAGCCAGCGCGGAAATTTGCTTCTGCAAATATTCCCGGCGCAACTTGAGCATCTCGTCGCCGACATCTCCTGCCTTTGAACTCTCAACTGAAGGCTCCGCCGTTCTCTCAACTTTCAACTGCTGGAGCAGCTGCGCTGCTTCAGCCGCAATGTCATCCAACGATTTCTTTTCTTTCTCCGCGTGCGTCTTCCACTCCGCCGGTCCGTAAAACGCATCGACGTAATCGGGATCATGTTGCCCGAGAGCCAACACGAGATGGGCGTACTGCTCGGCGACAGCGTTAATGTCGTCTGCCGTCGGGTGCGCTTTCCCAGTCACCCTTACTAAACTGCAAAGGACGAAAAGAAACAATACTCGGCGCATACTGAAGATTAACCTCGAGCTTTCGCAGCGTCGTCAGCAGTTTGCAAATCCGTTTTCCGGGCGCGTGCTGGCGGTGATGCAGCAATTTCCCGGATTCATGGAGCTTTGCATGCTTGGAGTTTTCATATTTGAATAGGTTTATTGTGCTGCAGCTCGATGGAACGGGGCCGCTTTATCTGAAAGAGTCGCTCACGCCGCGAGAATGGTCCTACATCTTTTGAATTGAATGGACCTTGTGCGAAGCACTTTCGACGTAATACCCGCGTCATTGGGCCGCGTTT
>JBKPRQ010000104.1:0-9743 GCA_046734635.1 Verrucomicrobiota bacterium
GAGAAAAGCGCAGGTTTATATCACGCTGGAGGATTTGCGCGCGGACAAGGATTATCTGAATCGTGGAAATCACCCTGGATTTTCCGCGCTCGGCCGGCTCAAACCGAATGTGACGCTCGCACAGGGGACGGCCGATTTAAATAATATCGCGGCGGAGCTCGAACGCCTCTATCCCGATTCCAACACTGGACGTCGTGTTACTGCGCTGATTCTGCTGGAATCCGTTGTGAAGGACTACAAACATGGCGTTACTTTGCTTCTTGCCGCGGTCGGCTGCGTGCTTCTCATCGCCTGCGCCAACGTCGCAAACTTGCAGCTCGCGCGCGCGCTGGGACGTGAACGCGAGCTAGCTGTGCGCGCCGCTCTTGGCGCAAGCCGCCGCCAACTCGCCAAGCAAGTGTTCATCGAGAGCGCAATCCTGGCGGTGCTCGGCGCTGTCACTGGCGTTCTTCTCGCGCTTTGGGGACTTGATGCGATTAAGGCAATCGCGCCGGGCGGTTCCGCCAGTTTTGCTCCGTCTGATGCCACTCGTTTTCAAGAAGCGATTCTCGATTTCAAAGTGCTCGCGTTTACTGCCGCAGTGGCGATCGGCACCGGTCTCCTGGTTGGTATCTGGCCGGCATTGCGAGTCTCGCGAACCGCTTCACTCACGCTTTCTCTACACGAAGGCGGCCGCGGGACCAGTGATGGCGCGCAACGTCAGCGTGTGCGATCGGGACTGGTCGTCGCGCAAGTCGCTCTCGCCTTGCTCCTGCTTGCGGGCGCGGGATTGACCTTGAAAAGTTTTCGCAACGCACAAAATACGCCGCTCGGATTCAATCCGGAGAACATTCTGGTGGCCGACGTTTTGTTGCCAAAGGCGCGCTACGACACGGACGAAAAGGTCGCGCGCTTTAATGATCGGCTTGTCGAACGAATTCGCGCGCTGCCCGGCGTTGAAGCCGCCGCGCTCGGCTCGAACATTCCCTTTGATGACAACGAATTCGACAGTTCCTTTCACATCACCGGCACGCCCCCTTACCAGCCCGGCGAAAGCCCGGAGGCCGAAGTAAACGTCGTTACACCCGATTATTTTCGTCTGATGGGAATGCCGCTGCATGGACGCGCATTTACCGCGGATGATCGCGCCGGTCGTCCTCGGTCGGTCATCATCGATGAAACGCTTGCGCAAAAATATTTTCCCGGCAAAGACCCTATCGGGCAGCAGATTGATGACAATCAAACAGACGAAAAAAATCCGCCGCCCCTGACGGTTGTAGGCGTGGTACCGCGTACGCGCAATGAAGCGCCCGGCGAAGATAACGTCGAGCAATATCACTGGCCGCAAATGACTTTCGCCGCCGATCAGGTACCGACCCGCGGCAACATGCTGCTGGTGCGGGTGAAATCTGGGAACCCGCTTGCGCTGGTCCCGGCAATCAAGCGCGAGCTCCAGGTGCTGGACCCCGACCAGGCCTTTGCCCACATCTCGACGATGGAAAGCAACGTCGCGAAAAGTCTCGGCTCGCGGCGGATGATGATGTCGCTTCTCGCTGCGTTCGCCGGTATTGCCCTGCTGCTGGCCAGCGTGGGCTTGTATGGAGTGATGGCTCTGACGGTGACCCAGCGGACACGCGAACTGGGAATTAGGCTCGCGCTCGGTGCGCAACGCGCCGATGTTTTTCGCCTTGTGCTGTCGCAGGGAATGCTGCTCGTCTTCGCCGGGCTGATTATCGGATTGCTCGGCATTCTTGGCGCAGGTCGCGGATTGCAAAGTGTGCTCTACGGCGTGGGCGGATTCGATGGGCCAGCCCTAACCTTCGCTTTGTTTGTATTGGCGGCGGTTGCTCTGATCGCCTGTTGGGTACCAGCGCTCCGCGCTACTCGGGTCGATCCAATTACCGCGATACGCACTGAATAGCCGGCACTTTACGCTCACGCGATTGACATACCGCCGGAAACGCGGTTGAGAAATAGTCGGTGACCAGAATCCTAATTGCAGACGACCAGCGCGACGTGCTCGAAGCACTGCGCATTTTGCTTAAAGGCGAAGGGTATCAGACGGAAGCCGCGACATCTTTAACCGGCATCTTCAACTCGCTGGAAAAGAAGGAGTATGCGCTGTTGCTGATGGACCTGAATTACGCGCGCGATACAACGTCCGGTGAGGAGGGCTTGTCTGCTATCCCACGAATCCGGCAGATTGACAGTACGCTGCCAATTGTTGTGATGACAGCCTGGGCAACGGTCGAGTTGGCTGTAGAAGCAATGAAGCGCGGCGCGCGCGATTTTGTGACCAAACCCTGGGATAACCAGCGGTTATTGGCAATCGTGAGGACGCAGATTGAGCTTGCTTCAGCGCTCCGTCGCGAACGAAGGCTCGAAGCGCAAAACGAACTTCTGCGCGGGACGATTCCAAATTTGATTGCGCAGTCTCCTTCGATGCGGCCCGTCGTGGAAATGATTTCACGCGTCGCGCCGTCTGATGCCAATGTTCTGATTACTGGTGAAAACGGCACTGGGAAAAGCCTGATCGCACGCGCGATTCATGCTGTTTCGCCGCGAGCGTCACATGCGATGATCACCGTAAATATGGGCGGCTTATCGGAGACGCTCTTTGAGAGCGAGCTGTTCGGTCATGTTAAAGGTGCCTTCACCGACGCAAAGACGGATCGGACAGGTCGATTCGAACTTGCGGATGAGAGCACCCTTTTCATGGACGAGATCGCAAACATTCCGCTTGCTCAACAAGCCAAATTGTTGCGAGTCATCGAAACGGGAGATTTTGAGCGAGTAGGCTCATCGAAAACTCTGCATGCCAACGTGCGCATCATCTCCGCGACAAATGCAAATCTTGAGAACGAAGTGACAACGGGACGGTTCAGGCAGGACCTCTTGTTTCGGCTGAATACGATCCAGATTGCATTGCCATCCTTGCGAGAGCGGCGAGATGACATCATGCCGCTGGCTAGTACTTTCCTCGCGCAACACGCAGAGCGTTATCGAAAACAGATAGCGGGTTTCGATGAGACAGCTCGAGAATGTCTGTTACAGCATCGCTTCCCCGGGAATGTTCGAGAACTCGATCATATCGTCGAACGCGCTGTGCTGATGACACAAGATCAACATATCTGCGCAGGCGATCTGGGCCTGACGAATGGCGGCGGTGAATCGCGCGATCTCGAGGAAATGAGTCTTGAAGAAGTAGAGGCGTTCCTCATCAAGAAAGCGCTGGCCCGAAACGATGGCAACGCGCGAAAAGCGGCGGAGGCACTCGGGTTGAGCAGGAGTGCATTCTATCGTCGTCTGCAGCAATATGGCCTCTGACAATTTCGAATTCGGGTCCGAGCCGGACCGGCACTTTTCGAATTTCGAATTTTCGTTGTCATGAACCGGCCGAGGAAGACTCGTCATCGGTTTTCCTACGAAGGAAAAATTACCTGGCTCACGTTTGCCGCAGCTGTCCCTGCAATTCTCGCTGCGCTTGCTCTTATCTGGCTGGGTGATTACAGCGCCAAACTGCAATGGACGCTCACGATTTTCATCGTTGGCTCCTTCCTTGCATTCATTTCCAGTGCGCGGGAACACATCATCCGTCCGTTGCAAACCATGTCTAACTTGCTGGCGGCTCTCCGCGAAGGCGACTACTCGATTCGTGCCAGGGGAGCGCGCGCGGGCAATGCATTGGGCGAAGTCCTCCTCGAAATCAATTCGCTCGGTGAAACATTGCGCCTCCAGCGTCTGGGCGCCTTCGAGGCGACCGCACTGTTGCGCACAATCATGAGCGAAATCGACGTCGCAGTTTTCACCTTTGATCCCAACCGGCGGCTGCGGCTCGTCAATCGCGCCGGCGAAACTTTGCTGGGTCAACCAATGGACAAGTTGCTTGGCAGAACGGCAGGCGAGTTGTCTCTCGGCCCATGTCTTGAGGCGAACGAGGACGAACCGCTTACATTGAATTTTCCCGGCGCATCAGGCCGTTGGGGTATCCGGCGAAGCACATTTCGTGAGGAGGGTTTACCGCATGAATTATTGGTGTTGACGGACCTTAGTCGCACGCTGCGTGAAGAGGAGCGTCGGGCCTGGCAGCGCCTTGTGCGTGTACTCGGCCATGAAATGAACAACTCGCTGGCGCCAATTAAATCACTCGCCGCCAGTTTGGAATCGCTCCTCCGGCGCGATCCTCTTCCCACGGATTGGAAAGATGATGCGAGTGCCGGATTGAATTCTATCGCGTCACGTGCCGATTCACTCAGTCGTTTTCTGCAAGCCTACACGCGCCTGACAAAGCTTCCGCCGCCGCAAAAACAGGATGTCGATCTTGGCAAACTGGTTCAGCGGGTCGTGGATTTGGAACCGAGGCTTAACGTACAAGTCATGCCGGGCCCTCAAACGGCGATTCGCGCAGACGCAGCGCAGATTGAACAAGCATTAATCAATCTTGTGCACAACGCTGTGGATGCCGCGATGGAGACACATGGCAAAGTCGTAATCGGATGGCGCGAGAAAGAAGATGCAGTCGAGATTTTTGTCCAAGACGAAGGTCCGGGGATTATGAATCCAGCGAATCTGTTTGTTCCGTTTTTCACAACAAAGCCCGACGGCTCTGGAATCGGTCTGCCGCTGAGTCGCCAAATCGCCGAAGCACACGGTGGATCACTGGCGCTGATCAATCGGAAAAGCGGCAGAGGTGCGGAAGCTTTGCTGCGCCTGCCGCTCTAAGGTTGGAGTGCGGCGACATGTCGCCGCTTCCGTCCGCGCATTCCAAATAACAGTCCCAAACTTGGGACGGAGCCGTCCCACAACTGGACTGCTTACAGATCGCTGCAGACTCGCTTATTATAGTTAAGTCCTTCTTCTACTGCGCATTGTGATTCGTGTTGGCGACTTGGCACAAACCTTGCAGTAGCTCTTTCCAAAGAAACCGAAAGAAAATATGAAGCCGATCTCAAAAACTGCTGCAAAGAGCAAAGGGTTCCCGCCGATTGACTGCGACTATCGCCCAATGACTCTCGACGGGTATCGGGCACGATGCTTCAGAACGCGAACACCGCATTTTCATAATATCAGCGGTGAATATTTTCAAAACGAAGCGCGACACGAATTTCTCGCAGAAGCAGTTTGCTTCGTACTCATCATCATCACCGCCACCGCGCCGTTGGTAAGTGCGGCAAATGCGGTGGCAGACCTGTGTCGGGCGTTTGCTCAGTTTTGATCCAAGCCGTGATTCCTCAACGAAAACCAAAAGAAGAAACAATTGTGCGGCCAGCCGGATTCACATCGAGTCTTTCCTCTATGGACGTGCCGCGTGTAGGCGTCGCAGCGAAGAAACGCAAGCGCCGCATCATGATGATCGCCGGTTGCGCGGTTGGGTTGATTCTGGCAACGGTCGCCGTCTCACGGTTGAAACCAGCAGTGCCGAGCATCGATCGCTCGACGGTCTGGATCGATACCGTTAAGCGCGGCCCAATGGTGCGCCAGGTGCGGGGACTCGGTATCCTCACGCCAGAGGACATTCGCTGGATTGCCGCAAACACGGAAGGGCGCGTAGAAAAAATCAATATCTGGCCTGGCACACCTGTTGAGCCTGACTCGGTCATTTTGGAATTAAATAGCCCTGAGTTAGAGCAAGCCGCTCATGACGCGGAATCAAAAGCATCCGCAGCGGAGGCGGACCTAACGAGCGTTCGCGCGACTTTGCAACGCGAATTACTCGATCAGGAATCGAAAACAACCGCGGCGCACGCCGGCTACGAGCAGGCGAAGATGGAGCGCCAAACAAACGATCAATTGGCAAAGAACGGTTTGATCGCCGAGCTCGACTACAAGAAGTCGAAGATTAAGGAAGAGGAATCCCAGAAGAGCGATGAGATCGAGCAAAAACGCCTGGCATTTGCGCACGATTCGATCGAGCCGCAACTGGCCTCGAGACAAGCCGCAGTCGATCAAGCCAAACAATTGGCGAAATTGAGACTCGACCAGGTTGAGGCGTTGCATGTGAAAGCCGGGATGTCCGGTGTGTTGCAACAGTTGCCGGTGCAAATCGGTCAGCGACTCAAGGTAGGCGACAATCTCGCGCGCGTGGCTGATCCAACAAAACTAAAAGCACAGATAAAGATCGCCGAAACGCAGGCGAAGGATATCCAAATTAATCAAAGCGCTGTGATTGACACGCGCAATGGCACTGTGAAAGGCCATGTCACGCGCGTCGATCCCGCAGTCGAGCAGGGAACGGTTATGGTCGATGTTGCGTTCGATGAACCGATGCCGAAGGGGGCGCGCCCCGATCTTAGCGTGGACGGGACAATCGAGCTCGAACACCTTGATGACGTCCTTTTTGTCGGTCGGCCAGCATTCGGCCAGGAGAACAACACTGTCGGCATGTTCAAACTCATCAATGGCAGCGGGGACGCTGTGCGTACCCCGGTGAAACTTGGCAAGAGCTCGGTTAACACAATTGAGATCTTAAGCGGTCTTCAGCCGGGAGATCAGGTGATTCTCTCCGATACCAGCGCCTTCGATGGCCACGAACGCATCCGACTCAACTAATCAGCAATCAGTAATTCGATCATGAACAACGGATCAGATCCCCTTATACGACTAAGCAGCGTCACAAAGGTTTTTCTCACTGACGAAGTAGAAACCCATGCGCTATCCGGAATCCACCTCGACATTCGGCCTGGCGAATACGTTTCCATAGCTGGACCATCGGGCTGCGGGAAGACGACCTTGTTGTCGATTCTCGGCCTGCTCGATACTCCTTCTGACGGCAGCTACTCGCTAAAAGGACACGAAGTTGCCAATCTCTCGTTCGCAGACCGGGCGCGCATTCGTAATCGTGAGATCGGTTTCATCTTTCAAAGCTTCAATCTCATTGGGGATCTCAGCGTCTTTGAGAACGTTGAATTGCCATTGACTTATCGCGGGATGGCCGCCAGCGAGCGCAAGACGTTTGTCACTGAAGCACTGGAGCGCGTGGGCATGGCGCATCGCGCAAAACATTTGCCAAGTCAGCTCTCCGGCGGCCAACAACAACGCGTGGCTGTCGCGCGGGCTCTCGCGGGCAGACCAGCCATTTTGCTGGCCGACGAACCCACGGGCAACCTTGATTCGCGCAATGGCGAAGCGGTGATGCAGTTGCTCAAAGAATTGCACCAGAACGGCGCTACCATTTGCATGGTCACACATGACGAGCGCTTCGCTCAGCATGCCGATCGCACGGTCCATTTGTTTGACGGTCGCGTCGTCGAAGATCGCATCGCGGCCTGAGGCGTATGTAAAACAAGCAGAGAATTCTTATGAATGATCTCCGGTTCGCGATGCGCCAAATCCGCAAATCGCCCGGGTTCACTTCGCTGGCTGTCATCACGCTCGCCATTGGTATCGGGATGAACACGGCCATATTTAGTTTGATCCAGGATCTTTTCCTGCGCGGTCTGCCCTTTATCGAACCCGAACGTGTCGTGCGCATTTATGGCGAGTCGAAAGAGCGTGATTTGAAACAAATGCCGTTCTCCGTGCCGAAGTTCTGGCATTACCGCGACGGACAAAGTGTTTTCTCGGGCATCGCCGCGGATTGGGGCAACGGCTTCATCATGACAGGATCTGGGGAGCCGATTCAGTTACTCGGCGGAAACGTGACTGCCAACTATTTCGAATTGCTTGGCATCCATCCGATTCTCGGTCGCAATTTTCTGTCTGAGGAAGAGAGCAAAGGCGACGTCGTAATGGTGACGGAAAGTTTCTGGCGCAAGCATTTCAATTCCGATCCGGCGATTCTCGGTCGCAGCATTACACTGAACGGAGTGCCTAACACAATCATCGGCGTGCTCCCCAATCTGCCGATTTCCTGGTTCGGGCGCGACTCGGAGATTTTTGCCAACAAACCGTTCGAGCCGTCCGGGATTACGAAGGATCGATTGATGCTCGGAGTCAGCTTCATGCGCGTGACGGCGCGGTTGAAACCAGGGATTTCGATCTCACAGGCGCAGGCGGCGATGCCCGCGTTATTCCAAAGCTACAAAGAGCAACACCCGGAAACGGCCGACAACACCTGGTCCCCATACCTGGTCTCGGCGGCGGAAGATGTTACCGGAGATTTACGCCCCGCTTTCCTGACACTGCTTGCGGCCGTGAGCGCGGTACTGCTCATCGCATGCAGCAACGTCGCAAACCTGTTGCTGGTGCGCTTCACGGGACGCAAGCGCGAGATCGCGTTGCGTATGGCGCTCGGGGCAGAGCGGCGCGGAATCGTTCGGTTGTTTGTTTTCGAGAGCACACTGGTGAGCGTCATTGCAGGCGTGATTGGATTGTTCCTGGCGCTCTGGACGGTCTCTGTCGTTCCGAAATTAGCCGGTCAAAATATTCCACTCGAAAGCGAAATAAAAGTGCAATGGCCGGTGCTCATTTTCACGCTGGGGCTATCGCTTGTCACTGGGCTTGTTATGGGGCTGTATCCAGCGTGGCAGAGTTCTCGCGCCGATCTCGTCGATGGGCTTAAGGATGGCGGACGCGGAGTGAGTGGCAGTCGCGGCCAATATCGTTTTCGTCGCGGTTTGATCGTCGCACAGGTTGGATTATCCGTCGTACTACTGGCCGGAGCCGCCATGCTGATTTCCAGTTTTGTCCGGCTCAGCCGGCAGGAAGCGGGGTTCCGATCGGACCGAGTTTGGGCGGGAGGAATTGGTCTTCCGCCTGCGAAATATCCCGATCCCGCGACGCGCGGACGCTTCGCGGAACGATTGCAGGCGGAATTGCAGACCGCTCCCGGTGTGGAAGCTGCTTCTGTAACGGATGCTGTTCCGCTCTCAGGAAATTTCTCGCGATCGCCCTATGCACGCCTCGACAGAAATCCTGTGCCGGTGAATCAGCGACCCCTCGGTCTCACGCGCAGCGTTTCGCCTGGATATTTTCGAACGCTCGGAATTCCGCTTATTTCCGGCCGCGATTTCACCGAAGAAGATAAAACGGACTCGCGGCTCGTGGTGATTCTTAGCAACTCAACGGCGAAAAAGCTTTTTCCAAACGAGGACCCGATCGGACATCAGATTCTTTTTGGCACTGACAACGGCAACGGGCTTCCGGCCGAAGTTATTGGCGTGGTGGGCGACGTCCGCTCCCAAGAGCTGTCCAAATCGAACGATGTGGAATTTTATCGCCCGTGGCCGCAACGCAGCGCGCCGTTTCTCAATGTTCTCGTCCGTAGCGCAACCAAGCCAGAAGCGACAGCGGGAATTGTTCGCGCGGCGTTGAACAAAATCGACAACGGATTGCCGATTCTGCAACCGAATACCCTTGACGCGATCGTGTCGCAATCGCTTGGCCAGCAAAGATTGACGATGACATTACTCGGTGTTTTCGCCGGTATCGCTTTGTTGCTGGCGGTCGTTGGAATTTACGGCGCCGTCGCTTACACCGTCGAACAACGCACCGGTGAAATTGGCGTTCGCATGGCTTTAGGAGCGCAGACAACTGACGTGCTCCGTTTGGTTGTTCGGCAGGGAATGCACCCTGTCATCCTCGGTTTGATCATTGGTTTGTCAGCAACGTTTGCCATCGGGCGATTACTCAGGACCCAGCTCTATCAAATTTCGCCGCACGATCCATTACTGCTCGGCGCCGCAACAATTGTGCTGGCCGTCGCCGCGCTGTTGGCGTGTTTGATACCCGCGCGCCGCGCAACGCTTGTCGATCCGATTCAGGCGCTACGCACTGAGTGAGATGAACGATCTTAAGTTCGCAATCCGGCAACTTCGTAAATCGCC
>JBKPRQ010000105.1:0-3045 GCA_046734635.1 Verrucomicrobiota bacterium
GCTCGGAGATGTGTATAAGAGACAGGCGCGAAGGTTGCGATATTCTCTCGGAAATCGGGCGCGAACTGAAGATCCCCATAACAACCGATGTTCATTCTACGGCTGAAGCCGAGATAGCGGGCGAGAAAATAGACATGTTGCAGATCCCGGCGTTCCATTGCCGGCAAACGGATCTGCTGCGTGCCGCTGCGGAAACGGGCCGCGCGATTAACGTAAAGAAAGGTCAGTTCCTTGCGCCGTGGGACGTGCGAAACATTGCCGAAAAACTGATCGCCTTCGGTAACGCACAATTGTGCTTCACCGAGCGAGGTACCACCTTCGGTTATAACAACCTTGTCGCCGACATGCGCTCACTCTACTGGATGCGTGAAGCAGGGTATCGCGTCATTTTCGATGCGACGCATTCCGTGCAGCGGCCAGGCGGGGCAGGGGATTCGACGTCCGGTGATGGCATATTAGCGCCGGTGTTGGCCAGGGCCGCAATGGCTGCAGGTTGTGATGGAATCTTTATGGAGGTCCACGAAAATCCGGCCCGCGCTTTCTCCGATGGGCCGAATCAGGTTCGGCTAAACGATTTGCCGAAGCACCTGCGCATGTTAAAGGCTATTCATGCTGTGGTTGCAAGTAGGGGGGAGCGACTTTAGTCGCACACGCAGCAAGCGAAGACCGGCCGGATTACCAATTCGGATGAATCGCACTTCCCGGTGCTGGTTCCTTGCGATTTGGCTATTGTCGATCGTGCTAGGCGTCTCAAGTTTGGCGCCTCACATGTCGGCTCAATCAAAGGGTCGCAAAGGAAAGCCTCTCGCGAAGGCCGCGCCAACTTCGTCTCCCGGCGAGCAAAGCCTTACGAACATTCCACTGCCGATCGGCCACGAAGCCAAAGGCCTTGTGTTGCCAGATTTCGACGGCGACGGGCATCTGCGGGGAAAATTCGAAGCGGGAACGGCGCACCGGATTGACCAGGAACACGTCGGCTTTGACCAACTCAAAATTACTACCTACACGCCGGAGGATCAGCCGGACCTAAGGATCGACATGAGCACGTCCGTCCTTGATTTGAAAACGCGCATTTTGAGCTCAAAAGCACGCACCACCATCCAGCGCGCGGATTTCAACATCGCGGGCGATTCAGTGGAGTTCGATACGAACAGCAAAACCGGGCGATTGATCGGGAATGTTAAAATGGTGATCACCGACAAATCCCATCTGACTGCAACACCCAGCCCGAACGAATGAAAAGGTTAGCGGTGTTGGTTTCATTTGTTGTATACGTGATCGCCGCGCGATGGCCGGGGCAGATTGCGGGTGCACCGGCGGGCTCCCCTTCGCCGATGAAAGCAGAGAAACCGGCAACGGCGAAAGCGAAAAACAAGGACAAAAAGAAAGATGACAAGTCATCCGGGACGAACCTATTTGGGCCAGGCGCTGCAGGGCAGCAGTCCAATGGACCGACAACGACCGAAATCTACTCCGATGAGGCTTTTTTTGATTCAACTAAGAACATGGGCATCTTTAGCGGCCGTGTGAAGGTGGTCGATCCGCGTTTCAATCTTCAATCTGACAAATTGACAGTGTTCATTACAAAGGGAGAAAGCCAGAGTCTGGAGAGAGCGATCGCCGAAGGGAATGTTGGCCTTGTTCGCGACCGGCCCGCCGCGAATGGCGGCGCTCCGACCCGTGCTGTTGGTCGCTGCGATAAAGCCACCTATACAGCTGCTACTGGCGACGTTGAATTGACGGGAACACCGCGGGTGCAAGAAGGACCAAACCTGCACGTGGCGACCAGCCCCGATACAGTCATGGTCATCGGTCAGAATAGTCAGCTGCGGACGCACGGGCCTAGTCGTACTGAAATTGTCCAGCAGCCAAAGGAAGAACAGACGAAAGAAAACAAAGGCGAAGCCAAGAAGCCCGGACCTCAAGCCGCGCCGGCTCAGTCCGTGCCGGCACCGGCTCTGCCGACACCATGATTGGCCAAACTGCGCCCGTTTCCATTCCGAAACGAGCTTCGGCGGCCGCGCCGAAGGTCGAGACTGTTCTTACGACCGACCAGTTGGCGAAGATTTACGGCGGCCGGGCAGTGGTGGACGGAGTCAACATGCACGTGCGCGCAGGTGAGATCGTTGGACTTCTCGGGCCGAATGGAGCCGGAAAGACCACGAGTTTTTACATGATCGTTGGCTTGGTCAGACCAAATAGCGGTCGCGTGATTTTCTGCGACACCGACGTGACGGATTACCCGATGTACAAGCGCGCCCGGCTCGGCATGGGTTACCTGCCGCAGGAAGAATCGATCTTTCGCAAAATGACGGTTGAACAAAACATCATGGCGATTTTGGAGACGCTTCCGCTACGCAAAGTCGAGCGACGGAACCGTTGCGATCAGTTGCTGCACCAGTTCGGGATTGAAAGAATTGCGAAAAATACTGCGCTGACGTTAAGCGGCGGCGAAAAACGGCGTTTGACCATTGCCCGTTCGCTGGTCACGCAGCCCAAGTTGTTGATGCTCGACGAGCCGTTCAGCGGCGTGGATCCCATTGCCGTTTACGACGTGCAACAGATCATCGTTAACCTCCGCAAATCGGGGTTGGCCATCATGATCACTGACCACAACGTGCGTGAGACTCTCTCCATCGTGGACCGTGCGTATTTGATTTACGATGGGCGTGTCGAGAGCGAAGGCACTAAGGATTTCCTTATCAACGATCCGATCAGTCGACAGCTTTATTTGGGCGAACGCTTCAAGATGTAGGTTTTTGTCATTTCGACCGAGCTGGAGGAATCCCTGATTGTATCCTCCAATCGTTCGACAATCGGAAATCTTTCCGGCTTTGCTCGACATGACAAGCGCTTGCGCTAGAATGTGAGCAAGGCAATGGAGTTTGCCGTCTGGCCCGAAAGCTTTCGGGGCGGAAAACCGCGTGAGCACTTAATGACTCCTTCCAAACACGAAGGAGTTTTTTATGCTCAGTTATATTTTGGTAATGCTCGGCGGGGCACTTGGGACTGGAGCGCGCTTCTGGGTGTCGGGATTCATTGCTG
>JBKPRQ010000106.1:0-3836 GCA_046734635.1 Verrucomicrobiota bacterium
CTCTCGTGGTTGGATTGATGTGCGTTGTCATGATTCTGATTGGAAGTCCATGATCGTTCGAAGGTATGGACGTGGATGCGGCGTAGGACGAGGCCTTGGAGTTACTCTAGGAGTAGCAGTGGGAGTAGGAGTTGTTGGGGGAAGTGCGCAGTATGTGCCGCCGGTGTTCAGGAAATGATTGAGATCAGCACCACCCCAAACGATCATTTCACTATCGGTCCAAATCGCCGTGTGAAGTTCGCGTTCCGAGGCCGCGTCGGTGGTGCTGGTAGCTGTCCAACTGTCGGATTGCTCGCTGGTAAGCCACACGCTCATCAAACGTCAGTGTTCTTTGCCCATGGGCCTGCTGGCCCAGTGCAAATGGGATCATAGACACACTAACTAGCAAGAGCAGGTAGAACCCGCCTCGAATTAGGTGTGCCCTAACGGAAGGCGCGATTTGCTTTTTCATAACCTGCAAGTGGAGGGCCAGATGCTAGCGGGGCCGAAAAAAGAATGTCGAGACTTCCTGCCTCTTTTTTAGAAAAAAGTTAAGGATGACGGTAGACGCTTGCCACAGTTGCGTCTGTTCACGTGTCATGGACAGTCACCACCAGAGTGAAAACGGGTGAAGATTTTCAAATTCGTCCGGCGAACGTGGAAGATGCACCGGTCATTTTGCAATTGATTCGTGATCTGGCGACGTATGAGCGTGCACCGAATGAAGTGACTGCAACAGAGGAGCAACTTGTCGATGTTTTATTTGGGGAGCGGCCAGCAGCGGAGGTGCTCCTGGCGTTTGAAGGACAAGCCCCAGTCGGGTTCGCGGTTTACTTTTACAATTTTTCCACCTGGCTCGGGCGACCCGGGCTTTACCTTGAAGATTTGTTCGTGAAGCCGGAAAAGCGCGGCAAAGGCTATGGTCGCGCATTGCTGGTCGAGCTTGCGAAAATCGCGCGGGAGCGGGAGTGCGGTCGAATGGAGTGGGCTGTGCTCAATTGGAACGAACCGGCGATCAAGTTTTATCGCGCGCTCGGCGCAAAGCCAATGGACGAATGGACGGTGTTTAGACTAACGCGTGACGGGATTGCGGGGCTGGCGGATTCGGGGCGAATCGATCAAAAGCAAGACTAAGAGCTAGAGGAAGCGGAAGAGGGCAAATGGCGAAGGAAAGAACAAAGATCGAGGACTACGCGTTTCTCAGCGATACGCAGACCGGCGCCTTGGTGAGTCGGGACGGCTGCGTTGATTGGCTTTGTCTTCCGCGATTCGATTCACCCGCGTGTTTTGCTTCCCTTCTCGGTGATACCAGAAACGGGCACTGGCGGTTTTGTCCGGAAGAAGAGATTGAAGCGACGCGCCGCCGATATCGTGGTGACTCGCTTATTCTCGAAACGGAAATTGAAACTAGGAGTGGCGCCGTGCGCCTGATCGATTTCATGCCGCCGCGCGGCGAGAATCCGGACATCGTCCGCATCGTCGAAGGCGTACGCGGCAAAGTGTCGATGCAGATGGAATTGGTGATCCGATTTGATTACGGGCAGATCGTGCCATGGGTTCGTCAACGGAATGGCGGCCTGGAAGCGATCGCCGGACCGGATGGCTTGATCCTGCGAACGCCAGTCGAAACGCGAGGCAAAGACCTGACTACAGTGGCGGAGTTTACGGTCAGCGAAGGCGAGCGTGTCCCGTTCGTGCTCACCTGGTTCGCTTCACACAAGAAGCCGCCAAGAGCGATCCACCCTGAGCATGCTTTGCGCGACACAGAAAAATATTGGCAAACATGGTGCAATCAGTTCCAAGGCGAGGGGAATTGGCGCGGTGCAGTGATGCGGTCGCTGATTGTGCTCAAAGGATTGACCTACGGGCCCACGGGCGGTCTGGTCGCCGCGGCCACGACATCGTTACCCGAACAAATCGGCGGCCCGCGCAACTGGGACTATCGCTACTGCTGGCTGCGGGATGCCACGTTCGCTTTGCTCTGCCTTCTGCGCGCCGGGTATCGCGAGGAAGCCGCAGGCTGGCGCGAGTGGTTGTTGCGAGCCGTCGCTGGAAGTCCTGCCCAGATGCAAATCATGTACGGCGTTCGCGGCGAACGCCGTCTCGATGAAGCAGAAATTCCGTGGTTGTCAGGATACGAAAAGTCCGTGCCGGTGCGAATCGGCAACGCTGCTTCGAAACAATTTCAACTCGACGTGTACGGCGAGGTGCTCGCAACGATGTTCGAAGCTGATTGCGCTGGAATTAAAATGGAGGAGCCGGATTGGGCCTTGATGGTGCATTTGATGAAATTCCTCGAATCACACTGGCAGAAACCAGATGAAGGAATTTGGGAGGTGCGCGGCGGACGAAAAAATTTCACGCACTCGAAAATGATGGCCTGGGTGGCGTTCGATTGTGCGGTGAAACTTGTTGAGGAATGCGGATGCGCAGCCGGGGAACATCATCCTCGCTGGCGAAAGGTCCGAGAGCAAATTCACGCTGAAGTTTGCGAGCGCGGTTACAACTCAAAGCGAAAAGCGTTCACTCAGTTTTACGGCTCCGACGCGCTGGACGCGAGCCTGCTGACGATGCCGCTTGTCGGCTTTCTGCCTGCGACCGACGAACGTGTCCGTAACACCGTCGAGGCCATCGAAGGAGAACTAATGGAAGATGGCTTTGTCCTGCGTTATCGCCCGGAGGAATGCGGCGTAGACGGATTGCCGGGGCGTGAAGGTGTTTTCCTCCCTTGCTCGTTCTGGCTGGTCGCTTGCTGGCATCTCCTCAACCGAAAGAAAGAAGCGCGCGAATTGTTCGAGCGCTTGCTCGATGTGCGCAACGACCTGGGACTTCTCTCTGAGGAGTACGATCCACGCGAGAAACGGCAGCTCGGAAACTTTCCGCAGGCATTTTCACATGTCGCGCTCCTCGGTGCAGCGCGAATTCTTAATGGTGAAGACGAAACCGCGATATCGAAATGACCCAAGGAACGGCGGTTTCGAGCTCGCCGAGGACGCTTGGGAAAGCGCGCTCCTGTAGCCACGGCCCTATGGGCCGTTTTCCTAGTGCCTAAGCCAGCGACAATACGGGACGGATTTGTCCGTCGGCGAACCGGCGGCTACAGCACTTGTGAAATCGCTCTACGCTCGCGTCTCGCTTGAAGAGACAAGTCGCCTGATCAAATCCTCGATAGTTACGATTCCGCAAAAACTTTTCTTTCGATCCAGAACAGCAGCGAGACCGAGCCGGGCGGCGCGCAATTGCTGTACGACGCGATAGGCGGATTCGTCCGCGGAGGTCGTTACGATACGCCGGACATAATTGTGGAGCGGCTTGCTTCCATTGTGATCGAGCAGAATATCGAGGACGTTAATCAATCCAGAAGGTTGGCCTCCCGGCGTGATAACGGGCAGACGATCAAGGCCTGAAGAAGCGCCGAGCTCGACCGCTTCCCGGGTTGACGCGTTCGGCGGCAGCGCGACGACGTTCAACGATGGCAACATCACATCGCGCACTTTGACCGTGCGAAAGTCCACCACGTTGTGGATCATCGCGCGCTCGGTTGGAGTCAGAGAGCCTTCGATCTCGCTTTGCGCAGTGATTTGTTTCAGGTCCTCCCTTCCTGCGAAAAGACGAGCGCGTTTGGCGGCTCGATCCGGCATCAACAGTTTTCCCAGTCGAGCGCCAAGTTCAAGAAACAGCGACAGGAGGAACGACGTCAATTCGAGCACACCGGCAAGCTGAGTAAGCGCGCGAAATGGAAATCGCCGGAAAAGCGATTTGGGGAGAACTGAGAGCAGAAACAGATAGACCGGAAGCGCAATTGCCAGAGAGATAAAGTAGCCGGCGTAGCCCCATGATCGGACTAACTCCTGCGT
>JBKPRQ010000107.1:0-5140 GCA_046734635.1 Verrucomicrobiota bacterium
GTGCAGAGGTTGGCCGCGCGACTGAAGCGTTCCGGCGTGCCGTACCTGGTGACCCGCGAACCGGGCGGCACGCCGATCGGTGAAAGCATTCGCGAGCTTTTGCAATTTGCCTCGCACAATTCCGGAATGACCCCAGAAACCGAGCTGCTTCTCTTTGAGGCAAGTCGCAGCCAGCTCGTGCGGGAGGTCATCAAACCGGCGCTTGAATGTGGCCTGTGCGTCATTGCCGACCGGTTCTTCGATTCCACGACCGTTTATCAAGGCGCGGCGCGAAAATTGGATCTTGAGATCGTCGAGCGTTTGAATGCGTTTGCGGTTGGCAATTGCATTCCAAACATCACTCTTGTTCTCGATGTCGACGCGGGCACTGCAAAGCTGCGAATGCAGAAGCCGCGTAGGCCAGATCGCATGGAACAGGAGCCGGAGGAGTTTTACGCGCGCGTCCGCGAAGCCTATCGCGAACTCGCAGCGCGCGAACCGAATCGAGTTGTCTTGATCAACGGCGGGCGCGACGCCGACGACGTCGAGAAGGAAATCTGGGAGATGCTTTGCTCTCGTTTTCCGGCAGTCGCTTCAGGGACAGAATCGAAAATCGAAGACCAAAAATCAAAAATCTGAAATGGCTTTCTCCCGCACGACAGCGCTCGACTACTTGCGTCGCGCCCATAAACAGGATCGATTGGCGCACGCCTATTTAATTTCAGGGCCGCCGGGCAGTGGGAAGCAACAGCTTGCCGCCGAACTGGCCAGTCTTGTGAATGGCACAGCCGCCAATGATGTTTTTTCAGCCAAGGCGCGGGAAATTTTCGTTGCCCGGCCGGAATCGAAATCGCGGCGTATTGTGATCGAGCAAATTCGGGATCTTGAGCATGCGCTGCAAATGCGCGCCGCTAATGGACGACGCAAAGTGGCAATCATTTCGGATGCCGATCGGTTACAGCCGCAAGCTGCAAACGCGTTTCTTAAAACCTTAGAGGAACCGCCCAAGGATTCGTTGCTGCTATTGCTCAGTGCTTTGCCAGAAGCGTTACCGGAAACAATCCTTTCGCGTTGTATCGCGATTCCTCTTGCGCGAGACGGCCGACCACAGACAAGCGATGAAGAGAAGAAGCTCGTGACATTACTGCAAGAAGGGTCCCACGAACAAAGCTGGACCATACAATTTGCCTATCGTCTGGCTCAGGAATTTCAGCGTTTGCTCCGCTCGGTTCGCGAAGATGTTAAGCGCGAAACAGATGAAGCATTAAAGGAGGAACAGACGCGCTACAAGGATGCCACTGACGGTGTGTGGCTGGAAGAACGCGAACAATACTACAAAGCCCGCACCGAAAGCCTTTATCTGCAACGGCGCGCTGGATTGATCGAAACATTATTTGCCTGGTGGTCTGACATTCTGCGTTCCAGTAATGGCGTGGCGCAACGCAGCCTGCCCGATGCGCACGAAGAAACCGCTGCGCTGGCAAGGCGATTCAGCACAGCCGAAATCTTGAAGCGCATTCGGTGTCTCGAAGAATTGCGCGATCATTTAAATCGCAATATTCACGAAGCGCTCGCGATCGAAGTCGCGTTCCTGACAATCTTCACAGCGTGATGCCCTTACGGGTGGGCGCTGGCTTGGCCAACAGGGCCTGGGCAACGTCCGTTAGCGCCTTGCCGCCTCGTAGCTTAGCGGAGGCGGGGTTGACAAACGGCCGCGCAATTCTTATCCAGTATGCTCGTATGCGACATATCTACCGAGTCCTCTTGCTGTGTGCTGGCAGTTCGCTTCTGCTGCTCAATGCTTGTCAAACCGGGCATGTGAGCAGCGGGTCCTACCGCGTAACGGCATATAAGCCGCACGATCCTTCCAAGGTGAAAGTGAAACTCTCCACCTCAACACAAAACCTTTTTGTGATGGAAGGAGACCGGGTCCTAATGGCTGTCCAGGCTAATGTGGGCAGGCCTGGCGCCCCAACCCCGCATGGCCATTTCAAGATTTACAGCAAACAAAAAGAACGCCGCCGGCAGAGCGAGCCGGACCGAGGTTATCCGATGGCTTACTGGTGCGAGTTTGCTCCGGCGTATGGATTTCACGAAGGGTTTGTCTGGCCCGTGCCGCATACCCATGGCTGCGTTCGTCTCCATCGCGAAGCGGCTGCTCGCCTCTACGCCTTGGTTCAGATCGGCACGCCCGTGGAAATTGAAAGCTCGCTTCCCGAGGACAAGGAATATGGGAAACTGGTTCGTCGGCTCGATCAAAGCCGCGACCCGGATCCGCCACGCTCGCAATTGATGTCTCCCAGCTGGTTTACGGATCCGCCCGGTCCGCTGCTGGTCGACCAGTGATCTTCTGTAGGTACGGGACATTTCGCCCTCTGGCGGGCCATTGGAAAATGGCCGATTAGGGTTACGTTGACCAAAGCCATGAGCACAAACCTTATTTCCAGCGGCACAACAGCGCGGGAGAAAGTGAACCTGCGCACGCCTGATGTCATGGCCGCCGTGCAGCAACAGGTCGAGTCACACTATCGGAGCGATATTGTTGATAAGGTGCGCCGTGCGGGGGGCATCATTTCAGTAGGTAACACCACTGTGCGCCTGGCGAAAGAGTTTGGTTTTTGCTACGGGGTGGAACGCGCCATCGATCTTGCCTACGCGGCGCGAAAGGTTTTTAAGGATCGCCAGCTTTTTATTGTCGGCGAAATCATTCATAACCCGGAGGTCAATCATCAAATCGCCTCGTTAGGGATTAAGAACCTGAGCGGCAAAAGCAAGGAAGCGGACATTTCCGATCTCGGCCCAGAGGACGTCGTCATCGTGCCGGCGTTTGGAACCGAATTATCCATTCAGCAACAGATCAAGGATCGCGGCTGTCAGATTGTCGATACCACGTGCGGCGACGTGATGAGCGTCTGGAAACGGGTGCGCAAATACGCGAGTGAATCAGCTACTTCGATTATTCATGGAAAGGCTGAACACGAAGAAACGAAGGCAACCAGTTCGCGCGCGCTCGGTGACGGCAGTGGACATTACCTGGTCGTTCTAACGCTCGCGGACACGGATTACGTTTGCGATTACATTCGTCATGGAGGCGACAAACGAGCGTTCCTGGAAAAATTTAGGGGCGCCCATTCACCGGGGTTCGACCCGGACGTCCACTTGCAGACCGTGGGTGTGGCAAATCAAACAACAATGTTGCGTGGCGAGACCGAAGAAGTACAGCGTCGCATTCGACGGGCCATCGTTGATCGAGACGGGCCGGAACTTGCGGAAAAGAATTTCAGATTTTTCGATACCATCTGCGGCGCAACACAGGAGCGACAGGATGCGTTGCGCGAGTTGTTCAACGTGGCGATGGATCTTCTGCTGGTTGTGGGAGGGTATAACAGTTCGAACACGTCCCATCTGGCGGAGATGGGCGAAGAAAAATTGCCTACTTATTTTGTGCTTAATGCTCAAGGCTTGTTTCCGCCACGGAAATCAAGCACTACAACCTGCACGAGAAACGCGAAGTGGTTTCACATTTCTGGTTGCCGAATGGACCCGCCGTTATCGGAATCACCGCCGGCGCATCGTGTCCGAACAACTTGATCGAAGAAACGTTGATCCGCCTTTTCGAATTGCGTGGTATTTCACGCCAGGAGCTCGAATTAGCGGCGTAATGCCAACAGCCGCGATTGGCTCCAGACTTACTGTAGCGGCGCTCTGTGAGCACCGAGTTTTTGTCGCCTAACTTTTGTAAATCGCGCGGCTCAAGTCCCAGATTTCCGGGACGTTCAACGGCGGTCATAGACCGCCGCTACAGCAACGAGACGCGAACTAGGTTTGTATGGCACGCGCAATCTGGAAGGGCGGCATCAGCTTTGGCCTGGTTAACATTCCTATCGCTCTCTATCCGGCCACGCGACGTGAGGAACTCAGGTTTCGTTTGCTGCGCAAAAGCGATTTGAGTCCGGTAAATTACAAGCGTGTTGCCGAAAAGGACGGTAAGGAGGTTCCCTGGAACGAAATCGTCAAAGGGTACGAGTATGAGAAGGGAAAATACGTCGTGCTCAAAGAAGAAGATTTCGAGCGGGTCGATCTGGAAGCGACACAGACGGTCGATATCCAGGATTTCGTTGATCAGGAAGAGATCGACCCAATGTATTTCTACAAGCCGTATTACCTTGAGCCGCAAAAAGGCGGCGACAAAGCTTACGCGCTACTGCGCGATGCGCTAAAGGACAGCGGCAAGGTTGGTATTGCTAAAGTCGTAATCAAAACGCGTCAATATCTGGCGGGAGTAAAGCCAGAGGATAGCACGCTGGTTCTCGAGCTAATGCATTTTGCCGATGAGCTCGCTGACCCTGAGAAATTGCACGTTCCAAAGAAAAAGGACGTCGGCAAACGCGAGATGACCATGGCCAAATCGCTCATCGACAGCATGAGCTCAAAATGGAATCCGCAAAAATACAAGGACGACTATCGGGAGGCGCTCATGGAAGTGATCGAAGAAAAAGTGGAATCCGGCGGGAAAGAAATTGAAGAAAAACCAAGGAAGGCGCCTAAGCCGACCAAGGTAATCGACCTGGTTTCCGTTTTGAAGAAAAGCCTGGACCAAACTGGGACCAGGAAAAAGAAGACGACCAAGTCGCGCAGGAAACAGAAACAACCTGCAAAGAAAGCGGCCTAAGCGCGCCGCGGACGGCTCGGCGAGCCGTCCCTGCCATTTGAAATTCTTGACACATAGCGTCGGCATCATTCAGCCTGAACGGCTATGAACGCTCTCAATCGATTTGCAGATCCGTTTTATTGCATCATGCGTTTGGTTGTTGGACTGATGTTTGCCTGTCATGGGCTCGACAAGATATTTGGTACCTTCACCTCGAAAGGCGAAGCGCTTCCGACTTTGATGCTGGTCGGCGGCTGGGTGGAGATCGTTTGCGGATTTCTCATTGCGTTTGGTCTCCTGACGCGAGTCGCAGCGTTCATCGCCTCCGGTGAAATGGCGGCGGCGTTTTTTATGATGCATGCGCCGAAGGGTCTGATTCCTTACGTGAACAAGGGCGAGCTGGCAGTGGTTTATTGTTTCGTGTTTTTCTACATCTTTTTACGTGGTTCCGGCGGTTGGAGCGTCGATGCGATGATGGGAAAAGGGAAACCCTCGGCGACCACGACCACC
>JBKPRQ010000108.1:0-3398 GCA_046734635.1 Verrucomicrobiota bacterium
TGTTGTAGTTGCCGGCAACATGGGCTCGGAAAAGCGGCTCAATTACACCGTCATCGGCGATGGAGTAAACCTCGCCTCGCGCCTCGAAGAGTTGACGAAGACACCGGAATATGAAGCGCGGGTCATTGTCAGCGGCGCCACCCTGGCGAAAGCGAAAGAAAAGTATCGCACTCGCCGGCTCGGCGAAGTGGCGGTGAAGGGAAAACAAATCCCAACCGAAATCTTCGCGCTTCTCGGCTGAGGAATCAGAAAGTCCGAAAGGATCAGAGCCTACTTTGCACAATCATCAATAGTAAGCTCTGACCCCTGGCTCCGCGTCTGCTGACTTCGACGTCGGGCGGTTGGCGTTTCCTGTAGCGGCAGGCCTGTTCGCAGCGATCTCGTCCCTCGCCTGCCAAGCCGTAGCCTTGGCGAAGGCTGGTCACTTGTGACTCATGACTTCTAGCGAACTCCGCAGTTCAGCGGGCCGTGAAGGCGCCGTCGACCATCAGACTGTGGCCCGTCACAAACGACGCTTTGCTGGAACATAACCACAAAACAGCTTCCGCAACTTCCTCGACTCGACCGAGGCGTCCGATGGGATGAAAAGCGGTAAGGTCATCCTTTTTCACATTCATCCCCTCGGCGAGGCGATCGACCATCTCGGTATCGATCACCGCGGGGTTGACCGCATTAATACGAATGCCTTGCGCGGAAAATTCCAACGCAGCGGCTTTCGTTAGGCCGATGACCGCGTGTTTCGACGCACTGTAAATCCCAATTCCCGGGAATCCGATCACGCCTGCGACAGACGAACAGTTTACGATGGCACCGCCACCTGTCTTCAACATCTGGGGGATCTCGTACTTCATCGAAAGCCACACGCCTTTGACGTTAATGTCCATCACCGCATCAAAGTTGGCTTCAGTCTGATCGATAAGCGTGGGCTTCACCTCGCCTTCGATGCCGGCGTTGTTGAAGGCGACATCGAGACGGCCGCACGTCTTCAGAGCATGCTCCACCAATGCCTTGATCTCTGCCGCGACTGCGACATCCGTCCGCTTGAAACTGGCCGTTCCACCGGCCTCACGGATCATTGAGACTGTTTCCTCGCCCCGCTCAACGTTGCGATTACCGATCACGACCTGCGCACCTTCCCGAGCAAACGCCACCGCCGTCGCGCGACCGATTCCTGATCCGCCGCCGGTTACCAGTGCAACCTTTCCCTCAAATTCTTTCATGCACCGAATCTTTTAGATCGCCGGCTCAGCTGGCAATCTAAATTCGAGAAAAAAAATCCGCGTCGCTACTTCGGCCGTGAGTTCGCGATCCGCAGCAGCACGTCAGCGTGACACGGTTCGTCGAGCGCGCACCAGCAGGCGAGATCTTTGTCGTGCAGGCAGTGGCGGATGTCGCGCTCGCTGAAATTATCAGCTAGATGCTGCTCATACAACTCGACGGCCTTTTCGGCCGTGAGCGTTTCGCCGTTCATCAGCTCCGAGCCCACCACGTACGGGTTTCCCCAAACAGTCGGTCGGCCGACGTAGATCGCGTTCGCCGGCATTTTCCAGCCTTTCGCGCGGCTGCGCTGGATTCGCTTCGGTTTGCTCATGCGGACCGTAAATTCTCGCGCCGCTTTTCCGTTCCGCAAACAACGGCCTCAGCGTTGCGACCGCGGCTGAGCGTGACGCGATCCGAGATAGCGATCCAGGAGCTTGGCCGCCACCGTCATCACGATTAGTCGAAAAATCCAGCGTATCACATAACAGGATCGAAACTCGCGCCTCGGCGAGCTGTGCTGAAGTTCAACCTCGAAAGCTATGGCGAGCCAAGGAATTGCGCGAAGATAACATTAAACCAAAATGATTGTTCATCTCATCGACGGCACCTACGAACTCTTCCGTCACTTCTACGGCTTGCGCCGGTTTACCAAAGGCAAGGATCGGCCTTACGGCGCCGTCGTCGGCGTGTTGCAGGCGGTTCTCCAAATCATCGAAAATGAAAACGGCGCCACGTATCTCGGCGTCGCCACCGATCATGTGATCGAGTCGTTTCGCAATCAGCTTTGGGCGAATTACAAAACCGGCGCCGGCATCGAGCCCGCGCTTTTCTCGCAATTCCATCCGCTCGAGGAAGCGCTTGCGGCGATGGGCGTGGTGGTCTGGCCGATGATCGAGCTCGAAGCCGATGATGCGCTGGCTTCGGCCGCGTATCTCGCGGCGAAGGACAAGAAGGTCGAGCGCGTCGCGATCTGGACGCCCGATAAGGATCTGGCGCAATGCGTGCGAGGGACGCGCGTGGTGCAGATCGACGGCCGGCGCAAAACGATTCGCGATGCGGCCGCGGTCCGCGAAAAGTTCGGCGTCGACCCGCCGCTCATTCCCGACCTGCTCGCTCTCGTGGGCGATGCGGCCGACGGTTACCCCGGCATCCCTGGGATCGGCGCCAGGACCGCCGCCGAGCTTTTGAACCGCTACGGAAAGATCGAAAAATTTCTGTCAAACATTCTCGGAAAACAACGCGGTCTCGCGCTGCTCTTCAAGAAACTCGCGACTCTGCGCACTGATGCGCCGCTTTTTAAGAAGGTCGAGACGCTGCGCTGGCGCGGTGCGACGCCGGCGTTCGCCGAGTGGGCAGAGCGGATGAAAGCACCGCGGCTACTCGAGCGTTGCGAAAAAGCTGCGACCGAAAAGGGGCGGAGCTAAATGCTTCTCATTTCAGGCGGTCTACGTTACATTGTACAGGCAAACGGTTCAGCAACAGGAAAGGGAAACATGAAAACAAGATTGTCTGCCGTCGCGCTTGTTGCGAGCGCGGTCACGATTGCTCAAGCGAACCCAGGAGCCGTTCCCGCCGCGAGAGGCGCATCTCGCGGAGGGCCGGTTACGCGCGGTGCCCCGGCGGTTCATGCTCCGATGCGGCCCGGCGGTGTTTCATCGTTCCGCTCGACGCCGATGCGGTCATACGGCAGCAGTAGACCGTTTTATTCAGGCCAACGCTCTCCCTCGTTAGGCATGCGTTCGTCACCATCCTTCGCGTACCGGCGGCCTAATTATTCGGGTCGACCTTTGGTCACGCGTTCCGGTCCATACGCGATAGCAACTATCGGCAATCGTGTCGCGCCAATCGCGAATCGCAGAAATCCACCTGTCACACGCGTTTGGAATCAGCGAAACACACAATTCCGGAATGGAAATAATCTACGGAACGCGAACAACTTCCGGAACGGAAACAACCTGCGGAGCACGAATAATTTTCGGAATAGAAACAATCATCTCCGGCATGACTGGCAAAAACACGTTTTCGCTCACGCCTCAGGGGATTGGCATCGCGATTGGAACCGCAATTGCGACCACTGGTGGAATGGTCACCGATGCTCCTTTATTAATGGAACGTGGGTGATCTTCAGTCTGGGATTT
>JBKPRQ010000109.1:0-9648 GCA_046734635.1 Verrucomicrobiota bacterium
CCGTCGAGATCCTTTTCTTTTCCGAGCGATTCCATGACCAGCTGTTGCAAATATTTCGCAAACAACGCCAGCCGATCTTTATAGGGAAGGATCACCATATCTTTGTCGCCTTTGCCGTTGCCGGCGTAATACCACATGAGGGCCAGAAGCATCGCGGCATTTTGCATTACGTCATGGACGCGAGTCAGGTGATCCATCGCCGATGCGCCGGCGAGAAAATCATCGATATCAAAACCTTGCAGCGCCATGGGCAAAAGCCCGACCGCGCTCATCACCGAAGTGCGACCGCCGATCCAATCGTGCATTGGGAATCGCGCCAGCCAACCGTTCTTTTCGGCGTATTTGTCCAGATCGCTACCCACGCCGGTTACAGCGACCGCATGCTTGTTAAATTGCAGCCCCGCTTCTTTGAATCTTGCTTCGGCCTCGAGCATTCCGTTTCGCGTTTCCTTTGTCCCGCCAGATTTCGAAACCACGACGACAAGCGTCTGCGCGAGTTCGTCACCCATTTTCTCGAAAACGCGGTCGAACCCGTCCGGATCGGTGTTGTCGAAAAAGAAAATGTCCATTGGATCATGCCGTGATCCGAGCGCGTCTGAAACGAATTGTGGTCCGAGCGCTGAGCCGCCGATGCCAACGAGCAAAACGTGCTTAAAGGGCTTTCCATTTTCGGTAGTAATTTTCCCAGCGTGAATATCTGCTGCGAAAGTCTTGATCCGCTTGATCGTCTGTTCGATCTCGGTACGGATTTCTGGAGTGGGCGCCAAGGTGGGATTCCGAAGCCAATAATGTCCAACCATTCGCTTCTCGGTAGGATTAGCGATTGCCCCGGTTTCCAACGCGCGCATTGCAGCAAATGCTTTATCGACCTTCGGCTGGATCTTTTCGAAGAAATCGTCCGGGAATTTCATCCGGCTGATGTCGAGGGAGAACCCGAGATCCGGGTAAAACAAAAAGTATCGCTGAAAACGCTGCCAGAGTGAAGAGGACGACATTGTGTTAAGGATCCAAACGACACTTGAGTATCGATCGTCGAGTCTGCAACTCCAAATAAAACGACATGGACGTTGCGGCCATCGTGGTCAGCCTCAGTGGTTGTCCTCGAATCGTTTTCACGATGGTAGAGTTTGCCCCGGTATGAAATTCAATTGCAGTGCCAGGTCGCGGGAATAGCTTCGCGGTAGCATGGTAAGTCCCAACGCCAGGCAAGACATGCCACATTTGTTTGCCGGGCTGATCGCTTTCGTCTTGGTGGTGGCTGTTTTGTTTGGCGCAGAAACGGCAGCGGTTCATCTCGAACGCACGACTATTCGTGCTACCGCCCCCGAGTTGTTCCCGCTTAAGAAACAGGGCCTGGCGTTTCAACGCGCCGCGGCGCAAGCACCGAACGTATTCCCGCTTTACGGCAGCTCGGAATTAATGATCCCTCCAATTCCAGAGAGGGCGAGCATTTTCTTTCGCGGTGCGCCCACAGGGTTCCAGGTTTCGCCTGTCGGGGCTGGAGGCGCGAACTCATTAAGCATGCTGCAAAAAATTGCTGCACTCGGTTCGGACCTGCGCGCCAAAAAGCTCGCTATCTCGATTTCGCCCGGCTGGTGTTTGAACACCAACCCCATGTGGCGGGAGGGCTACGAAGGAAACTTTTCACCGATGGCTGCGAGCCAGACGATATTCGGAACGGCGCTGGATTTCGATCTAAAGGGGGACATCGCCTCACGCATGCTGAAGTATCCGAGCACGCTGGAGAAGAGCCCGTTCCTTGAATTCGCGTTGAAACGGCTGGCTTCTAACCGGTGGCTTGATCGCGTTGTTTTCTGTGCGCTCTGGCCGATTGGAAAAGCACAGACGGTTATTATGGACTTGCAGGATCATTTTGCGGCGTTCAATCACATTCGGCATAAGGTCAAAGCCGCCCCGCAGTGCCGTCCAGAGGCGATCGACTGGTCGAAGCTCGTCGCGAACTTAGACGAAGGTGAAACCACCGATACGGACAAGCTTATAAGGGCCGTGACTCTGCACGCACAAGTAACCAGTGGGCCTCGTGATGTAGCATTCCAGAAACGAATGAATGAGTCCGCGGGCTGGATCGATTTGGAATTGCTCCTGCGCACGCTTGCAAGGGTTCACGCTCAGCCGCTGCTCCTTAGTATGCCGATCGCCGGCGACGTTTACGATCGGAAGGGGATATCGCCTTCAGCCCGCGAAAATTATTATGTGAGACTTCGCGCGCTCGCACAGCGATACCATTTTCGGCTGGTCGAATTTGAGGGACATGATGAGGACCCGTCTTTTCTTTATCGTCACCAAAGTCACCTCACTGCGAAAGGCTGGATCTATTACGACCGCGCCCTTGACGATTTCTTTCATGGGCGTCTTCCCCGCAGCTGATCAGAGCGACGCTCCAACTGCTCATCGGGATAATCCGCCGGTCGCGAATGTAGGGTATGGCCCTACATGATGTTTCTATTCGACCTCACATGCGGGACCTTACCCGCGGGCATAACCTGTAGCGATTATGGGCCCCGTCCGAACTGGCACACCGCATTTGTTTTCAGGCGCCATCGCCGTTGCTGTCCTCGCGACGACTTTGTTGGCTGGTCGAATGGTTGCCATCGAGCTTGAACGCGCCACTATTCCCTCGACCGCTCCGGAGCTTTTTCCGCTTAAGAACCAGGGATTGGCTTTTCAACGTGCCGCAGCTCGAGCAAAAAACGTTTTGCCGATTTACGGCAGCTCCGAGCTAGTCCTTCCGTTCCCGCAAAGGGCGAGCAATTTTTTTTGTACTGCACCCACTGGGTTCCAGGTTTCTCCCGTAGGCAATCCAGGGATGGCTGTATTAAGCATCATGCAAAAAGTCGCGGCTCTCGGTTCAGACTTGCGCGGTAAAAGGCTTGCGATTTCGCTTTCGCCCATCTGGTTTTTGACGCCTAAGCCAAGCCCGCGCGCGTACGAAGGGAATTTTTCTCTGATGATGGCAAGGGAAATAGTGTTCGACACCGCGCTGAAATTCAGTCTGAAGCGGAAGATTGCCTCACGCATGCTGGAATACCCGAGTACGCTCGAACAAAGTCCGTTGCTCCAATTCGCGTTGCAGCGATTGGCCTCCGGCCGGTGGTTTGATCGCGTCGTTCTTTGCGCGCTTTGGCCAATTGGGAAAGTGCAGACTGCAGTAATGGAGTTGCAGGACCATTTCGCAGCCCTCGATCATATCCGGCATGAGATCGAGCCTGCCAGTCGCCATCCGGGAAACCCCGATTGGCCAAAACTGATTGCAAAAGTAAGCGCACCTAGGGCCACGGATAGAGACAAGATTGAGAAAGCCTCGAACTCTGGTGAGCAAATAGACCCCGGTTCACGGGATGCGGCGTTTCGGAGCCGGATGAATAAAGCACCTGGATGGGCGGATTTGGAATTGCTGTTGTGTACACTTGCCAGCGTTCACGCTAAGCCGCTGCTGCTCAGCATGCCGATAGACGGGCAGTTCTATGATCACACTGGCGTGTCGCGGTCGGCCCGCGAAGGCTATTACGACAAGCTTCGCCTCCTGGCACAACGGTACAATGTTCCGTTGATTGAATTTAGCGACCACGATGACGATCCAGCTTTTCTTTTACGCCATACCGATCACCTCACCGCGAAAGGCTGGATTTTCTATAATCGCGCGCTCGACGATTTTTATCACGGCCGCATCCCAAGAAGTTGATGAGTCTCGATGGTGTCGCACCTGGTCGCAGGCCCGGAATAGTGCTCACAAGACTGCATGAATACGGATTTTAGTGAGAAAGTGTTACAAGTGCTGAGCTCGGTCACTGAGACTGACGAGATCCGCGCCAACCTCGAGCTACCTCTTTATGAGTGCCAGGTATTGGACTCTATCAAGACGGTGGAGTTGATGATACGAGTGGAGGAAGAATTCGGTCTCAAGATTTCCCCGGCGGAATTCGAGCGCGAAACCTGGGGCACACCGCGCAGGATTATCGCTGACCTTGAGAACCGTATGCGGGCGCGCCTGTGACCTGGACAAGGGCACATCCCGCGCTTTGGCGAGCGCTGCTGATTTTGTATTACCTCGCGGTAACCGCGGGTCTAATTGCGATGTACGGCCGAGGCGACTTTTCCACACCGCCGTTTGTTTATCAGGGCTTTTGAGTGAATCTCATCGAGCAAATCGATTATTGGGCCCTGGCTGCTCCAAGCGCGATCGCACATATCAGCGGCGACAGGAGGCTAACTTATGGCGAGCTCCGCAGGCGTTCAGACGCCCTCGCTGCGCATCTGGAAAAACGCTTCGGCGACGATCGCGCTCCGATCGCGGTGCTCGGACATCGGGAGCCCGAGATGCTCGTTGCGTTCTTGGGAGCGGTAAAATCCCGCAGACCTTATGTTCCGCTGGACACTGTATTGCCTCAACAACGCATCGACAAAATTCTCGCGATCTCGCGGCCTGCGCTGCTTCTTACGCCGGAAGAGGTCGCAGAAATCTCCAGCTCTGCGGAGCCTGCTCCTTCCTTTCGTGTGCAGCACGATGACCCCTTCTACGTCTTATTTACCAGCGGCAGCACTGGCGAACCCAAAGGCGTTATCATTACGCTCGGTTGCCTGGAGCATTTCGTGGCATGGATGCTTGAGGAACAGAGGGTGATTCCTCTCGGCGAGACCTTCCTGAATACCGCGCCTTTCTCATTCGATCTGTCGGTGATGGATCTGTATTGCAGTCTCGCCCGGGGAGGCACCTTGTTCAGCATAAGCCGCGATTTGGTTGAGAATCCAAAAATGCTTTATCGCGTACTCGCCGGTTCCGGCGCTACCGCCTGGGTCTCTACGCCATCGTTTGCGCAGATGTGTCTGGTCGAAGAGAAATTTGCGGAAGGAATGCTTCCGCGCATTCGGCGTTTTCTTTTCTGTGGCGAAACGCTCGCTGCGCAAACCGCGGCTCGTCTGCTTGAGCGTTTTCCGCGGGCCCAGGTATGGAACATGTATGGCCCCACCGAGGCAACGGTAGCCACCACCTCCGTTCGGATAGATCATTCAATTTTGGAAACGCATCCAGCGTTACCGGTCGGGCGCGCGATGCCTGGGACCAACGTTTTCGTTGTGAATGACGCTGGCATGAGTTTGCCGGCAAACGAGCGAGGCGAAATAGTCATTGCGGGTCCAAACGTTAGCCCTGGCTATCTTGGGCGTCCCGATCTTACGGCAGCTGCCTTTTTCGAGCATTGCGGTCGGCGCGCTTATCGGACCGGCGACCAGGGACGATTCCGTGATGGCTTACTTTTTTTTGAAGGCCGCACGGATTCGCAGCTCAAGCTGAGTGGTTACCGAATCGAACTTGGCGATGTCGAAGCAAACCTTCTCGCCTTACCCGTTGTACGCGACGCGATAGTAACACCAGTGATTAGGAACGGCGCCGCCCAATCGCTTGCCGCTTTTGTGGTGCTCAATAGGCAGATGGAGGCATCGCATTTCGAACTAACGCAGTCGCTGCGACAGCAACTAGCCGAGCGGCTGCCCGTGTACATGTTGCCGCGCAAATTTGTATTTCGTGATGCTTTTCCGCTGACGGCGAACGGCAAGGTCGACCGAGCCCGGCTGGCCCAGTCGTTGTGATTCCCTACGCCGATTTCACCTACTTTGGGCTACTGCTTTATGCGGTAGTTCCAACGCTCATTCTGGGTCTGTTTGGCAAAGCAGGCTGGCGCTGGGCGACCCTTATCACTGCCGCGATGCTTCTCGTGCAGTATCACGGGTTTTTAAACATTCGCCCAGATTTTTCAGTCCGCGAAATCTGGATCCTGATCGGTTTCGCCGTCTGGCAAAGCGCGACGGTTTACGTATTTGCCAAAAGCGGCGCACGAGCCGGGTGGCCTTTCTACGTAGCAATCGCAGCAGGCTTGCTTCCGCTTGCGGCTTCCAAATTTTTACCCCTCATCTCGCCGAGAAGCGAGTTTGGTTTTCTCGGAATTTCCTATGTCACCTTTCGAGCTTTGGATCTCGTATTTTGCTTGCGCGATAAAGTCATCGCCCCGCCTGGGACGCTCGATTTTTTGATGTTTCTTTTTTTCTTCCCAACCATTTCGGCTGGGCCCATCGACCGCTTCCAGCGCTTCGCAGGGGAGTGGAGAAAAAAGCGAACACGCGCTGAATTCCTTGTCGATCTCGACGGCGCGGTGCATCGCATTTTTCGGGGGTTCTTTTACAAATTCATCGTCGCCGCGCTGATTAAACAATACTGGATGGAGCGAGCCGCCAGTAGTGGGAGCTTCATGGCCCTGGTCAGCTACATGTATGCGTACAGCTTCTATTTGTTTTTTGATTTCGCCGGATACAGCGCCTTTGCCATTGCTCTCAGTTATCTTTTCGGTGTCCATACTCCGGAAAATTTCAATCGACCGTTTCTCGCGCGGAATATTCGCGATTTCTGGAATCGCTGGCACATCACTCTTTCATTTTGGTTTCGCGACCATGTTTACATGCGCTTTCTCTATGCGGCGATGCGCGGCAAATGGTTTGCGCACAAGGACGTCGCCCCAATCGCAGGTTATTTTCTAGCTTTTGGACTGATGGGGTTGTGGCACGGACCTGAGCTTCACTACATCGTTTACGGATTTTATCAGGCGGTGTTGCTCTCTGCGTTTCACATTTTTTCTCGCTGGGGCAAGACGCACCGCTATTGGCGCGATGGTCTTGTCACACGGGTCGTAGCGACCGTCGTCACGTTCCACTTTGTTTGCTTTGGTTTACTGATTTTTTCGGGACGCATCGGGGCTGCACCGCTGCCGCATTTTGTCGGCAAAATTGAGCGGGCGGACTGCAAGACGATTTCCGGCTGGGCTTGGGACAAGAATGCTGTGGATGCTGAAGTTCACGTTGAACTATGGGACCGCGATGGGCATGTCCTGGCGTTGTCTGCCAATCAGTTTCGCGAGGAGCTCCTGCGTGCCGGTTACGGAAATGGCCGGCATGGCTTCAGGGTCGCGACTCCGCCGCAACTTAAAGACGGGCGCCCGCACGAAATCCGTCTTCGCGTTGCCGGGACAAAGCAAGAGCTAACCGATTCGTCCAGAGTAGTTCACTGCCGCTGACTTCTGTCGCTGAGTCTCTCTGAGACGCGCGGCGCTCGCTTTCCAAACACGTCGGCATCGCGCTTCGCGCAGCGAAGCGGCTACAGGTTCAACATGCAAAAGCCATTCGTCATTGTTGGCCTTGTGCCACCTCGTATTCTGGCTTCGCCACCCCCATCAACCAATGATCGAACCAGCCGACAATATGCTGCAAACGCTCGACGCGGTGCCACGGCTGACCGGAACGCGAGAGCTCGTGCGATTCATTCGGGAATCGAACCATGACGGTCGGAATCTTTCGAAATTTTAGCGCGCGAAACATTTGTTCTCCTCCAGAGCCAGGCGGCGTCCGGTAATCCGCTTCGCCAAGGACAAGCATCAGCGGCGTTGTGACGTTCTTGATGTAAGCGATCGGCGAACGGTCTCGATATTCCTGTGGGTCTTCAAAGGGCGGCCCTTTGAACCAGGTAGGTTGAAAGAGTGTGAAGTCGCCCGTATACCACCAGTTTTCCCAACTGGCGATGTCGCGTTGCGCTACCGCCGCTGCAAAGCGATTTGTTTGGCCCACGACCCAGTTGGTTAGCAGTCCGCCGCCACTGCCGCCGGTTACGCCGAGCTTTTTCTCGTCGATGTAGCCGCGTTTGATTTCTTCATCCACAGCGGACATCAGGTCTTTGTAGTCGTCCCCAGGGTAATGATACTGAATGACATTTCCAAATTCCTGGCCGTAACTCGTGCTGCCGCGTGGATTCGGATAAAGCACCACATATCCCTTCGCCGCCATCCACTGAAATTCGTGCATAAAGGTATGACCGTACGCGACGTGCGGTCCGCCGTGAATATTCAGGATCAGCGGATATTTTTTGTGTGAATCGAAATTGGGCGGCTTCTGCAACCAGCCTTGAATGTGCTTGCCGTCAAAACTGTCATACCAGATCTCTTCCGGCTCAGTCAGGTTTAGGTTGGAGAAGAGCTGGTCATTGATGTGCGTCAATTGTTTGGGCGCCGCATCGCCGGTCGCGCGATCGAGGACAAAAAGATCGTTGATCCGTGTTGGTGTCGACACGGCATAAATCAACTTGGAAAGATCGGGCGATGCGCGAAAACTCGTCACGCACTGGTTTCCAGAAGTTAAATCATGCACTCCAGCGCTGCCGGGTTCGGTGTCCGCAGCGACCGGAACATCGAACACTGCGAGAGTTGCTTTTCCTTCCTTGGAATAAACCTGGATCAGGCCTTTTCCGTCGGAGGTCCAGATGGGTTTGTTTTGTCCACCCGCCCGCGGCGTCGAGCTGTCCCCAATTACGAACCCGGGCACATCGAAATCAAAGTTGGCCGTCAAATTCCGCGGTTTTGCGTTTTGCGAAAGATCGATGACCCACAGATCGGGCTGCGAATAGGAGTTGATCGGGCGCGTGGTAGACGCAATGAACGCGACCTGTTTTCCGTTGGGGCTGAGCGACAGCGCCCCTCCGCCAGGGCCAAAACCTCCAATCTGTAACTCAATCGTTGTGATCTTTACTGGTTCGCCGCCTGCTACTGCAACCGAATAAAGATCAGTCTTTGGCAACTCGTAGTACGGTTCGTCATTCCGGTCCGATGTAAAATAAATCTGCGAACCTTCGTTAGACCAGGTCGCGCTCTCTTCATCGAACCGGCCGGTGGTAAGCTGGCGTGGTTTTACCTTTGTGTCGGCGCTGCGCGGCGTGCTCACGAGCCAGATGTGTGTGGGGTGCTTGGGATCGATGTAGCCCTCGTTGTCTTGTCGATAAATAGCGCGTGTGATCACGCGAACATCGCTCTCGTGTTCGGCTTCCCCCTTTTGCTCGCCGGCTGCCGTGGACGCCGGACGTGGTGACGAAGAAGTTTGCCCCGCCTTTTTCGATTCCTCTTCTTTCCGTTTTTGCTTTTCCTGTTTCGCCAGATCCTCCGCGTTCGTGTCACTCGTGAACGCGATTGTTTTCCCGTCCGGAGACCAGCTTGGATTTCCTGCGCCTTTCGGTAGATCGGTAAAGACAAATGAATCGCCGCCTGTCATCGGCAGGATCGCCAGTTGTGCCGGCTCGGGCTTGCCATTCTTCTCAGTCGCGCGCAGAAAGAGCAAAGATTGTCCATCAGGTGACCACCGAGGCGCAGAATCGTGATCGCCTTTTGTCAGCTGATGAGGTTCTTCACCGCCTGCGACCGGAACACTCCAGATAGATGTATTATAACCTTCCCTCTTCTCGTTGACGGTCACCCGCACAAATGCCACGCGCGAGCCGTCCGGAGAAACTTGCGGGTCTCCAATCCATACGAAATCGAAGAGATCCTTCTCCGTAATGGCGCGTTTTTCAGCGAACGCGGTGCCGATTCCTGTCAAAAACCCCAGGAAGAAACAAATGACGACTGCCGAATGACCCGCCTTCGCTAGGCTCCGGCGCGGCGGGCGAAGCTCGAAGGAATGACGAACGCTCCAATGACGAATCGTCGGTAGTATGGCCTTGCGGGTTGTGGTTTTCATAATTCTTTCGTCATTCGCGGCCGAAGGCCGCCCCGCTCACATATGAGCGATGATGTTGTCGCCGAATTGCGAACACTTGATCTC
>JBKPRQ010000110.1:0-11569 GCA_046734635.1 Verrucomicrobiota bacterium
CTGTTCTGCCTCTCGGCGCCGTGACTAAATAGGTTCTGATTTAGAGTCCACGAAACAAACGAAATATTCGAAAACTCATCTTTCGAGCTTTTCGTGTGTTTCGTGGACGATTAGCGATTTTTCTTCAGCAAACTTCCCGCGAGCTTAAGCGCCGAGTCGCTTTTGCCGCCGAGCATCCGAGCGATTTCCTCCTGACGGACTTTCCCAGCCACTTCGCGCAAATTGGAAAACGTTCGACCGCGGGTGACGTCCTTTGTCACAACGAAATGTGAAGACGCCGTCGCAGCGACTTGCGGCAGGTGAGTGATGCAAATCACCTGATGTTCGCGTCCCAACGTTTGCATTTTAGCACCAACGTCACGGGCGATTTCGCCGCCAACGTTAGTGTCGATTTCGTCGAACACCAGTAACGGGATCGCATCGTGTGCAGCCAGGGCAGATTTGATCGCAAGCATCAAGCGCGAAATTTCGCCGCTTGATGCAATCGCGCGAAGCGGCTTGTGCGGTTCGCCCGGGTTCGGCGAGAAGAGTAATTCTACTGAATCAAATCCGCTCGGGCGCGGTTCATCGAGTGCGGTGAGCTTCGCTTCGAACTCCGATTGCCTGAAGCCGAGGTCGCGCAAATTGTGCCGGATATTCTCTGAAAGTTTGGGAGCAGCTTTCGCGCGCAACTTATGCAGCGTTTCACCGGCGCGGTTCATTTGCGTACGAACATTCTCGATCTCTTTCGTTAGGCGTCCTAACTCGGCATCGCGTCCTTCGATCTTTTGCATCCGTTCAGCCGCGCGCTCACCAAACGCGATCACTTCCGCGATCGAGCCGCCATATTTCCGCTTCAGTGTCTCGAACAACGAAACGCGTTCCTCGAGTGCGGCTAGTTGTTGCGGATCGAGATCGAGTTTTTCGGCATACATGGAAAGCGCGCGTGCGATCTCAGAAAGCTCGACGACGCTCGCAGCGTGCGCCGAAGAAAACTGCCCGATCGAGCTATCGATCTTTTCCAGTTCACGCAATAACCGTTGTGTCTCTGCCAGCTGCGAGAGAACGGAACCATCTGCTTCGGAAAGCTTACCTGCGATCGCGCTGGCCAGTTCAATCAACCGCTTACTGTTGCTCGCAAGTTTGTAATGTTTTTCGATTTCCTCTTCTTCGTCCGCGGCGAGATTCGCCGACTTGATCTCGGCAACCTGATGACGAAGAAGGTCGAGCTCCTGTTCGCGCGCCGTTTCCGCCGTGTTGAGCGCGGCATGCTCCGCAAGAAGTGTCTGCAATTGTCGGTAATGGTTCCGATATTCATCGAGCTGCCTTTCAGCGCGCGCGAACGAATCGAGCAGACTCAATTGTTTCTCAGGGGAGAGCAATGATTGGTGATCGTGCGGCCCATGCAGGTCGACAAGCTCGTCACCAAGATTTTTCAAAATCGACAATGTGGTAGGCGAACCATTGATGAACTGGCGTGTACCGCCGGCAACCGAGAAACTTCGCTTGATGATAAGTTCCTTGTCGCACGGTTCGATCCCAGCCTCGATCAGTTGCGAATTTAGTCTTTGCAAATCGTCTCCGCTAAAGACTGCTTCCACTGTGCAAAGATCGGCCCCTGTTCGAATCAGCGATTTGTCGGCGCGCTCGCCCAATAGAAGTTGCAGCGCCCCGATGATGATGGACTTACCTGCGCCGGTTTCTCCGGTAATAGCGACAAACCCCGGCTCCATCTGCCACTCGAGTTCTTCGACGAGAGCGAGATTCCTGATTCGCAATAACGTAAGGACGGCAGACATTAGGGTGGTTGAGAGTTTCCGGTTGAGAGTTGAGGGTTGCGCGCTCTGAAGATTTCAAACCTTCAACACTTAACTTTCAACTCTCAACTGATTGTGACCTTTCTGGGCACCGGAACGTCACAGGGCGTGCCCATGATTGGTTGCGAGTGCGAGGTCTGTCGCTCTCCGAATCCACGCGACCAACGGTTGCGGTCCTCGATTTATGTGGAAACGCCCGAATGCGCGTTTGTAGTGGACACCGGACCGGACTTCAGAACGCAGGCGCTGCGCGAAAAAATTCGCAGCGTGGATGCGGTCGTGTTCACGCATTCGCACACGGACCACGTTATGGGCTTCGACGACTTACGCCGCTTTTCCCATGCCCGCGGCTACATGCCGGTTTATGCCGCCGCGGAGACGATGCGCGATCTGCAGCGTATTTTTCAATTCGCATTCAACACGCCGAACCCGGTCCCATACTATTTAAGACCTGAACCGCATGTGATCGATGGCCCATTCAGACTAGGCGAGACCCTAATCACTCCGTTGCCCGTGCCACATGGTGACTCGACAGTGAATGGGTACCTTTTCTCGCGCAGCGGCCGGAAGCTTGTGGCCTATCTGAGCGATTGCAGTGCAGTGCCCGATGCCATCGTTGATCTTATCACAAGCGTGAAGGTCTTGATCATCGACGCGTTGCGGGATAAGCCGCACCCCACGCACTTAAGCGTTGGGCAAGCGCTGGAAATCGCAAGACGTGCAAGGCCCGAGACAACCTATTTTACTCACATCGGTCACGAATTAGCCCAATCCGCTGAGTCCCGTCTTCCGGAGAACGTGCGCATCGCGTACGATGGATTGAAACTGCGTTTGTAGTTGTCAGCGCACATGTGAAAGAGACTCCAGCCACGCGGTCAGTCTGGTCGCACAAAGGTCAGTGAGTTCATCGAACGATTCCGCGTTCGCTTTGTTCAATGAATCGGATGATTTCGGTGATCTCTTCGGTCTGCGGTAATTCCTTCTGCATCGCTTCGATCGCCTGGCGCCTGTTGTACTTTGAGCGGTAGATCAGGCGAAAGGCTTCTTTGATTAGCTTCACGCTTTCGGGTGGAAAATTTTTGCGTTCCAACCCGATCAGATTAATCCCGCGAATTTCCGCTGGATTGCCATCGGCAATCATGAAGGGGGGAATATCCTGAACGATCTTCGAACAACCGCCAGTGATCGCGAATCGGCCGATCCGGCAGAATTGATGCACGGCCGTGAGCCCGCCCATCACCGCATAATCCCCCACCTGCACGTGGCCACCCAGTGTGCCGTTGTTGGAGAAAATGACGCCGTCTCCTACGGTGCAGTCGTGGCCGATATGGCTGTAAGCGAGAAAATTTCCGCGATTGCCGATGCGCGTTTTGCCTTCGCTTGTCGTGCTCCGATGTGCCGTTACGAATTCGCGAAATGTGTTTTCTTCGCCGATTTCCAGATAAGTCGGTTCGCCGCGATATTTTAAATCCTGCGTTTGTTGACCGATAGAGCAATAAGCAAAAAATCTGTTTTTCGCTCCGGCCTTCATCGGTCCGCAAAGCGTGACGTGATGCTGGAGCCAGCAATTCGGGCCGAGCACAACATCGGGTCCTATCACGCAGTATGGACCTACGACAGTTCCCGAGCCGAGTTCCGCTCCGGGATCGATGATAGCGGTTGGATGAATCTGCACGTCGCTCATTTATCGAGGAACGTGAACATCAGTTCGCCTTCGGAGACGACCGCGTCGTTCACCACGCAGTAGCACTTTGTTTTCGCCATGCGATTGCCCCGCGCTCTCGTCAGCTCGGCGTGAATGAAAATCGTGTCGCCCGGAAAAACTGGTTTGCGAAATTTCACCTCGTCCGCGCTCATGAAATACCCGACACGACTTGAAGTCTTCGTCAATTTGTACAACAAAATGCTTGCCACCTGCGCCATCGCTTCCACCTGCATCACGCCAGGCATGACCGGATGACCAGGGAAATGCCCCTGAAAAAACGGTTCATTGATGGTGACGGACTTTACGCCCGTAATTTTGTTTTCCCCCTCGAAGCCGATGATCCGATCGACCATCAAAAAGGGATAACGATGCGGTAGGATTTGCATCACCTCGTCCGTGTCGAGGCCGCCTTCGCCGGTGGGGATTGTGCGCGGCACCGATAGAGCGCTTCTTTGCGTCTGTTCTCGGGCGATTGCCCGGGCGAGGTCCGCATTGGCCGCATGGCCGGGTTTCACTGCTACCACATGGCCTCGGATACGGCGACCGGCCAGTGCGAGATCGCCGATTATATCAAGAATTTTGTGCCGCACGAATTCGTCTGGGAAACGCAGTGGTTCCTTGCTTAATATCGCGTCTCCGCGCACCACGATGGCGTTCTCGAGACTGCCGCCCTTGATTAAATTTTTATCCATGAGCGGCTTAACATCTTCGTAGTAAACAAACGTGCGCGCCGGAGCGATCTCGCGTTCGAAGACCGCCGGTGTAACCTCCATCGACAAAAATTGCGTGAAGCGGTTATTCGGTCCGGCCTGGGTGCATGAGATGCGGAATTTATCGTCCGGCAATAAGACGAGGAGGGCGCCGCCCGTTTTCGCTTCCACGTGCATCGGGTCGCGCACATCGAAAAATTTTCGCGGTTCGTCCTGCGCAGTTACGCCAGCTTTTTTTATGAGGTCGACGTACGGCTGCGCACTTCCGTCTCCGATTGGTGGCTCGTTTGCGTCCATCTCCACGATGGCGTTGTCCACGCCCATCGCCGAGAGCGCGGACAGGATATGCTCCACTGTGTGCACGCGAACCGAGCCTTCGCCGATCGTTGTGGCGCGCTCGACCGTTTTTAAATTCTCGATCTTTGCGTCAATGGTTGGCTCATCCTGCAGATCTTTTCGCTTGAATTTGATTCCATGATCTACCGGTGCGGCTTGCAGTTTCAGAGTGACTTTGTCACCCGTATGCAACGCCGTGCCGCTAAAGATTGCAGTCTTACCAACCGTATGTTGAAACTCAGGGGTCGAGGCCATTTGGATTAGCAATCGCTTGCGTTGTAGCGGTGCTTGTGTCAAGCACCGTTCTTTGGAACCGGCAGTCTCAGGCCGCCGCCAAGATCATTTCAATTCGAACTCCCCGCAATCGAAAGGCATCATCTGGTCCATATTGGAGATGCGGAATTGGTGAAAACTGGAGCCGTCGGTTTGCCAAACATCGACCAACCTATCACCCTTCTTCACAATCGATACGCGGTTCAAATTCGGTGATTTGCTTAATGTAAACAACGGCAGACCGTCGTTTGTTTTCAGGTAACATCCATTGTTGTCGAACCCTGCCATCAGTTCGACGAGCGCTCGCGTGTCGTTTGCGAGCGGATTAGGCATGAGTTTGATTTTAACGCTGGCGTTCGAATTGTTTTCCGGTGGAGCCGTCGGCTGACCCAGGTCTTCCACTTTCAGGAGGCCGACGAGATAACCGTGAGCATGATACCGTCCCGGAGCCGAATCTTCGCCATTGTCATTTTTTCCGTCCCATTGTGTCACCAGCGCGTCTGCTCCGATTGTAAATTCGTTGAGGTCCGCCTCGTGGTGCAAAACGCGCATCAGCTTTCCTTGTGCATCGTAGATTCCGAGGCTGATTTTGCCTTCCAAAGGTGGTGGGACAAAGCTGATTCGTACGTTTCTAACAGGCGAAGCTGAAGGCGTTTGCTCGGGTGCGACCGAAGGGGGAACAGATTCAGCCGGTGAGATCGACAAAGCGGGGGATTCCCCGGTTATCGGCGATGGAGTTGGCGTCAGCGATTCCTGGGCGAAAACGACGGAAGCCAAGATGGCCATCAGAAACGTGAAACCGACCTTCTTTGTCATTCCGAACGAAGTCGAGGAATCTCTCGATGCACTCTGGACAAAGCAAGAGAGGTCTCCAGACCTTCGCATAAAGCTACGGCTTGGCGGGCGACTTCGCTCGACATGACAAAGCCTAGACATAGTAGCGCCAGTTCACGTTTGGAAAGAGATTATCGCGCGATTCACACTCGCGCAGAAATTCTGCATCTACAGTGTCTGTAATCAGCTGGTCGTGTAAATGATTGAAGCGAGCGAGATGATCAGTGGTGCGTTTGGTCGCGTACTCGCGCGCTGTCCCGGTCTTCATTAAAAACGCCCAATCGCTGGATTGAGCGAGTAAAAGTTCGCGAGCGAGTTGCTTGAGAACACGATCGGCAAATTGTAGGGTGGGCGCTCCGTAAGCCAAGTCCGTGCCAGGCAACCGGAGCGGTTGCTCTACAACAGCAGAAGCATATCGGCGTGCGACTTCAGTCATTCGCTGTGCCCCAATGCGTAGCTGCGGATAGATCCACGCGTTGTGTGGATTTAACCAAACCTCAAAATAGCCACTCTCGCCCCATGTTGAGGTTGCTGGCTCACAGACTTGCTGCGTCGGATTCGCCGCCAGATATTCGCTCGGTGTGGAGAGACGAAATCCCCGTTCGTTTGCAGCCTGCCGAATCAGGAATTCGAGGAAACGTGGGCCTTCGAACCACCAGTGTCCGAAAAGCTCGGCGTCGAACGGTACGACCACAATTGGGTCGAACCCTGCCGCAGTGATTTCGCGCATTTGCCGCCGCCGTTCATCGATAAAGTGAAGGGCTTGCATTTCAGCGACTCTTTCCGCCGCGGCTGGATCGTATAATTCCTTTTCATCACCGGGTCCGGTTATGCGGTGATATTTCACGCCGGAAAATTTCCGGGTGCTGTGAGCAACTGGCCCCAAATGTTCCAATGGAAGATCAAATCCGGCGTCGCGATAAAACTCCCGGTACACAGGATCGCCAGGATAACCTCCTCGTGTGCTCCAAACCTGCCGGCTGGAATCGCCATCGCGCGCAAACGCGGCTGGCCCGTCCGGCGTGTAGCAGGCTGCAAAAATCGAGCGACACGGGCGCGGCTTTGCAAACAACAAGCCGTGGGTGTCGAGAACGAACCAGCGAATGTTTGCTTCTTTCAGAATAGACTCCAGACCCCGATCGTAAGCGCATTCAGGTAACCAAAATCCGGCGGGCTCGACACCGAAAAGATCCACATAGATATCTCGTCCGATCAGAATCTGAGCCCGCGCTGCTGCAGGCGATCCGCATGAGGCGGACTGCAGCACGGGAAGCAAACCATGCGTAGCCGCGGAGGCAATGATTTCGAGAGCGCCGCTTTCCCTCAGTTCGCGAAAAGAGGAAAGCAAATCGGACCTGCATTCATCGACAAAGAAGTCGCGGGTTTCGCGAAAGGTTTTGAAATAAAAGTCCGCCAGCTCGCGGAGCCGCGAGTGATGGCGATTTCGTTTTTGTTCGCGCGCGGCGAGATCGATCAAGAGATCGAGATGCCGCACATACCGCTCGCAAAGCAATTGGTCCTGAAGCATCGCGCAAAGCGTCGGCGTCAGAGACATCGTGAGCTTGAACGGCACACGCTCGCTTACCAGGCGCTGCATCATGCGCACCAGAGGGATATAACACTCCGTTATTGCTTCGAAGAACCAGTCTTCTTCCAGGAAATGCTCATGTTCAGGGTGGCGAACGAACGGCAGGTGCGCGTGAAGAATAAGCGCGAGATGGCCGGGCATTACGTACACTTAGCGTGTCATTCCGAGCGAAGCGAGGAACCTCTCAAAACGTCCTGGGTGCACGAGTGATGACACGCATTGCCTCATCGTACGCGTCACCGTTTCCGGTCCGCTGGATCGAACGCTGCGATTGCGAGGTCCCTAGTCGTCTGCGCGACTCGGGATGACGGTTCACAGCGTTCGGCAAAAGTCTTGGAAGCGATCCAATCCCTTTTTGATGACGTCGATACTTGTGGCGTAGCTGAGTCGGACGGTGCGGTCGTCACCAAACGCAGCTCCGGGAACGACCGCGACGTTGGCTTTACTCAGCAGGCGATCGGCGAAATTCTGCGAGCTCAAACCAAGCTGACTGATATTCACCAGCACGTAAAATGCGCCCTCTGGTTTAACTGCAGTAATATTGGAAATCTTCGAGACGCGGTCGAACATGTAATTGCGGCGCATATCGAACTCCTCGCGCATGTCGATCACTGGCTGTTGATCGCCCTTTAAAGCGGCGAGTGCACCATATTGCGAGAAGGACGATGGATTTGATGCTGTATGGCTTTGAATGGAATCGACCGCCTTCGCCACGGCCTCGGGCGCTGCCAGATATCCGAGGCGCCAGCCCGTCATCGCGTAGGTTTTACTGAAACCGTTAACTGTAATTGTTAGATCGTACGCCGCCTGCGAGAGGGATGCGATGCTCACATGCTTCGCATCGTCGTAGGTCAGCTTCTCGTAAATCTCGTCTGACAGGATGTAAATGTCTTCTTCAGCGGCAACATCCACGATCGCCTGCAATTCCTCCCGTGTATAAACAGCGCCCGTCGGATTGCTGGGGCTGTTCATGATCAACATCTTCGTGCGCGGGGTCATCGCATTCTCAAAATCTTCAGCGCGCATTTTCCAGGCGTTGCGCTCGCTGGTTGGAACGATGACGGGTTCGGCGCCGACTAATCTGACCATCTCCGGATAACTGACCCAATAGGGTGCCGGAATGACGACTTCATCGCCGGGCTGGCACGTGGCCAGGATGGCATTGTAACACGCGTGCTTTGCACCGTTACTCACGATGATCTGCGAGGCGCGATAAGTCAGGTCGTTATCGGCAGCTAACTTTTCGGCGATCGCCTGACGCAGCTCGGGGATTCCTGCGCTCGGTGTGTATTTCGTAAAGCCGGCTTCCAAAGCGTCGATCGCGGCTTTTTTTATGTGTTCGGGCGTATCAAAGTCCGGTTCGCCTGCGCCGAAGCCGCAGACATCAATACCTTCGGCTTTCATGGCTTTGGCCTTGCTGTCGATTGAAAGAGTAAGCGACGGACTCAGTTGAGCGGCGCGTTCGGAAATTTCCATAGAAGTAGGGCTGGTTGTGGGATGGTTCAAAATGGAGCGCAAACTATGAGCGCCGATAGAAGTTTTCAATTAGAGGTTTGAAATTATTCTCGTCGATTCGAACGATTTCCATTTCGCGCTTCGCGTTCTCAGGAGAATCCGACGCGTGCGCGGCGTTGATCATGATCGTCTGGCCAAATTCTCTGCGGATTGAGCCCGGCGGCGCTTTGGCCGGATCGGTCGGGCCGAGCACGTCGCGAATCTTGCGCACCGCATCGACGCCTTGATAAACAATGGCGATCGATTTTTCCGTTCCTGGAGTATCGCGCTCTCCGGGTGGGCATTCGCTGGGTTTTCTCCCGGCCATGAATTCGACAATACTTTCCCAATTTTCGCGGCCACTTTCTGAACCGAGCTTCTTCTCCAGAACAGCCAGCACCGGGCCGTAGAATTCCTCCGCTTGTGCGACGCTCATTCGGTGAACCTTGAATCCGATGATGGAGAGTCCCGAACGGGAGAATACTTCGATAACGCCGCCCGGCCGCAGATTCGGAAACCTGAAGTTGTCAGGCTTAATCAAAACTAAAGTCTTTTCGACCTGCGCACTGGCAGGGAAGGGGACGACACGATCCAGGATTCCGCCGTCAGAATCTGAAAATTCCGCCCAGAGTTTCAAATCGCCTTCGACCGTCTTTGGCTCAAACGCCGCCAACACTCCAGGCTCAAAGTAAGTCACTTTGCCTGAATCATCGGTGATGTAATCGCCATAAGTATCGCGAATCGTTTCGCCGCGCGTGCGTTCGTGCACAATGTGGCCAACGGTGTATTGGATCTTTTCCACCGCGTCAGGACCGCGAAAAATGAGGAACAACACGCGGGGATGCTGCCCGTTTTTCTCGCCGGCAAAATTCCTGAGTACGTATTCGCGAATTAACTCTTGTGTCGCCCGATGACGCGAGTCGGTTTCTGTCACGATTGTCTCGGCGTAGCGTTTGGCTAACTCCAGACTCGGCGCGAACATGCGTCCGCCAACCAGGTCGAGTCCTGTGCGGGAAATCAACCGTCCAACGATGCCGCCGGTGCGCGATTTGCGCATCGAGTATGGCGTGACGGCGACGTAGGCAAGTTGTTCGTTCTGCATAGTATCTGTTTCTGCCGCGGCTCGTGATTAAACCGCGTGAGATGCAGAGAACCCGAAGCCGCCAAGGCTCAAAGAACGTAGCTGGCGGCTTTCGCCAGCGCAAATCTTAGTTTTCTGTAGCGGCGGTCTATGACCGCCGAAACTAAAGTGACGCAACCTTGCGAGTTGCGCTTCGCATTCACAATTTACACACTTTCCTAAGACCTACAGCGCTCACAGAGCGCCACTACAGCTAGCCAAGACGGCAATCCACTTCCCGCGACGTTTCACGTTCACCATCTGGATGTTGTTCCGTCGGAGAACACGAAAGAGTCTATCTTCCTGCGTGCGCAGCACACCGGAGAGAATGAGCCAATGACTCCGTTTTAGGTTCGGCAGGATCTCAATCAACAACTCGCTGTATAGATTCGCGGCGACGATATGTCTCGTGCCCCTTGGTTTCCATTTGCGCAGATCGCCGACGCGAAAATCGACGTTATCGATTTTGTTCATGCGAGCGTTCACTTTCGCGATCGAAATCGCTTTCGGATCGATATCAATTCCAACCACGTGTCTGGCTCCAAAGCGTTTCGCTGCGAGAGCAAGAATCCCTGTGCCGGTTCCAAGATCGGCAAGCGACCAACCATCTTGCCATTTGCGGGTCAAGTGTTCGAGCAGACGAAGCGACATCGCCGTCGTGGCATGTTCTCCTGTCCCGAAGGCCGAGGAAGCGGGAATAACAAGATGGGAGCGGTCTTTTTCGCGCGACGGTCGGGACCTCAGGGCCCGGCCCACATTGGAGATTAACAGCCGTTTTCCGATCTTGAGAGGCTTCGATGGATCCGCAAATCGTTTGAGCCAATCGCGTGGCCATTTCTCAGTAACTCCGCCGAATTCTTCGATGAGTTTTCGGGAATCATGGAACGACGGGCACGCAATTTCGAGTAGCAGCCGTTCGCGCTGCGGTCTGGCGATGACCACCAGCCTGCCGCCTGATCGTGTTTGCAAAAGGTTCTCATGCGCACTGAGCCAGCGCCGCTCAGCTAGTTTGCGCCACAGATGCATCGTTTCGAAGGAATCCAGGCAGACTGTACCTGATGCTTGTAGTTCGGAGCATCAAACGGAGAGTTTCGATGACTGGCCGAAGAGGCGACGCTAGACCTCAATAATCACGAATCTCTTCCCCCGTTTCTGTCTTCATGCGGGACGCTATACCATGTTCGTATGAATGCCTCATCTCTTCGGCGTCGGAATAGAACAGCCAGGGTGACATTTCTGATGCGGAAACTATCTTTTGAACGGACGGCTCGCCCATCGGCCACTCGAATAGTTGGACCAGATAACGTTCATCCGAGATGCGTCCGATAACCACGCCTTGCCAGGATATTTTGCCGCCCTCAATTGAATGGAAAAAACGGCCAACCAAACAGTCCGACTTTGACTTCTTCTGCTTATCTTTTTTCATAACATGGCCGTAGATGAGGAAACATGATGGAGCAGCGGGTGACGAGGGTCGAACTCGCGACTTTCTCGTTGGCAACGAGACGCTCTACCACTGAGCTACACCCGCAGTTTTGGAGAGGCACAAATAATGTCCAGCCGCCCGCTGGGCGCAACTTTTAATTGTCGTGGGAGCGCTGAAATAGTTGAATCTAAACAGGGTGCCGGGCGCATCCTATGATCAAATCAATCCACTATGAATAAGTTCATCATTATCTCCATTTGTTCCCTCTCGCTGGCCGCAGGCTCATT
>JBKPRQ010000111.1:0-52029 GCA_046734635.1 Verrucomicrobiota bacterium
CGGCTTGACCCCGCGTGATCGGAATGAGGGCAATTCAAACGTCGGCCACGAGGGACCGGCCTACGGAACAACGCTGTCTTCCCAGGAAAAAGACGCAATCGTCGAGTACCTGAAAACATTTTGATCAACACCCGATCGACAAACGAATGAGCCTTCAACCTAAAACGAAACGCCTCCTCTGGGTTTCCGCGATTGTGCTCGTAATTTTGCTAGGATCCGGCGGTTTCTTTACGTGGACAAAATTTTTCCGGGAAGAAAAGGAGGTGTTTGCGAACGAAGAAGAGCATTTCAAATACGGCTCGCTCGGTGCCGAAGGCGATCGCGGGATCCCGTATTATCTGTGGATGGTGTTGCCGCGTATTTTTCCGGACCTGATGCCAGGCCCAGGCGGCTACAAATCATTTGGGGTAGTTTGGGAAGAAGGCCATGAAATCCCGGTTGGCTTTTCGAAGAAAGTCGTCGGCTTCGCACGAATTACGAACAACTGCGCAGTGTGCCACACTGCGACTTACCGTTTGACCGAGAACGAAGTGCCTCACGTCGTCGTCGCGGGGCCGGCCCACACCAACAATGTGCAAAGCATGCTGCGCTTCCTGTTTAAAGCGGCGCACGATCCTCGCTTCAATTCGGACATCATCATGAACGAAATCCGTCTGGTGAACGCAAACAATTATGGCAACGGCGGCCTGTCGTTTATCGACCGACAGATTTATCGCTACCTGCTGATTCCAATCAGTAAAAAAGCGCTGCTCCGACAGGAGAAACAATTCACCTGGATGGAGCGCTACGTCACCGACGGCAAGCCAAAGCCACACTGGGGGCCGGGACGCGATGATGCCATGAACCTGACAAAGTATTTCATGACCAGCATGGCGGAGGACAATACTTTCGGGCCAACCGATTTTCCTTCGATCTGGGACCTCGGCATCCGCAGTGGAAAAGACAACGCCGGAAAGCAGATGTTGTTGAACTGGACTGGCGACACGCCAGCCGTGCGCTCGGTTTTGATCGATTCCGCGCTGGGTCTCGGCGCGCCCGCGCGTCCATGGTTTCTGCAACGCATGGCCGATCTCGATCATTATCTTAGCAATCTCCCGCCGCCCAGTTGGCCGTTTGGCGAAGCAAATCCAATCAATCAGCAAATGGCCGGCGAAGGTCAGAAGATTTACGCCCGCGACTGCGCGGCATGCCACGACCCGCGCGCTGAATTTACAAACAAGGTGATTCCGATCACCGAAATCGGGACTGATCCAGAGCGAATGTATTCATGGTCGAAAGACGCGGCTGCGGAAGCGAACCGGCGCGTCAAAAAAATGGGCATTGATCGTCCGCCCATGGTCGAAACGCAGGATCCATACGGATACGTTTCACCGCCGCTGGATGGAATCTGGTTGCGCGCGCCTTACCTGCATAACGGTTCCGTGCCGACGTTGCGCGATTTGTTGCGTTCACCGAACGAACGTCCGCAAACTTTTCATCGCGGCTACGACGTCTTCGATCCAATGAAAGTGGGATTTAAAGAACCAGCACCTCGGCCAACCGGGCCAACCGGCGAATTGACGCAACCCTATTTGCTTTTCGACACGCGAGAAAAAGGCAACGGCAACAAAGGCCACACCTACGGGACTCAGCTGTCGGACCAGGACAAGGAGAACCTGCTAGAATATTTAAAGACGCTGTAGACCTACAGCATTGCAGCCATCGGTAAACGACAGGCCAGGCGAAAAGCTCTTGTGCGCGTGCCGGTTCTCCGCCAGTTTCGTCCTGTCATGGCAGGGAATCGCAAGCTTGGATGTCTCAGCATCTTCCTGTTCGTTGCACTTTGCGCGAGCCTGTTCGTTAACCTCGTGCTAATGGCCACGGCGTTCCAGCGCCTGGGCGGCAGCCGCGAGGCCGAGCCAATCCCGCGCTTCCGTGAAATCCTGCTTCAGCGGGGAGCGCGGGCCACCACAGACAAAATCGCGGTCATCACTATGCGCGGCCTGATCAGTTCTTCGCTTCCCGGCAACGTTACCGATTCGATGGTCGATGACATGCGCGCGGCGCTGCAACAGGCGCGCGATGATAGCCGCGTCAAAGCTATCGTGCTTGAAGTTGATTCTCCCGGCGGAGAGGTGACAGCTTCCGACGCAATCTACAGCGCCCTGGTCAAGGTGCGCGCCAGAAAACCGGTGGTGGTTTACATGGATTCACTGGCGGCGTCCGGTGGCTATTATGTTTCCTGCGGCGGCAAATTTTTGATGGCAAGCGAAACGACCATCACCGGCAGTATCGGCGTCATTATTCAAACGCTGAATTACGAGCAGCTGTTCAACAAGGTGGGACTCGCTTCTGTGGTTTTCAAAAGCGGAAAGTTCAAGGACATGCTGAATGGCGCTCGACCGATTACACCGGAAGAACGCGACCTGGTGCAGAGCTTTATCATGAAAACCTACGACAAATTTCTCGGCATCGTTGCAAAAGAAAGAAATCTTCCGGCGGACCTTTTGCGCAATACGATTGCCGATGGGCGAATCCTGTCGGGAAAGGACGCATTCGAACACAAGTTGATCGATGGCCTTGGTGAGTTGGAAGATGCCTTCGGCAAGGCGAAAGAACTGGGAAACGCGCCTGATGCCAAGGTGGTGAAATATGGCCCGCCCTTTAGTCTCAGCCGCTTCTTCAGGGTATTCGGAGGGGCCGATTCAAAAATTGAACTCACACTTCCCAAGCAGCTCATTCCACAACTGGAAAGTGGGCGCGCGTATTTCCTGCCGAGCTACTACGCGCCGTAGATCGGAGCGCCCATGCGATCCGGCAGCCTCTTTGCGGCATCGGGAGCCATGCCCAGCTCAGTCTTAGGCCTTCTGCTTTCTTTTCTTTATCTTCTTGCGAGCCTTTATATCTACATCTCGCTGGTTTATCAGATCAGCGCGCGAACTCGAAACACTTTCGACACTGACGCGGCGACAACGAGAAGCTTTGGACTGCCTGAAGCAATACTGGCTGCGTTGTTGATCGGTTTTCTTTTTCTGACCATTGGCGCGTCAGTTTCACAACCATCGATCCAGTTTAGCGTGCGCAATCTTCTGGCAAATTTTCTACTTACTGGTTGCGTGGTGCTTGTCATCGTTACTTTCCTTCAGTTCCGCGGGTTTGAAGTTGCCTCGTTAGGCGGGTTTTACAAACTAGGTCTTATCCGGACCCTGAGCACAGGCGCGATTCTGCTGTTTTTTGCTTATCCATTGATCCTGGCGTCTGATGCGGTAACGCAGTGGCTTTTTGGCGGTGGATCGAGCAGACAAAACATCGTCGAGTTTTTCAGCGGATCGCGCACGATTCAGCAGCGAATGATGATCATAATTTTTGCCATCGCAATTGCGCCGATAGTTGAAGAATTTCTTTTCCGATTTTTTATTTACGGTGTCCTTAAGCGTTATTTTGGCCGGCTTCTGGGTATTACATTCAGCGCACTGCTGTTTGCCGCGGCGCATGCCCATCTGCCCTCCTTCGCGCCATTGTTTGTTTTGGGAAGTTGTTTCGCAATTGCATACGAATGGAGCGGCTCGATTCTCGTCGCCATGACGATGCATTCACTCTTCAATTCGCTCACTCTTACCGCCCTTGCGTTCCCGGAGTTATTTTCTCCATGACGCTTCGAAGCGGCTGCGGTCTCGAGCCTGTCGAGAGCTCTACTTGCGTTTCAGAGATTACTCTGCCATGAAACTGCGCGAGATCGGAGAAGATCGGTTGCTTGCTCGACTGTTGCCCGGTCTTCCGGTCTCAAAAAGCATCGTCAATGGCGCGGGTGATGATTGTGCTGTGGTAGAGACCGCTCGTCGCGGCAACTTACTTGTGCTCAAAACCGATTGCGTTGTCGCAGGTGTGCATTTTTTGCCGAGGGCGAATGCGGTAGACATCGGCTGGAAAGCAATGATGCGTCCGCTTAGCGATTTCGCCGCAACATCGGCCGTGCCTCAATTTGCGCTGATCACTCTCATTGCTCCTGGGCAAACGAAGACCGAATGGGTGAAAGGGCTTTATCGTGGACTGGGCCGCGCTGCGAAGCGGTTCAAAGTCAGCATCGTTGGCGGTGAAATGAGCAGCACACCGGGCCCCATTGCAATTTCGGTTAGTGTGGTTGGTTTTGTTGAAAGAGACCGCTGCGTATCGCGCCGGGGCGGCAAGGCGGGGGATGATCTTTTTGTCACAGGCCGACTCGGCGGTGCCATGAAAAGAAAGCATCTACGATTCGTTCCACGAATTGCCGAATCGCACTGGCTCACAAAAAATTTCTCTATCCATGCCATGATGGATCTAAGCGACGGACTAGCAGCCGACCTTCCACGACTTGCAAGAGCGAGCCGAGTTGGATTCAGCCTCGAGACGGACAACCTGCCGCGTACACAGGGCGCGACGATCGATGACGCGATTTCAGAGGGTGAAGATTACGAATTGCTGTTTGCTATTTCACCACGCGACAGAAACCGTCTGGAGCGAGCGTGGCAAAAGAAATTCCCCAAACTCCCGCTCACTCGCATTGGTTTGCTCTCTCAACTCTCAACTAAAAACAACCAACTTCTGCCGCGTGGCTACGTTCATTTCCAATAGCCCGGCTGAGACCGAAGCAATCGGACGGCAACTTGCAGAGGACGTCGGAGTGGGATCCGTTTTGGCCTTGAACGGGGAACTCGGGAGCGGGAAAACTTTATTCACCAAAGGCTTTGTGGCTGGCGTGGGAAGCAACGCTGCCGTTTCCAGCCCTACGTTTACGATTGTACACGAATACCGCGACGGCCGGTTGCCTGTTTATCATTTTGATTTCTTTCGCGTGGAGAGTCGCCAGTCCCTCGCGCGGCTTGGACTTGACGACTATTTTTTTGGCGACGGAGTTTCGGTGATCGAATGGGCGGATCGTTTCCCTGGATTCATTCCCGAACAGGCACGCTGGATTCTGTTTGAAATGAAATCAGAGAATCAGCGTGTCATTACTTTTCAACAACGATGAAAATTCTTGCGCTGGAACTTTCCACAGCGCGCGGCAGCCTCGCATGGTTGGATGAGGGCATCACCGATTTCGCGCGGGAGTGGCCGAACGATCGGAAAAATTCCTCTCTTTTTTTTGAGAACCTCGACGCTGTAACGAAAAAATTTGGCGTTCCAAACACAATGATTGTTGGGCTTGGTCCTGGCTCATACGCGGGGACCCGGATAGCAATTTCAGCCGCAATTGGGCTGATTTCTTCTCGTGGGCGCTTGATTGGCTTTCCGTCGATCTGCGCAATGCAATGTGACGCGCTCGAATACTGCGTGGTCGGAGATGCCCGCAGGAAATCTTTTTTCTTCGCGCGCGTCCGGGCGAATGACCTTGTTGAGGGTCCAACGCTTTTCTCGGAATCCGAACTGAAAGGGAAACTCGACGCGATTGAGATCGAGATGCCAGTTTTTACGTCGGATGCACTCCCGCAATTTGACCGCGCCATAATTCGTTTCCCATCGGCTGTCTTGCTAGCCAAGCTTGCGCGAGAACCACAGCGCGGCTTTTCTTTGCCACCGCTTCAACCGATTTACCTGCGCGAACCACATGTCACGATGCCGAAATGAAGGAAACCTATCGCTGCTGGACTGAGATCGATCGGGGCGCGTTGCGCCACAATGCCAAAACCGTGCGGGAACGTGTCGGTTCCGCGGAGATGCTGGCTGTGGTGAAAGCGAATGCATACGGGCACGGCTTGATCGGCGTAGCGGAAACGCTCGCAGACCAGACGCAGCTTTTCGGCGTGGCGAATCTGGAAGAAGCCCTGGCGCTGAGGGGGGCCTGCGCTCATCCAATCGTTATTCTTGGCCCCGCTTTGCGGGAGGAACGATCAACGATCGCCGAGCACGGTTTCATCCCGACAATTTCTGCGCTCGAGGAGGCAGAAGATTTCAATCGGCTCGCGCGCAGCGCGCCTGTGGTCGTTAATTTCAAGGTCGATACAGGCATGGGCCGCATGGGAGTTCCGGAGAACCAAGCCCTGGATGCTCTCAAGAAGGTCGCTGCATTTCCGAATATCAGGATTCACAGCGTTTCGACCCATTTGCCAGCGTCTGGTGAGGATGCCGACTACACTCGTGATCAACTTTTGCGCTTTGGCGAAATCATGAAGCAATTTCGGGCCGCGGTTCCAATCGATTATAAAGCGCATGTGCTCCAAAGCGCGGGGCTGCTTGGCTTCACAGGACATGCGGGCCCGTTCGACCTGGTGCGCGCCGGGATCGTGCTATATGGGATTTCGCCGCTCCCTGAATTTCAGAAAGTCCTCAAACCGGTAATGACGTGGAAAACGCGTATCTCTCTCGTGCGCGACATGCCAAAGGGAAGTTCGATCAGCTATGGCCGGACGTTTATCACGCCTCGGAAAATGCGGATCGCAACACTATCAGCCGGCTACGCGGATGGATATCCATGGCATCTTTCCAATCGTGACGCCACCGTTCTGGTTCGGGGACAGCGTTGCGCTCTTCTTGGCCGCGTGACGATGGATTTGATGATGATTGATGTTAGCAAGATCGATAATGTGCATGCAGGCGAGGAAGTTGTTTTGATGGGACGCGATGGGGACGAGGAAATTTCCTGCGCGGAACTGGCCACGACTGCTGGCACGATTCCGTGGGAAATTACGACGCGAATTGGCGCACGCGTACGGCGGGTTTTTGTCTAACGCGACGCGACCCTCACCTCAATTCTCTCAGCGCTCCGCCCAGTCGCGATCCCATCCCCGCGTACGACGAAGTCGCCCGGCGAGGCTTGTTTGCTTTATTCCATACAATTGCCCTTAGGCGTCGTAACGATGTAAACTATTTAACGACCCATGTTCCAGATCATCTTCAACGAATTGAGCGCAGCCGAGATCTCGGCGCTTCCGAAGAAATTGCAGCTTGAGTTGCTCGCGGAGTTCCAAATTTTACCCGAGGACCTCGACCAACTCGATTCCGAGCGATTTGGAGTGATCCAGCGCGAAGGGAAAAAGCTATATCGTTATCGTGCGAAAGATTATCGCATTTATTTCGCCAAGACCGACGAAGGCATCAGGGTCCATCGTGTCCTGCACAAGAACACGTTTCGTGATTTCCTTTTCCGCAGCAAATTGCCAGTATCCGAAGACGCTCAGTTGGGCGAGACGCGCGAATTCTGGAAGCTAATCGAGCAAGGCGAAAAAACCCGGAAAACGTGAGCGCATAAGTCTCATTCGTCCCATGGGACCGATCGGACAAATGGCAAAACGCGATACCGCGCGAGCTATTTCATCAACAGCACCGAGCGACTGCGCTTGATTTCTCGCGTGATCTTGCGATGCAGATGCGCGGGCATGCCGGTAACGCGACGGGGAAGAATTTTGCCGCTTTCTGTGACAAATTTTTTCAGGAGATCAGGATTTTTGTAATCGATAGCTTCAATGGCAATATCGATTCGCCGACGCGGCATGGCACGATTGGCGCGGCGAAAGGCGGAGCGACGTTTAGCAGTTTTAGGGCCCATCATTTTGTTTCACGATGCAATGTGTGCCGTCTTAGGAACGGATTGTACTTCTTTTTCTCAAGCCGGTTCGGCGTGCGCGGGCTTTTCTTGTTCCGCGTGGTCATGTAACGAGAGACCGGCTTACCCAAAGCCTTGGCCTCCGTGCACTCCAGTGTTACGATTTCCTGCGCCATCTCTAGGTATTTACTCCTTCACTTCCGCCGGTGTGGCTTCCTCTTCTTCAGCCTCGCCGCCTTCCTCCTCGGTCAAACCGAACAGTGACGTAACTGATTGGCGGACTCGCGACGCCTTGTTCAGTTTTTCCAGCTGCGATTGGCACTCAACAGTGAAACGTGCGAACGGAATGGCTTCAAGCCGCGCCCGGGGGATTTGTTTGCCGGACATCTCACACTTTCCGTACGTCCCCAGCTCAATGCGTTTGAGCGCCTGATCGATTTCGTACAGCGCATCCTGTTCCTGCGAAAGTAGGCTCAGAGCGAAATCTCGATCGTACGCGTCCGATCCGGCGTCAGCCTGATGCATTCCGAAAGCGGAAGCCTCGCTACCCTCAGCTCGCGACCGTAGCGTGTCCTGGGCGACACCGGCCATGGAATCAACCATGGCATCTCGAAGCTGAAGGAGTTTTTCTTTCTGCTGTCGTACAAACGGATCGAGTTTTCTTTCGCGATGGTTCATACCCAGCAAGACTGCCGGAGATTCGATCATTTCCCTTTTGGATTTGGACGCCCCATGCTTTCCGGCCTTCGTTGGCTTTGCGACTTTTTTCGAAACCGGGCGCTTGACATGCTCCTTGCGTGCCGGCCGCGCTTTGCGAGCAGCAGGCTTCTTTGCAGAACTTTTCTTTTTTGTTGGTTTTGCCATAGCGTTGACGCCTTTGGTAATCGATTGCGCCGGGAAAATGGACGCTTAATTAAGGGCAATTCTCAGACGGCGCAAGCGGATTTGGTCAAAAAATTTACGTTACCACAAACTGGGTCCGGCCTTAGGCAAGACCATTATTTAGGGGTAATTGGCTCCCGCCTGCCTTTTCCCAGCCTCGACGGGAACCATCGCCTTGCCACCAGAGCCCTACGAGCTCGCGCTGGAGTACCGGTTGAGAGCAAATTTCCAAAAACAGCGTGACAGAAGGAAGACAATGCTCGAGGCAGCGACAAGGTGCAGCATCAGCCACCAGGGCTGATCGAGCGATTTGATCAGCAAGCGGGCCGGGATGTTTGCGATAATTACCACGGGAATAATCCAGCCGAAGATCAGGCGGAAGAGCCACGGAAAGATCGCATCTGGATAACGCGCGATGTTGAGAAAGTTAAAATAACCATAGACCAGTCCCTGGGCGCGTACGATCCAAAAACTGACCGCTGCCAGGGCGAGCATGATTGAGTAATGCACCGCGACGCCAAACCCCAGCGCAACCAGGTAGAGCATGATTGAGGTGAAGCCTGGGACAACATTGAGACGTGAAAGCGCTACGCAAACAACCACGCCTCCTAACGCCGTGTTGACGATGCTGTCCAAGCCAAATTGTTTTGTCGAAACAGCAAACTGGCTATCGATTGGCAGGACCAGCAGGGAATCCAATTTTCCTGTGCGCACCAGTTCTGGAATGTTTGCGACATTAACAAAGAAGAATGCCTGAAAAAGTTGGGCAATCATTTGGTGCGTCCCGATCAGCAGCACGACCTCCCACTTTGTCCAATCACCAATCCGATCGACATTGCCGAAAATGATGCTGAAGAAAACAATTTGCCCGCAGAACCAAAGGATCTCGACCACCATCCACAGCAGGAAGTTGGCCTTGAAACTCAATTCGCGGATGAGCGAGTTGCGCAACATGATGGAGTAAATTTGGATGTAACGCCGCATCATCTCTTGCTGTCTCTTACCTGTAAGCGCAGTCAATCACCGCTCGTATGAAACGTTTTGTCCCCTGGCTTCTCATCATTGTTGGCTTGCTGGTTATCCTGGCGGTTGTCCGCCAGTGTCGCAACGGCGGGGCTGCAAACTATCAGACCGCAACGATCCCACGCGGCCCCATTACGCAGGCGGTCACGGCAACCGGCACGCTTAATCCGGTGGTCAATGTACAGGTGGGCAGCCAGGTTTCAGGAAATATCGCGAAACTGTTTGTGGATTTTAATTCTCAGGTGAAGGCCGGTCAGGTAGTCGCTCAGATCGATCCCGCGCTTTTCCAGGCCACTGTCACGCAAGCGGAAGGCGATCTGGCCAGCGCTCAGGCGGCGCTGGAGCTTGCAAAAGTAAATGCCAGTCGCACCCAGGAACTTTTTGCGAGAAAAACTTCCTCCCAGGCTGATCTGGATCAGGCAATGGCAAGTTTTCACCAAGCCGAGGCAAACGTGAAGATTAAGCAGGGTGCCCTGGATAAAGCACGGGCCGATCTCGACCACTGCACAATTACCTCGCCTATTGATGGCGTCGTTATTTCACGCAGCGTCGATGTTGGCCAGACGGTCGCGGCCAGTCTGCAGGCGCCCGTGATCTTTGCGATTGCGAACGATCTCAGCAAAATGCAAATCGACGCGAACGTGGCGGAAGCGGACGTGGGCGTCGTCAAGATCGATCAAAATGTCGATTTCACGGTGGACGCTTTTCCCATGGAGACGTTTCACGGAAAAGTTGTTCAAGTGCGGAATGCGCCAATCACTGTGCAAAACGTCGTGACCTACGACACGGTTATCGGAGTGAGCAATCCGGAACTGAAATTGAAACCGGGAATGACGGCCAACGTTTCAATTATCATCGCGCACAAGGACGACGTCCTGCAGATCAAGAACGCGGCGCTGCGGTATCGTCCGCCGAATGCGACGCCGGTCCCGGTCGAGACGAGAAAGACCATCAGTCGAGCGGGTCGTCCGAGTGCGGGGCACGCCGGTGGTGCCCAGCAGGGAGCTCAGCGCACAGTCTATGTTTTGTCATCCGGAGTCGGTCGCCCAGAGTCGAGGCAGATCAAAACTGGAATCAGTGACGGGATTGTGACCGAAGTGGTGGAAGGCTTGAAGGAAGGCGACCGCGTCGTGACGGCCGAAATCGGCTCAACGACTGCCGCTTCATCGCCTGCGACGAATCCATTCGGCGGTGCAAGGCGGTTCCCGTGAACATCACGAAGAGAAAATTCGTTCTGCTGCACACAGGCTGCTGTAGCCGCTTCGCCGTGCGAAGTGCAAGGCTGAGGTGTTTGCAACGCGTGCGAGGCGCGTCTCACAAAGACGCGGCTACAACATTCGTAGGAGAACGAGCGCGAGCAAGATGACCACATCGCCATGAATAATGGTGCCATCGTCAGTTTGCTCGATGTTCACAAGACGTATCGCACAGGCGAAATGGAAGTGCCGGCTGTGCGCGGTGTGTCACTCGAAATCAAGCGCGGCGAATTCGTCGCGCTAATGGGCGCAAGCGGTTCCGGAAAATCTACGCTCATGAATATTCTCGGGTGTCTCGACCGGCCCACGACAGGCCATTACATCTTGGACGGCGCAGATGTCTCCGGCCTGGAGCGCGACCGGCTCGCGGATATCCGGAATAGCAAAATCGGTTTCGTGTTCCAGAATTTTAATCTGCTGCCGCGCACCTCAGCACGGGAGAATGTCGAGTTGCCTCTCGTTTACAGTGCGCAGCGTCTGACAAGCGCAGAACTTCGTGAAAGCGCGGATCGCATTCTTGCCTCCGTCGGCCTCAAAGGTCGCGAAGACCATTACCCGAGCCAGCTTTCGGGCGGCCAGCAACAACGCGTGGCGATTGCGCGCGCGTTGATTAACGAGCCGGAAGTCCTTCTTGCGGACGAGCCGACTGGTAACCTCGACAGCCGGACAAGCGTCGAGATCATGGCAATTTTCCAGCAACTTAACGAACGCGGAATTACCGTAATCATGGTGACGCACGAACCTGACATCGCAGCCTACGCAAAACGCAACGTGATGATGCGCGACGGGGTGATTCTGGATGATCATCTGGTTTCGCAACGCGCGAATGCTACATCACAGCTCCAAAATGGTAGGGCGCGACCGCCGGGCGCGCCGGGCGTCGATGTCACGAAGTAGCGTTTCAACGATTTAACGAATCCATGAGAGTCGCACCAACATTCAACGTCGCGCTTCGCGCTTTGCGGCGAAACAAGCTGCGTTCTGTTCTGACCGCGCTTGGCATCATCATCGGTGTTGGCGCGGTCATTGCGATGGTTGGGATCGGCAACGGCGCGAAGGCTCAAGTGGAAGCGCAGATTGCCAGCCTTGGCCAAAACGTGATCCTCATCTTTTCCGGCAGCACCACTTCCAGCGGCATCCGCACGGGCTGGGGTGGCGCCGGCACGCTTAAGATCGAAGACGCGGAAGCGATCCGGCGCGAAGTGCCGGGCGTCATCGGCGCGAGTGAGGAAGTTGTTTCGACCACCCAGGTAGCGGCAGGAAACCAAAACTGGTTTACCCGTATCTATGGGGAATCGGCCGATTACTTTGACATTCGACAATGGCCGTTGGCAGATGGGGCGCCGTTTACATCGCAGGATGTTCGCAGCGCGAACAAGGTTTGTGTGATCGGTCGCACCACCGCAACGCAGATTTACGGAAACGAAAATCCGATCGGGCAAATCTTGCGAATCAAAGAGGTCCCGTTCACCATCACCGGTATATTGACGCCCAAGGGATTGAGCACCCAGGGAGTGGACCAGGACGATATCGTCATCATGCCATACACAAGCGCGATGAAGCGTGTGATCGGTGGCACCAATCTTCGCAACATCAATGTGCAAATCGCCGACCCGCAGCAACTCGAAGCGGCCCAGCAACAGATTGTCGCGCTGCTCCGGCAACGGCATAACATTCGTCCCGGGCGCGACGACGATTTCACCGTGCGCAACCAACAGGAAATCGCACAGGCAGCGACTGCGACGACCGCAGTGATGACCATTCTGCTGGGCTCAATCGCGGGCGTGTCGCTTTTAGTCGGTGGAATCGGAATCATGAACATCATGCTGGTGAGCGTCACCGAGCGCACCCGTGAGATTGGCGTGCGCATGGCTGTGGGCGCGCGGGGCAACGACATCCTCACTCAGTTTCTAATTGAAGCTGTCACGTTGAGCTCAGTCGGTGGCGTGATCGGGATTGTCTGTGGCGTTGGCGCGTCTAAGGTTTTGTCGGTATACGCGAATTGGCCGACGCTGATATCGATCAGTTCGGTCGCGATCGCATTCTTGTTCAGTGCAGCTGTTGGAATTTTCTTTGGCTTTTATCCGGCACGCAAAGCCGCCGCGCTCGATCCCATCGAAGCGCTGCGCTACGAGTGAAAGTTTAACCAGAAATGAACACTAATTGACACTAATGAAGAGCACATTGGTGTTTATTCGTGTCCATTAGTGGTTCAAAGTCTTTCAGGACATGGCGAAAGGTTTTGAAAAGTTGGTCGCAGAGGCAAAGAAGAAAATCACCGAGATTTCTCCGAGTGAAGCTGCCGCAAAATTAGAAAGCCGCGACGCCGTGATTGTCGACGTTCGTGAGAAAGACGAATGGGACGAAGGACATATTCCTGATGCGATTCACATTAGTCGCGGGACGATCGAGCTCGATATCGAGGAAAAAGTCCCCGACACGAACGCAATGATCATTTGTCATTGCGGAGGAGGCGGGCGTTCCGCACTTGCCGCCGAGAGCCTCCAAAAAATGGGCTACCAAAATGTGCGCTCCATGGCCGGCGGCTTCAAAGCTTGGAAAGCCGCAGGTCTGCCAGCGACGAAATAAGCGCAGTCGAAAGCCGAGCGGATCTCTCTCCTTTGCTCGGCATGACACAAGACACAGACGCGGTGTCGAGCGTTGTGTTTGCGCCGTGCGGTCGTTAAACTGGCGCGCATGACTCGGGCTCTCAATGAGGTCGCCTCGCTGGATTACTACGGCATTGAAGAGCTTCTCACAGACGAAGAACGCGCGGTGCGGGATAGGGCGAGACGTTTCGTGCAGGAGGAAGTCTTGTCCGAGATCGTTCCGTGTCATCGCGCGGCCAAATTCCCGGAACATCTGATTCCACGCATGGGCGCCCTGGGCTTTTACGCGCCGTATCTGAAAGGAGACGGTTGTGCTGGCCTAAGCCACACTGCTTACGGTCTCATCATGCAGGAGCTTGAGCGGGCCGATTCTGGTCTGCGCTCGCTGGCGTCGGTGCAGGGCGCGCTGGCAATTCCGGCCATCCATTCCTTCGGTTCGCCGGAGCAACAGACGCGCTGGCTGCCGGGATTGCTCTCGGGCAAGCTCATCGGTTGTTTTGCCCTCACAGAACATGGACACGGTTCGGATCCCGGCGGGATGGAAACTTGCGCCAAACGTGAAGGTGACCATTACGTTTTGAATGGCAGCAAATGCTGGATCGGTAATGCGTCCATCGCGGACGTTAAGGTTGTGTGGGCAAAAGATGACGATGGGCGGGTCGGTGGATTTGTTGTGGAAAAGGACGCGTCCGGATTTCGCGCGCAGGACATTGAAGGAAAGTTTAGTCTGCGCATGTCGCGCACGTCGGAATGTTGGTTCGAGAACTGCCGGGTACCTGCGGAGAATCGTTTGGCAAAGGCGTCCGGGCTTGGCGCACCGTTGTCCTGTCTTTCGCAGGCCCGTACAGGCATTGCATGGGGCGTGATCGGCGCAGCCATTGACTGCTACGAAACCGCGCTCGCTTATGCCAAATCGCGTGAACAATTTGGCCGCCCGATCGCCGGCTTCCAATTAGTGCAACAAAAGCTTGTTTGGATGGTGCAGGAAATTACCAAGGCGCAATTATTGGCGTTGCGTCTCACGCGCATGATTGAAATGAGCTCAGTGCGTCCCGCGCAGATTTCGCTGGCCAAACGGAACAACGTTTGGATGGCGCTGGAATGCGCTCGGAAGGCACGTGACATACTCGGCGCCGCGGGCATCACAGATCGCTACCCCGTGATCCGCCATGTGATGAATCTTGAAACCGTCTCCACATACGAAGGCACGCACGACATCCATACGTTGGTCATTGGCCGCGACATCACGGGGCTCAATGCCTTTGGTGGGTAAGCAGGAATTGTCATCCTAAGCGGAGCGAAGGATCTCACACAGGCCGATGCAGTCTATTGGTTAGCGTGTGTGCCGCACGCTCCCTGTGTGAGGTCCATCGCGGTCTGCGCGGCTCGGGATGACAGCGTAGGAAGATCAGCTAAGTTAACGGAACGTTATGAGCGAGTCAGTCTACATTCTCGGCGGCGGGCGCACCGATTTTAAGCGTAACCTGAAGAAGGAAGGGAAAACCATCCGGCACATCATCATCGAGGCCGGCAAAAAGGCGATCGACGATGCGAAAATCGATCCGGCGGAAGTTCAGGCAGGCGCGGTTGGCAATTTCAATGCAGGCCAGTTCACCAAACAATTGCAGCTCGGTGCCTTTATTCCAGAGATCGATCCGAAGTTGCGTGGTATCCCGACGATGCACACCGAAGCCGCGTGCGCGTCCGGGGCGTTGTCGGTGTTGCTCGGCGCGGAATGGATCATCGGGGGTTTTTATGACGTCGTGCTGGTTGTTGGCGCGGAACAACAGAAGACAATGTCGTCTCTCGACGGGTCTGATGTTCTCGGCGCAGCTGCCGATTATCACAATGAAAAGCCGGAGTACGGCGATTTCATGTTTCCCAAATTGTTCGGGCGGATCGCGCAGATCTACATCGATAAATATGGTGCAACCGAAGCCGATCTGGCCCTGGTGGCATGGAAAAATTACGCCCACGCCAAGTTGAATCCGTTTGCGCAGATGCGTGACGCCGATCTTACTCTCGATTGCGCATCGCAGGTATCCGACAAGAACCCAAGCGTCGCGCCGCCGCTTAAAGTTTCCGATTGTTCGCAGATCACCGACGGTGCGGCATCGGTTGTGCTCGTTTCCGGAAAGTACCTGGACAAAATCGGCCGCGATAAGAATAAGACTCCGCGGCTGCTTGGTTATGGTCACTCGACGGATTATTTGCCGCTCGACAAAAAGGATGCGCCAACCTTTTCAATTGCGCGGAAAGCGGCCGAGAAAGCTTTTCGGATGGCGAATCTGACGCCGCGCGATTTGCAGGGCGCCGAAGTCCACGATTGCTTTTCAATTACAGAAATTGTCGCCTACGAAATCCTCGGACTCGCCGAGTCTGGCAAGGGCGTCGAATTGGTAAAAAGCGGTGCGACAGCATTGCCGCAGGTGCGCACGGAAAAATTCAAAGGCTCTTTCCAAATTCCAGTGAACGCGGGCGGCGGCTTGATCGCCGACGGTCATCCGGTGGGGGCGACCGGCGTTCGCCAGGTTTTCGAAGCGTATCAACAGCTCACGGAACAGGCTGGCGCGAAGCAGATTGAGAACGCGAAAAAATTCCTGACGTTCAACATGGGTGGCAGTCTCACGACTTCCGTCGCCATGGTTTGGGGACGCGAGTAAAATCGTTTATCGCACAGCTCACAGCGTGAGGGCATCGCCTGACTGATGCGCGCTCTCTACGTCCACTCAGTTCGTCACGCACGTTCCTTAAATATGACTTCGCTTGCAATTGAAGAGCTGCCTGCCGTGGTAAAAGCTGACGTCGAGGATTTCCTCGAAAACCATCCGCGCAGCCCGGCCGCGCGTCTGCGGCCAAGAATAGGAATGGTCGGCGACATCTGGCTCGCGTTTATTGGTCCGGAGCTGCGACGGGGCGCCAGCGGATTGGGAGAAACGCCGCGCGACGCGCTGACAGATTTCAACCGGCACTTCCTGGAACCGCTGGTTTCTCGAAACGGCTCCGAAGCAGCAGAGATCGATGATTGAGATTAAATTTCAATACTTCATATGAAAGTTCCATTCACGCTCGGGGAGGTTGGTCACTTCGGTCTGGCGGTGCGTGATCCAAAGAAAAGCGCGCAATGGTTCGAGCGGGCGCTGGGGTTGCGCAAAGAATTCGATTACGAAAACGGTGTGGCGATCGGCAACGACAGTGTAACGATCGCGTTATTCAAAGGTAAACCATCGCCAGAAACCATTGATCACATGTCGTTTCACCTGCCGAACATGGCGGCATTGCAAAAGGCGCTCGCGCATTTGAAAGATGTTGGCGCAGATATGGAAGATCCGGGCGACGAAATCGGACCGGAAGCTCCGGGATCGAAAAACATGGGTCTTTGGTTCCATGACCCCGATGGTTACCGCTGGGAGCTTAGCGTGCTCGGCGGAAAATGATTGCGTAACCCGATCTGCGCGGTTGTGGGGTTTCAGCAAAAGGCCCCGGGGATACCCCCAATTGGATGATGACTAACGAGTGCGTAGCGCACGATTAAGTGCCTGCATTGACACGATATTCAAGGCTCTTAACTTTTTCGTCCACAATTGAAAATGATGAGCCACGAAAAAGGGGACGGAAAAGAGTTCATCTCGCACGCGCCAGGGTATTGGCCAGAGACAAGTCAGGAACTTTGGAACGACTGGAAATGGCAGCTCAAGAACAGGGTCACTTCCCTGGCTCAACTGGAAACGCACCTGGAACTGAGCGACGAGGAACGTAGCGGCGTTTTGCTCTCAGGCGACAAACTCGCGCTAGCGGTCACGCCGCACTTTTTTAATCTCTTGCCGCATGACCATCCGGACGATCCAATCCGGCGTCAGGTCATCCCGCGGATCGAAGAGACCTGGCCATCTCCGTACGACATGGCTGATCCCTGCGGCGAGGATTCCCACATGCCTGTGCCAGGATTAGTGCATCGTTATCCGGATCGTGTCCTGTTTTTAGTAACGGACCGCTGCGCCAGTTACTGCCGTTATTGCACACGCAGCCGCGTCGTCAGCGGTGTGGGCGAACAGGAATTGCACCCAAATTTTGAGGAAGCTTTTCGTTATCTCGAGGAGCACACCGAGGTGCGCGATGTCCTTTTGAGCGGCGGTGACGCACTGATTTTCAGCGACGACAGACTCGATAAGCTGCTGTCACGATTGCGCGCGATTCCGCACATTGAGTTCCTTCGAATCGGAACGCGCGTGCCGATTTTTCTGCCACAACGCATTACGCCTGAGCTGTGCGCAATGCTGGCGAAACATCATCCCCTCTGGATGAGCGTGCATGTCAATCACCCGCGCGAATTGACGATCGAGGTGAAGCACGCGCTGGAGCGCCTTGCTAATGCCGGTATCCCGCTCGGAAACCAAAGCGTTTTGCTCGCGGGCGTGAACGACGACTTGGAAACGATGAAGACTCTCGTGCACAAGCTCCTTATGTGCCGTGTGCGTCCTTATTACATTTATCAATGCGACCTGATCAATGGATCGTCGCATCTGCGTACTTCAGTCGCCAAAGGCATTGAGATCATCGAAGGCCTGCGCGGTCACACCACCGGTTATGCGGTGCCGCAATTCGTGATCGACGCACCCGGTGGCGGAGGCAAGGTGCCTATCAATCCAGGTTACGTTCTTTATCACGATAACGAGAAAATCGTCATCCGGAATTACGAAGGCAAAATCTTCGAGTATCCGGAAACTGGAAACGAGCAGGTCCAGTTCGCGCCGCAGCGCGAATACCACGACGAGTATTTGTATTCCTAACGCTCCTTGTCATTCCGAGCAGAGCGAAGCGTAGTCGAGGAATCTCTGGTTGTTCACAAAGTCGTTGAATCTGAGGCAGCTTGTTGCTGCATCTCAACGGTGCCAATGAAATATCTCACCTTCGCATGTTTCGCCTTTTGCTCGTTGAGCGTTTTTGCTGAGAAGCCTGAGTCTGTTGAAATTCGTTTTTGCCCCGCATCCGCAGTTCGGACCTATCCGTTGGAAGGCCAGCGCGACCTTCAGAGTCTCTTGTTACAGAATGGGGTCATCATCAATCACAGCGAGGTCGCCTTTGATTTGAAAGAGATTGAAGTGGAGTTGTTGCAGGCAGGGCAGGTTCTCGACACAAAAAAGCTAGATGCCAAGGCGATTCAGCGCTTTGCCAATCGCGGCACCAAGATTCAGTCCGCAGGCGTTTTGAAGGACGTCCAGTTTCAATTCTGCGGTACCGATCTGATTGCGTCGAATATTAAGCTGGCCGGACCGAAGTTGGATCGAGATCAAGCGCTGCTCATCCCGCCACAGGCCTTCGCATTCACCGGTATGCGCGACACGCTCCGAGTTCGCGTGCGCGGCAACGTCGATGGCCATGCCACGGAAAGCGCCGGCTCTCTCCCAATCAAATCCGAATTCGCAAAGAACAAGTACATTTTTCCATTACGAGGCGTTTGGTATGTGGGCTGGGGAGCTTCCTTTCACACGGGTCATCGCTGGGCCGTTCCGGAAGAGTTCGCGCTGGATATTGCGAAAGTCGGTGAGAGTGGACTCAGTCACAAAGGCGATGGCGCGCGCTTCGACGATTATTACGCTTACGGCGCAGATGTCCTCGCCGCAGCCGAAGGCCGTGTGATTAGCGCTGCAAACGATCAGCCGGAGGATTCTTCGGCAATGCAGCGCCCTAACGAGACCCAGGAAGCATATTTCGCGCGACTACAGAAGGAGCAGGGCGAGCGGCTTGCCAAAGGCCTGACGGCCATAACAGGCAATTACGTGATGATTGAGCACGGGAAGAATGAGTATTCACTATACGCGCATTTGCAGCCCGGCAGTGTGCGCGTTCATGTCGGTGACCAGGTGAAAGCCGGGGATGTGATTGGCAAGCTCGGTTCGTCTGGCAATTCGACCGAGCCGCATTTGCATTTCCACGTCTGCGATAAGCCCGACCCGCTGATGTCCGCGGGCATTCCCGTGGATTTCGGTAACGTCACGGTTCAGTGGGCCGACGTACCGCGCCCCATTCAAAGCGGCGATGTTGTAATCGCCAAATAGGAATCCTCATTCGTAATTGTAACGGCAAACCTCGAGAACGGGGCGCTGTGGAAGTGGTCACATGAGGCCGACGGTCGAGCGGGCGCGAACATGAGCGAATCAATCCTATCGACGCATCCCGAGATAAACAGAGATGTCGTCTTCGCTCGACATGACAACGAGGATTTTTTATCTGTGACAGCGCCAATCACGATGAAATTGCTCGGACGACTCCTTCTCGCTTTTTCGGCGGTTGTACTTGCCGTTGGCTCTTGGATGCACACCTCGGCGTTTGGCGGGGTATCTGCCGCCGTGGCGAAATCGGACATCGACGCATTTGTGGGCAATGGGTTGAAGGTGCTCTGGCTTCAGGATTCGACCATCGCAATTGTTTTGGCGCTTGTGTTCGCAACCGTCGCGATTCGGCCATTGGTCGCGGGCAAAACAGTCGTCGTCTTACTCGGACTTGTGCCGGTGGTCACCGCGTCGCTGGTTTATCATTTCATCGGTAATTTCATTGGCGGTCACATTTTTTTGACGGCCGGTCTTGCTGCAATTTTAGGCGGGCTTCTTTCCGCGCGATGAATCGATTTCAGAGGGAGTAGGCATAATTTCCTTTGGCTTGGCCGGTTGCGTAAACTTTAAGCTTGCGTAATAAAGATTGGGCCGTGTAAAGTCGCCCACTTTATTTTTGCTACTCAATCGTCACTTTTGTCATTTATGAACCAACGCTTAATCTCGGAAATTGGCCGTACCCAACGACTTGAAATTATTAACTCGCTTAAGCGCACCAGAGGGATGTCCGTCAACGAGCTGGTGGAGAAAATGAAGATGAGCTACATGGGCATCAAGCAGCATTGTCTCACCCTGCAACGCGACGGCTATCTGGACACCTGGCGTCGCCCGCAAAAGATGGGTCGACCGGAGATGGTCTATCGGCTGACACGGCGCAGCCATGATCTTTTTCAAGCCGACAGCCATCAGCTTACTCTTGATGTCCTGAGAGCGGCGCAGGAAATCTACGGACCGAATGCTCCGGAGAAGCTTCTCTTCAATATTTTTGAAAAGAAAACCGCTGCGCTCAGGGCCAGGACGAAAGGAGACACGGTCGCTGAACGCGCGAAATGGCTCGCCAACATGCGCGATGGAGAGGGCTACATGTCCCAGTTCATTAACAATCACGGGGACGGCGGACCAAGGATTCTCGAGTGCCATTCGCCGATTTTGAATCTCGTGGATCGTTATCCCATCATAGGCCGACTCGAGCAGGACATGTTCGAGGCTGTTTTGCGTGCCAAGGTGCGCCGGCAAATGTTGCGCAACTCGGGCCTGTACGAATGCGCATTTCATTTCGCAGCGTAGCAAAGCGCGTGTCGTCCCGGGCGAAGGGACGGATCTCTCATTGGCGCATTTGATCACACAAGTACGGTGGCGTGATGTTGTGAAATAGGTGAGAGGTCCTTCGCCGTCGTCGCGGCTCAGGATGACGGTGGGAGAGCGCAGGGATTAATTCATTTGTTCTTTCGCTCTCCGCGAATCTCGGTTGATTGATGGCCCATGGCTCGGGCTTTTCCTTCTGTCGTCATCGAGAATTTGCAGCCTCTGATCGACGGCGGGCGCTACCCGATAAAGCGCATCGTTGGCGAAGACCTGGTTGTCGAAGCAGACATTTTTAAGGATGGGCACGACGTTGTGGCGGCGATTCTTAAGTGGCGTGTTCTTGGCAAGCGCGCATGGCGCGAAACGCCGATGAATTTCGTTGATAACGATCGCTGGCGCGGCGTCTGCACTTTGTACGATCAGGACATTCATGAATACACGGTCGAAGCATGGACGGACACGTTTCGCAGTTGGCAAGCGGAGTTTGTAAAGAAATTTGAAGCCGGCATTTCCGACCTTCGGAGTGAAGCACTGGAAGGTGCGGCTTTGGTAGAAGCTGCCGGCAAACGCGCGCGCAATCGAGCGGACCGCAAGCGGTTGTTGGAGTTTTCCCAGCAAATTTCAACCGGCGCTAATTCAGAAATTCACGGCATCGCACGAACAGCCGAGCTGGACGTGCTAATGGCAACCTACCCGGATCGTTCCGCAGCGACACAGTACGAGCCTGCTGCTTGCGTTGTTGTGGATCGCCCGGCGGCATCAATCGGAGCGTGGTACGAATTTTTTCCGCGCTCGGCGCAAGGCCGGGGCAATCGCGGAACGACATTTCGCGATTGTTTGCCCCGCGTGGAGGACGCACAAGCAATGGGTTTTGACGTCATTTATTTCCCGCCGATTCATCCGATCGGGCACACGAATCGAAAAGGGCGAAACAACTCGACCACTTGCGAACCGGGCGATCCAGGCGTGCCATGGGCGATCGGCAGTGAAGCTGGCGGGCACAAGGCGGTCGAGCCTTCACTCGGTACGCTGGAGGATTTCGACTGGCTTCAGAAAGAGGTGCGCAAACGCGGAATGGAAATTGCCCTCGATTTTGCCATCAATTGTTCTCCCGATCATCCTTACGTCAAAGCGCATCCCGATTGGTTCTACAAACGCCCGGACGGCACGATCAAGTACGCGGAAAACCCGCCGAAAAAGTACGAAGACATTTATCCGTTGAATTTTCATTGCGATAACTGGCGCGATCTCTGGGCGGAGCTGAAAAGCGTTGTGCTTTTTTGGGCTGAGCGCGGAGTGCGCATCTTTCGGGTGGACAATCCGCACACCAAACCAGTCGCTTTCTGGGAATATTTAATCAAAGGCGTGCGCGAGGAATATCCCGACACAATTTTTCTGTCCGAAGCGTTCACCAGACCAAAGATGATGAAAGCGCTCGCTAAAGCCGGCTTTAATCAGAGCTACACCTATTTCACCTGGCGAAATTCGAAGCAAGAATTGACCGAATACTTTACGGAGCTGACCCAAACCGAGATGAGCGAATATTTTCGGCCAAATCTTTGGACCAATACCCCCGATATCCTGCCGTTTGTACTTCAGGAGGGCGGTCGTCCCGCATTTATGATCCGCGTTGCTCTGGCCGCGACACTTTCGCCTCTTTACGGTATCTACAGCGGATACGAACTCTGTGAGAATGAGCCATTGCCGGGCCGCGAGGAGTATCTCGATTCCGAAAAATACCAATACAAGGAGCGCGATTGGAATGCGCCGGGTAACATCAAGGACTGGATCACGCGTCTGAACAAAATGCGGAAGGAAAACCGCGCCCTTCAGCTCTACACGAACCTGCGGTTCCACGACGCCGACAACGACGCCATTCTGTTTTACAGCAAGATGACAGCGGCGCGTGATGACATCCTTCTCGTCGTGGTGAATCTTGATCCGCACCGCAAACAGAATTCATTTGTTTATGTTCCGATTGAGAGTTTCGGGCAAATGGAGAGCGACGTTTATCAAGTGGAAGACTTGCTGAGCGGCGCGACGTACACCTGGCGCGGTCGCCGTAATTACGTGGAGCTCGATCCGAACATTCAACCGGCGCATGTTTTTCTGGTGCGCCGCTAAGCTTTGGTGGTCTTGCAACTCGGGCAGCCAGCGTGTGTTTGATCTCGTGATGAGGCCATTTGCATCTGGTAATCGCCCTGCATATCATTACAAAATTTCCGGCATGAAGATTTGGGTCCTTCTGTTTGGCGCGCTGGCGAGCGCGTCTCCTGTGTTAGCACAGGAAGTCACAGCCACACCGCCTCTGGTGCCTGAGCGGTCGCAGACCATCCTGGAGACACTCTTTAAGGCCGGGCCTGTGATGGTTCCGATGCTTTTACTGTCGATCTTCTTTGTCATGTTGGTCGTGGTTTATTTGCTGACAATCCGTCGCGGTGCGGTGGTTTCGAGCGGTTACATGGCGACGGCGGACGCGCTTTTGCGTAAACGCGATTATCTGGGTCTGCTCGCGGTCTCTAATCGGCATGGGGAAGCGATCGCGCGGGTCGTGCAAAAGATGCTCGATTTCACGACCAAGAATCCGCAGGCAGACCTTCAACAGGTGCGTGAAATCGCCGAGACGGAGGGAACACGAGTCGCGGCCAGTCTGAATAATCGGGTCATTTACCTCGCAGATATTGGAATGATTGCGCCGCTACTGGGTCTGCTGGGCACCGTCTTTGGAATTATCCATTCCTTTGGGGCGTTGGGTGCCGATATTGGCTCGGCGCGTTACGTGGCACTGTCGCGCGGGATCAGCGAGGCATTGGTGAACACGGCTGCCGGGCTGGCCATCGGCATTCCTGCGATGATTTTCTATGCGTTCTTTCGAGGGCGCGCGCAAAAATTGATCTCGGAATTGGAAGCCGCTTCGACGCATGTGTTGGCCTTGCTCTCATTGCAATATGGCAGGCCTCAGAGAACTCCTGTGCTGATAGAGGAAGAACTGTAAAGGCTGTTTTATTCCAATGAATCTGCGTGGTCACGCCCCGATGCATCATCCCGGTATTCAACTGGCACCGCTGGTCGATGTGCTGTTACTCTTGCTGATTTTCTTCCTGCTGACATGGAACGCGGCCCGGACCGAGAACGAGCTCGATGTTAAAGTGCCAAAGGCATCCGCTGCCAAGGAGAAGGTTGCGCCAATTGGCGATGTGATTGTTAACGTAAAAGCAGACGGCAACGTAGTGGTCAACCGGCGCACGTTGAGTGGCGCTGAATTGAGCGAATTATTGAAAAGCCTGGTCCAACTAAACTCCGAGCAAGCTGTAGTGATCCGTGGCGATGAAACCGGTGCTTACAAAAACATCGTCGGCGTGTTAAACATTTGCAGCGAGGCAGGAGTAACCAACGTAGCTTTCGCGACGGCAAAATGAGAACGAGACGCAGCGCCAGTCTCCTGGGACTGGCGATGCTGCTTTGGAGGGCGAGCATCGCCATTGCTCAATCGGAGCCGGAAGTTCGCCGGGCCCGGCCGATAGATGAGCCGCCAATTCCGCGCGCTGTTCCCGTGGAACCGCTCGCTAGACCGTCTCGCCCTCCAAGTGACGAATCAATCGACAGAGTTCTACGCTCTCTAAAGGAGAACACTCCGGAGGCATCACAACAGGAAGGCGAGGCGGGGGCTCAGCGGCAGCTCGAGTACGCGAACGGCCTGTTCACTCGCAAGCTTTACGATCTGGCGGCCCCTGAATATCAAAAGTATCTCGAGGATAATCCCGGGCGCGCGGGCCGCGGGAACGCGTACTTCTCACTGGGTGAGTGTTATCGGAACCTCGGTCGCGCTTCGAGTGCCCGCACAAATCTTCAGAAAGTGCTCAACGACTATCCCGAGAGCGAATTTGCCGGACCGGCGGCATACGCGCTCGCCGAGATGGAGTTCGCGGACAAAGATTACGCCGCTGCGCTTCCGCTCTTTCATCGTTCGGTCGGAAAATCAAAGGAACCAGCGGTTGCACTTTCTGCGCATTATTTCGAGGCGCGCTGCCTTGAGGCTCTTGGTCGCAAGGAGGAGGCGGCGAATATTTATGCGGAGGTTGCTGAGGCCGGAAATCCGAATCCTTTCCGAGAGGACGCGCGAATCACCGCAGCATCCATTTTCGCGGGACGAGGAAGGAAGATCGACGCGCTGAAGCAATACGAAGCTCTTGCCAACGAAGCGCAGAAACCGGCATTAAAAGCGGAGTCGGCGGTGCGCGGAGGCATGATCGCGCTCGATCTTGTGCAGGCCGACAAGGGCAAAACCGACAAGGCGATGGCGGACAGAGCCGAGGCATTATTACGAAAAGGCCGCGCCCTCCCGGAAGCCGGAAAGTTCCGAGCCATCGCCCAGGTTGGTGTGCGACGTTTGCAATATCAGACTGGCCAATACGCGCAGTTGGTCGCGGAATACAAAAAAGAGCAGGCGAACCTTCCGGAAGCGGCCCAGGCCGAAGTCTTGCTACTCGCGGCAAACAGCCAGCGGCAACTTGGTAACTCCAAAGAAGCCGAAGCATTATATCGCCAGATTATCACGAAGTATCCGGATCGAGAGGAAGCGAAGGACGCCGCCTATCAGCGGCTGATCAACGTATACAACTCTGATCCATCAACGCTGATATCCGCGGTAGACGAATTTCTTGCGACAAATCCTACCACCGAACGCGCAGACCAGGCGAAACTGTTAAAGGCCGAGGCGCTTTATAAACAGCAGAATTGCGCGGAGGCGGCCCCAATTTTTGAAGAACTGCGCGCTTCTCAGCTTTCTGCCAGGTTACGCGCTGATGCTGCATACAAATTAGGCTTGTGTCATGCGCAGATGAAAAATACCGCGGGCGTGATCGAAGCCTTCACGTACTACGTGCAGGCGTTTCCGGACGATTCGCAAGCACCTGCCGCTCTGGCTCAACGAGCTTTGGCTTACCAACAGGACAAGAATTACGCCGGCGCAGTGGCGGACTTAAACATAATACTCACCAAGTATCCCAAGGCGCACGAGCGGGAGGCGGCTTTGCAGTTAAAGGCTTTGATCCTTGGGCAACAAGAAAACACAAAGGGCATGATGGAAACTTTTCGCCAACTCCTGAGAGAATATCCCAAGAGCTCGGTTGCGGCGCAGGCACAATATTACATCGGCAAGGCTGCGTTTGAATCAAAGGATTACAAAACCGCGTTAACGGCGCTCAACGCAGCCCGCCAACTTAACAAGGAACAATATTACAATCTCGCGTCCGTCCGGATCATGCTGTGTCAGTTTTATTTGAAAGATCGGGCCGCGCTCACCAAAGAAGTGAACAGCTTCATGGCCAGCAGCCCGAATACCAATGTGCCGCCGGAGGTTCTGGAGTGGCTCGGCATTGGATATTATAACGAGAAAAATTTTCAGGCCGCCGAAAAATACCTGAGCGCCCTTCGCAAAATCGATAACCCAGGCAACGTTAAGCCCGATTTTCTGTTTTATCTCGGAGACACGGCTACCAAGCTGAAGAACCTCCCCGAAGCCGAGGACGCGTTCGGTAAATATCTGCAGACAGCGCAAGATCCAGCTGGAAAAGCGAAGGTGTTGCTGGCACTTGGCGCTGTGAAGATCGGCGCCCATAAACCGGACGAAGCTCAGAAAATCGCTGAAGAAATCATGGCGTTGCAACCGGAGGGGCGCGTAAATGCGGAAGCCCGGCTGCTGGCCGGCGAAGTGCAATTGGAGCGCGGAAATTTTGACGACGCGGGCAAAGCCTTCAAAGGAGTTGCTTTACTTTACGATGATCCGGCCATTACTCCGCGCGCTTTGAACAAAGCAGCACTGGCGTATCGGCAGGCGGGTAATACTGAGGAAGCAGATCGCCTGTCGCGCGAGCTACACGAGCGATATCCGAATTACGCCGGCGGGTAGAGCAAGGAGCACAGCTTGGGCAGCTGTCATTCCTTGGAAATGGTTGTGATCCCCCACGGACCGTCACCAACTTTGATGCGATGCAGTTCTTTGCGCGATTTCACATCGACGACTGAGACGTCATTCGACGCTCCGTTCGCGGTGTAAAGTTTCGATCCGTTAGGGTCGAGTGCGATCCCCCAGGCGCGATTTCCGACGGGAATTGTCGTTACTAATGCGTTTTTCGCAGTATCGACAACGACAACGGAGTTTCCACGGCCTGTTGAAACGTACAGCTCTTTTCCATCCTTGGAGATTGCCGTACCCATCGGCAGCGAGCCTGTTGGTAATTGGATTTTTGACAACAATTTGTGCGACGCTGCGTCAAGGACCGCAATGTAGCCGCCGTTCTCGCAAGCGACGTATGCGCGCGAGCCGTCCGGCAAGAATGCAATCGACCGTGGTCGTCCGCCTGTTTCGATTGTTGCGATTACGCGTTGTTGATCGGGATCGATCGCGAATACTTCGCCTTTCTCTTCACAGGTGACGTACACTTCGCCGTTCTGTGGATTGACAGCAACGCCTTCCGGTTCCTCAGAGACCTTCACTTTGCCACGAGATTGTCCGGAGCCGAGATCGACGATCAAAGCGCTCGCATCGTCTTCATTCGCGATAAAGGCGAATTTTCCGTCCTTGCTTATCGCGAATTGCTCGGGGTCTGAGCCGACATGCCAGCGATCAATTAACCTGCGCTCAGCCGGATCGATTACACCGAGTCCGTCGGCCGTCTTGTCCGCAGGCGCGCGATTTTCATCCAGACCGGGCGCCATTCGCGGCGAACCGCTCAGTGTCACAAAAAGCCGCTTGCCATCCGGAGCTGCGTGAATTCCGCGCGGTCTTTTGCCTGCTTTAAATGTCGTGACGACTGCGTCCGTCGCGCCATCAATCACGCTGATATCGCCAGACCGTTCATTGCTGACGTAGACGAAATACTCTGTCGATTCTGCCCAAACAAAAGACGCGCTTGCGGCAAGGAGGACAGCGAGGATTACACAACGACGAAATCTCATCTCGCAACTAAATCGCGCTTGTTTAAGCGAGCAAATTGAACGTTGGACGTTGGGCGTTGAACATTGGACGTTTGCTTCTGTGACACCACACGACAAACTTTTCATTCCAGGGCCCGTCGAGGTATCGGAGAAAACCTGGGCTGCATTTTCGCGTCCAATGATTGGGCATCGCGGCGAGGATTTTAAGAATCTTTACCGCGCGATTTATCCAGGCCTTCAAACTCTTTTCGGAACAAAGCAACCGGTGTTTCTTTCTACCTCTTCGGCATGGGGCGTAATGGAAGCATCCATCCGAAACCTGGTCGATCGCGGTGTCCTTTGCTGCATGTGCGGCGCGTTTTCGGACAAATGGTTCGATGTTGCAAAACGCTGCGGAAAAAACGCCGAACCGCTTCAGGTCGATTGGGGAAAACATATCGATCAGAAGGCGATCGACCGGCAATTGGCCACGGGAAAGTTCGATACTGTCACTCTCATCCACAACGAGACTTCAACCGGCGTGATGAACCCGCTGCCGGAAATCTGCTGCACTCTCGCCAAGTATCCTGATGTGGCGCTGGTCCTCGATACCGTTTCCTCATTCTCGGGAGTCAAGATCGACATGGATGCGCTCGGCATCGATGTGATGCTCACCGGTGCGCAAAAAGCCTTAGCGTTGCCCCCGGGTTTTTCATTGTTCTCTGTTTCACAGAAAGCATTTGCTCGCGCAGAAAAAATTCCAAACCGAGGCTTTTACTTTGATTTTCTGGAGTTCAAGAAACAGCAAGGGGAATGGATGACGCCGAGCACGCCGAGCATTGCGCACATGCACGCACTACAATCGAAGCTGGATGAGATTTTCGAGGAGGGTCTGGACGCCCGCTTTGCCCGTCATGCGCGAACTAACGCCCTGGTGCATGACTGGGTCCGTCGCATGGGCTTCGAATTTTTCGCGAAGGAAGGATTTCGTTCAAAAACGCTTACCTGTGTGAAGAACAACAAGGGGATCGACGTGCTGGAGTTGGCGAGAAAGCTCCGCGAAAAACATCATCTGGTGATCGATCCCGGCTACGGCAAAATCCGAGGCAAAACGTTTCGCCTTTCCAACATGGGCGACGAAACGGAGGAAACTGTGGGGTACCTGCTCAGCTGCCTGGATGACGTTTTGTAGCTGGGTGGTTCCTTGTTCAACGCATCGCTTAGAAGGCTACAGCACTCTCGCAGATATTTTCTTTGGTTGTCTTTGAGCAAGTAGACAAGTTATCGAGTATGAACGATCGGCCATTGTTTCATTTACTATCCGTCGCCCTCTTTTTGTTTAGCCCACTGCATTCAATTTGCAGTGATCCTGCTGCGATAACGCAGGAGGAACTTGTTCGCCGCACGCAGGAACTTTTCGACGCGGTCGTACCAGGCAATAAACAACCGTGGCAAAAATACTTCGCCGATGATTGCATCTTCGCCGATGAAAAGGGTCGCAACCTTAACAAAACGCAACTGGTCGCGGATATCACGCCACTGCCGAAAGGTTACTCAGGCACGATCACGGTTGTGAGACCGAAGAGCATTATTCACGGTGACACCGCCATTTTGAGTTACGACATCGACGAAACCGAGACCATCTTTGGTCAGAAGCTCACCGCGCGTTATCACGTAACTGACACGTGGCTGCAACGCAATGGCGTCTGGCAGATCGCCTCCAGCCAGGCAATGCGTTACTATGAAGATCCCGCTGTTGCCAGAATCGATCTGAAACAATTCGCCGATTTCAGTGGCACCTACGAGCTGGCGCCTGGCCAGACCAGACGGGTTTTCTCTGAAGGCGAAAATTTGTATGTCGAACGTAATGGAAAACGCGAACAACTTCTGCCTGAGGGATCCGAAATCTTTTTCCGTAAAGGCATCGAAGGCCGGATCCTGTTTCGCTATGCGCATACTGGAAAAGTGGACGCGCTCATCGATCGCCGAAACAACGAAGACGTCGTCTGGCGCAGAGTGAACTAAGGTTGAGGGCACAACGGAAAAGGCTTTCGCGTCACGACATTTTTCCTCGGACGAATCGAGGGTAGCTTACTATTTGGAAAATCATTATTCCCGTCCTTATGCCCGTGATTGAAACTTCAGGTCTCACCAAGGTTTATCGCACTTACCGAAAGGAACGCGGACTTTGGGGATCAATCAAAGGCCTGGTCAAACGCCGTTACGATGAAACGCGCGCCGCTGACCAAGTTTCGTTCAATATTGAAGAAGGCGAGTTCGTCGGTTTTCTCGGTCCGAACGGAGCAGGCAAGACTACAGTACTCAAGATGCTTTCAGGGCTGTTGAATCCGACCTCCGGCGAAGCGCGCGTGCTCGGCTTTGTTCCTTGGGAACGGCGCAACGAGATGAAAAGGCAATTCAGCCTGCTCATGGGACAAAAAAATGCTCTTTGGTGGGATCTACCCGCGCAAGAATCCCTTGAACTCAATCGCGCCATTTATGGGATCGACCACGCCCGCTTCAAAAAAGTTGTGGACGGATTATCGGAGCTCCTGGAAGTGCAGGACAAGATGAACGTAATGGTCCGTGAGCTCTCGTTAGGCGAGCGGATGAAGATGGAACTTATTTCCGCGCTCATTCACGAGCCGCGCGTGCTTTTTCTCGACGAACCAACCATCGGCCTGGACGTGGTCAGTCAAAAACGGGTCCGGGAGTTTCTGCGGATCTACAATCAGGAACATCACATTGTCACATTACTGACCAGCCATTACATGCAGGATATCCAGGAGTTGTGTCATCGGGTTCTGGTGATCGATCACGGCAAAATCTTTTTCGACGGACCGCTGGACGAAATCGTCGATCGCTTTTCGGGCTACAAGATTCTGAGTCTTACCTTCGAAAAGGAGGCAACGCGTGACCTTTCCGCTTTCGGTGAAATAACGGAACAAACTCCAGTGTCAGTTCAACTAAAAGTTCCGCGCGCGAAAGTCACCGAAACCTGCAGGGAACTGCTCGAAGCCTGTGACGTGAGTGACATTAACGTGCAGGAAGTGCCCGTGGAAGAGGTGATCCGTCAGCTTTTTGGCGAACGCCGGGAGAATCATCGCGCCGCTGATCTCGCGGCCATTGAAGCAGCGCAAGCTACCCAGGCTTAAGGTTCACTATGAGATCGTGGGATCGCGTCATCTGGTGCGTGCTTCTCTCTTTGACTCTTGTCTCATGTCACCACAGTCGGGAAGCGAAGTCAGCGGAGGAGTCGAAACAGGAGTTGCTAGCTTTGGAGAATCGATGGCTCCAGGTGGAGGACGACCCTGTGGCCCTTCAAGGTATCCTCGCTCCTGATTTTCTGCACGTTGTGCCCGGGGAAATCGTCACAAAAGAACAACACCTCCAGTTTCTACGCGGACATCCCGCGAGCGACCGGCATCCGAACAAACGTTTCGAAGATCTGCACGTGAGGGTTTACGGCGACGCGGGCATTGTGAATGGTGCCGTGATCCAAACGACCGACCACGGTGAACGCAAGACCCTGTTCACAGATGTCTTTGCGTATCGTGATGGCAAATGGCAGGCCGTTAGCGCACAGGAACTTCCTGTAACAAGCCCTTGAGTTATGCGAGAATTTGCTCGCGTGTTGCTTGAGGGGAGAGCGGTTCGAGCGGAAGTCTTAATGGTTTGGGCTTAACGGCGCATCAAATTCGGACATGCTGCTCAGAATGCTGTTTTCCATCCCATCGGCAAAGGTAGGATATTGAAGAGTCCAACCGAGACTTCGCAGTTTTGCGTTGCTCACACGTTTGTTGGTATCGCCGCGTTTATGTTGCTCGGTCAATTTTCCAATAGGTGGCGAAGGCCGATTCAATCTCTGTGCCAACCAGCGGTAGCAGTTGCTTTGTGAAATTGGTTCATCGTCGACCACATTGTAGATTTGGCATCCCTGCCATTTCCCACTCACCAGAAGAAAAATTGCGGACGCGATATCATCGCGATGCACTTGATTGACAAAGCGATCGTTCTTCGGATCGATGATCGCAGCGCCGGCTAGAAATTTGCTCAGTAACGCGGACCTGCCCGGCCCGTAGATCCCAGCGAGACGCACGACCGTACCGTCGCGACCGAGCACCACCTTTTCCGTTTCAAGCAAAACTTGACCTGTCTCGCGAACAGGCTTGGTCTCGCTTTCTTCGGTGACCCATGAACCATCGCGTTGCGCATAGACGCTGGTGCTGCTGGTAAAGAGCATCTTTTCGAATCGCTCGAGCAAATTGCGCGCACCATTCAAATAGATTTGCCGATAAGACTCGACTCCGCCGCCTCGCGAACTCGCGCAATGAACCACGGCATCGAATGTTCCGCCGCGCTCCGCCACCTGATCGCGGTTTGAAATATCGACCTGACAAATAGGATACGGTTTGGTCGACAGCGTATCCGCCGATTTTTCAGAAGCCGTCCAACCTTCCACGTCCCAGCCTGCGCCGTGGAATAAATCTGCGGTTGCTTGACCAACGTAACCGCAGCCGGCGATCAAGATTCGCGGCATGACTTTGGATGCTCAAGCTGCCGCCGCTGCGATTTCAATTTCTTCAAACATGTTTTTCTGGAGCGCGCGGATTTGTTTGAGGCGAATGAGCTCCAGGAGCGCCAGAAAAGTTACCACCACTTCCACCCGCGATACGGCGGCTCCAAACAACTCGGAAAAACGTATTCGCCCGCTGTTTGCGACCCGTTGCAGGATAATATCGATCTTTTCCGAAACACTAAAACGTTCTGCGAAAATTTCCTGCATGTCCTGTCGCGCTTCGATCCGTTTAAGCACTGTCTGGAATGCGTTGATCAATTGAAAAATTCCAACCTCTTCCAGACGCAGCGGTTCTTGTAGGGACGACGATACATTACCTTCTCGCGCAAAAATCCTCTCCCGTTCCAGCTCGCGCAGATGGAGTTCCGCTGCGGCTTCCTTGAACTTTTTGTACTCGATCAACTGCCGGATTAAATCCCAGCGAGGATCATCTTCCTCGGCGTCTTCTTCAGGCGGCTGCTGATCAATCGGCAACAGGCTGCGGCTTTTCAGGTAAATGAGGTTCGCTGCCATCACGATGAATTCACCGGCAAGTTCGATATTCAATTCCTTGAACGCTTGAAGATATTCGAGGTACTGACGAGTGATGCGTTCGAGCGAAATATCGTAAATGTTGATCTCATCCTGCTTGATCAAATACAGCAGTAGATCGAGAGGCCCTTCGAAGACCTCCAGCTTGACCTTGTAATCGGGTTCCATGCGTCGCGTCCGAGTTTAGGCGACCGAAGGTTAAGTAAATCGTGGGGCCAGCGTCAACCACGAGAGCGCGGCGTCTCCGGCGGACGCGCTTTGATCAGGCAGGAATTTTTCGGTGAATCCAAACGCTGTTCACGAGCCCGAGACCAAACATGACCATCAAAACAAACGAACCGCTGTAGCTGATCAACGGCAATGGCACGCCTGTGATCGGCAAGAGCGCGATTGTCATCCCAATATTCTGAAAGATGCTTGTAAAGATAAGCGCTGTGATCCCAATCGTCAGAAGCAGGCCTAATTGATCGCCTGCAAAAAAAGCAACAAAAAGACAGGTCAATAGAAGCAGCGTGAACACGCCGATAAGAAACATTCCTCCAATAAATCCCCATTGCTCCCCGATTGCGGAGAAAATGTAGTCATTGTGCACGGCAGTAGCGGGGAGGAATCCGAGCTCGATCTGCGTATTTGGCGCCTTGAAGCCCTTCCCTGACCAACCGCCGGAGCCGATAGCAATAAGGGATTGATTAATCGCCCAAGCGGAGCCCTGTTTGTCGATGTCGGGATGTGTAAACGCGGTGATTCGCTGTTGCTGGTACGGTTTCAGACCGAAATTGATTGCGATTGGGATGAAGGCGATTCCGATAAGGATGATGCAAATCAAGTAACGCAGCGGGAGGCCACCGACAAACAACAGCGCCAGAAGCACCGGCACCCAAAGAATTACCTCGCCCAAGTCGGGTTGCATCAGGATGAGTAAACATGGCGCTGCGGCAATCGCTCCGCAAAGCAGAAGCCGCAGCATCGGATGCATCTCGCGAAATTGGGTCAGAAATATTGCCAAAACCATGATGCCCGCGATGATCGCAAGCTGCGCTGGCTGAAAGTTGATCGGCCCCAAATGCAGCCAACTGCGCGCCCCGTAAACCTTTGTTCCCATGAACTTCGTCATGATTAGGAACACGATACCGGCCAAATACATCGGCAGCGCGCCCCAGCGGATCCAGCGGTAATGAATCAAACTGGTTAGCATGAAAGCGAAGACGCCGACGACCACCCAGTTTGCCTGCTTATGCCAGAAATCGGCTGCGTATGAGTCCGCGCGCGTGGAAGTGGCGCTGTAAATCGCCACGACCCCAAAGATGGCGAGCGCAAGCATGGTCAGTAGCAGAAGCCAGTTTTGGCCGAGCAATTTTCGAAGAAACGGTGTCATCCGATTTGAATTCGATTAAATCTCCTGCGCGTCCACGAGGACATGAAGGCAATTATACGCGCATTGCAATCTTAGCAAGGATGCGGCGGCAGCTTTTTCGCCCGGCAACGGTGCTCATGGCAGCTGGCAATACTCTCCGATCCTCGATTCTGGGAAGACCGGCACAGGGTTCCAGCGGCGATTTTCCGCTAACAACCAGACCATGTGGCAATTACGCTAGTTCGTTTATTCTGTCAGAGAATGAGTCAATATAAGTAATTGGTTATCAATTATTTAAATTTTTTCTGGCAAATTTTGGCGCTTCACTTGTCTGTAGATTTGAAGCCCACTAAACTACTTCGCACATTGTCGATTTTTCTGGGGGAAGAGCAAATGGTTAAGAGCAAAAACACAAGGAAAAAGGCGAAACGAAAGCTCGCGCACCCTAAACTGCCGATGCAACGCCAGCTGAATTTGCTTCACGAGGGGACGCATTTCGATCTGCGCCCGATGTTTGACGCCTTAAACAGGCGGTTTTTTCGAGGGCGCCTTCGCGGTTATAGAGTGATGTGGGGTCGCCGGCGAAAGCATCGCCCGAAGGAGTATTTTATCTTTGGTACAATTCAGGAACAAGACCGCGTGATTCGAATCAATCGAGCGCTGGACCAGCCATTCGTTCCGGCCTGGTTTCTGCGGTACGTGCTTTATCACGAGATGCTGCACTCAGTCGTGCCCGACGAGATAATCTCCCGCGGTCGCCGGCGGGTTCACACGGAAGAATTTAACCGTCGCGAGCGCCAGTTCCCCGGTTATCGACGCGCCCGGCGCTGGGAAGAAGAAAATCTGTCGCGTTTTTTGCGCTAAGGGGATCGGAGGTCAGCCTCCAGCCGGACATCCAAAATTCAGCGCGTGTCCGTAATGGGCGCCGGGGATGATCTGTCAGACGGCGAGGGCGTCGTCGCTACGTTCTTTTTGATCAGGTACCAGAGCGTTGTCGCGAGTAGGAGAGAGATCAACTTCGCGCGCCAGTTTTTCAGAATCAGTCTCTTCATATTTGCTGTGTAACAAGATCTCCGCAATCCGTTGGCGAAAACTCTCCGGAGTGAAATTGCGCTCAATTCGACGCCGGTGACAAATGGAAATACTGCCTGTTTCTTCGGAGACGACTACCGCGACGGCATCCGACTCCTCAGTGATGCCGAGTCCGGCGCGATGACGTAGCCCCAGGCTTCGATCCAGCGTTTCACGCTGGCTCACTGGAAAAATACACGCTGCGGCCGCAATTCGTCCGTTGCGAATAATGACCCCGCCATCATGCAGCGCAGCCTTGGGATGAAAAATGGTCAGGATGAGCTCAACGGAAAAATCTCCGTCGATCGTGACGCCCGTTTCCTCATAAACGCGAATTGACGTGTCGCGCTCGATCGCAATGAGCGCGCCGAATTGCTTATTTGCCAGTTGCATGACTGCCTCGGCCAGATCGTGAACGGTCTCCCGCTTCTCGCTCGTCAGCGAGAAAATAGGGTGACCGCCAAGAGCGGCCAGTCCACGTCTTAGCTCCGGCTGGAAAATCACCACCAGGGCGACTGCGAGGAAAACCGAAAAGCTTCGTACGATCCAACCAATGACAACCAAATTTAGCAGCGTCGAAATAAGGGTCAGCGTCAAAAAGACGATCGCCAGTCCAGTGAGCACTTTTGCACCGCGGGTTCCCCGGAAATAACGGTAGCCGTAATAAATTGCCACGCTCAGCAGAAGGATTTCGAAGAGGCTTCGCCATCCTCGAAACCAGAGATCGATGAGCTGATGAATCATTTTGTCCTCTGAAGAATTGCTTCCGTTACCTTTAAGGCATTTGCGTTTTCTTTGACCTCATGAACACGAAACACATCTGCGCCGCGCGCACGCTGCAGCGACGTCAACGCAACTGCAGGCGCCGACCGATCGCTGATCTGCGCCGAATCGATCAGTTTGCTCAGGAAAGATTTTCGGGAAACGCCAATCACAATTGGTCGATCACACGCGCGGAGCATTTCGAGATGCGCGAGCAACTCGAGATTGTGCTCAAGCGTTTTCCCGAAACCAATGCCCGGATCAAACGCAATCGCCATGGGGTCAATACTATAAACTATGGCGCGGTCATATTGTTGTCGAAAAAAATTAGAAATTTCTGAAACGACGTTCGTGTATTGAGGTGCGATCTGCATCGTCTGCGGGGTTCCCTGCATATGCATGATGATGAAAGCCGATTTGGTTTCGGCAATCAGTGGCATCATTTCCTCATCGCCACGTCCTCCGGTAACGTCGTTCACAATCGAAGCGCCCGCCCGAATCGCCGCGCGCGCAACTTCGGCCTTCGACGTATCGATCGAAATAATGACTTCGCTTTTTTTGCGCAATTGTTCGATCACCGGAATTACCCGGCGGAGTTCTTCCTCTGCGGTGACTGCTTCGGCGCGCGGTCTCGTGGATTCGCCACCGATATCGACGATGTGGGCGCCTTCCGCTGCCATCCTGAGGCCCTGCTCCAGGGCCTTTTCGGCATCGAAAAAATTTCCGCCGTCGGAAAATGAATCCGGAGTCACATTCAAGACGCCCATGATGAGCCCCTGCCGCGAGAGATCGAAGCTGCGGTCGCCGATTTTCCAGAGTCTCCCACGCATCATGGATGAGACTATCACCGGATACGGATTATTCGAAACAGTAGCGGCGCTCTGTGAACGCCGGAATTCCGTATTTCGGCGGTCGCAGACCGCCGCTACCGTTATTTCTTCCTTGAATAGCGCCCCATCAGTTCTCCCTGGGCGAGAATGTGTCCTTTCATCGCTGCGTCCAGTTGGCCCCGCTTCGCACCAGCGGGCAAGTCCAGCTCGCGATCGAGCGCAAAAATCTTGAAGTAATAGCGATGCGTGCCTGAAGGCGGACACGGTCCGCCATAACCGGATTTACCGAAGTCATTTGTTCCGTGGGCGCCTTTTGGCGCGCTTCCTTCTGCGATCGCATTGGTCTGCGGAGAGATGTTCCAAACCATCCAATGCGTAAAGAGTCCACTCGGCGCGTCCGGATCATCCACAACCAGGGCCAGGCTTTTCGCGCCGGAAGGAACGTCCGCCATCTGCAAGGGCGGATTGGTGTCGCCGCCGTCACACGTGAATTTTGATGGAATATTCCCAGCTTCTTGAAAAGCGGAGCTTGTCATCTTCATCTTGGCTCCTCCTGCGGCAAATGACACAATCGCCAGGGCGATCGCTAACACGCCGGCAACAATCACTCTTGGCATAATTCGACCTCGGATTGAAATCGCGGTAAATCGATAAACCTGGCGCTATTGTTTCGCTTAGGTGGCTTTGAACGGACGTAATATTAGAGAACAAATTCTGGGTCTGCTGGCGCGGAAAGATTACCGGCCGCTCAACAGGATCGACATTGCCCGCAAGCTAGGCGTGACCGGCGCCGGGCGCGTTGCATTGCGCAAGACCTTGCGCGAGCTCGAGCGCGCCGGCGAGATCGCGCGCATTCGAAAGGACCAATATGTATTGCCATCCGAGGCTGACCTCGTCACTGGCAAAGTGTCGATTCATCAAGCCGGCTATGGTTTTCTTACATCAGAAATCCCGGGACAACCGGACGTTTTCATCGCTGCGGAAAACATCGGGACAGCCATGCACGGCGACCGCGTAGTCGCGCGCATATCGCGGGACGAACCTGATCGGCGCATCAAAGGGCGACGCGAGGGGCGCGTAATTCGAATTCTGGAGCGTGCTCACGATACGATTGTCGGCACTCTCCAACGCTCGCGGAACTTTTATTATGTCGTCCCGGATGATCCACGCATCGTGCATGACGTTTATGTGGGCCAGGTTTCTAATCTGCCTCCTACCAAAATCGCGCCACAGGTCGGCGATAAAGTCGTAGTTCGCCTGGAGGTCTGGGAGTCGCGCCACGTTAATCCCGAAGGTGAAATCATCGAAGTCCTCGGTCCGGCGTCGGCTCCGGGTATCGACATGCTGTCGATCATCCGGAAATATCATCTGCCAACAGAATTTCCGAGAAATGTGCTCGATCAGGTCAAAGGGATTCCTGAGACAATCGATGCTCGGCAACTCGAGGGGCGCGAAGATTTGCGCAAGCAATTCGTCGTTACCATCGATCCCGACGACGCGCGGGACTTCGACGATGCGATTAATGTCGAGAGGATCGGAAGCGGCTGGCGCCTCGGGGTACACATTGCTGATGTCGCAGCTTACGTGGAGCCCGACAGCCCGTTGGATCGAGAAGCGCGCCAGCGTGGAAACAGCGTTTATCTCCCGGATCGCGTGATCCCGATGTTGCCGGAGCGATTGAGCAACGGTGTTTGCAGTCTGAATCCTGGCGTCGATCGGCTCACGCATTCTGTAATTATTCATTTCGACAAACGCGGAACGGTAAAGAGCGCGCGGTTTGCACGCAGCGTCATTCGAAGTGCGAACCGGCTTACCTACAAACAGGCTTACGCGATTTTGAGCGCTGCACCCAGCGATCAGTTGGGCGAACGACTACATCTTGCCTGGGAACTCGCTGCACTATTACGGCAGAAACGATTCGAGCATGGCTCCCTGGACCTCGATTTCCCGGAGGTCAAAGTTCGGGTCGATAAAGAAGGGCACCCGGTAAAATTGGAGCGTATCGAAAACGATAAATCGCACCAGTTGATCGAAGAATTCATGCTTGCCGCAAACGAGGCTGTCGCACGCGAGCTGAAAAAGCGCGCCATTCCGACCATCTATCGTGTCCATGAAAATCCAGACCCGGAAAAATTGGCAGAATATCGCGAATTCGTGCTCGGCTTTAACTATAGGGTTGGTGATCTGACTCATCGGGCCGAGCTGCAACGATTGGTGGCGTCATTCCGTGGCAAACCGGAAGAACAGCCGCTCAAGGTCGCTTTGCTTAAAAGTTTGAAGCGCGCCCGTTACTCTCCGCAACCGCTTGGCCATTACGGGTTGGCAAAGGCAAATTACTTGCACTTCACAAGTCCTATTCGGCGTTATGCCGATTTGGTTGTGCATCGCGCTCTTGGTAGGGACGGAGCCCAGGGCCATCCAGCGCGCGTGGCGAGCGCGCCCTACCATCCCGACATGGCCCAGATCACTTCTATTGCCGAGCACATTTCGGTTACCGAACGGACTGCTGCCGATGCAGAGGGTGACGCCGTCCAGATGAAGAAACTCGAATTCTTTCAACGACAGCTCGATGTACGCAATCCCCAGATTTTTCGCGCCACGATCATCGATGTACGTAACTACGGGCTGATGGTGGAACTACCGGATGCGCTCGTGACCGGTTTGGTGCATGTCTCCTCATTAATGGACGACTTTTATTTGTTTGATCCGGCTCGGCGGCAACTTATCGGGCGACGGTCGCGCAAACGCTTTAGTGTTGGCGACGAGTTATCCGTGTTTGTGGTCCGCGTCGACGCCTTCAAACGGCAGGTGGATTTCGCAATCGCGCTGACATCCAACGTGCAAGGAAAAGTCCGCCGCAGCAAAAAAAGATCCAGTATCGCTCCTCTCGAGCGCTAAAAGCGTACGCTGGAATTAGCGTTTGCCCCACACTCGCGACAGGGAGCGATGGATGAAGAATTTGCGAGGTTGAGAGATCGCCGCTACAAGTTGGGCTTTGCCATGACCGAAGCTACCGCTACTGCTCCTGGTACTGCCGCTGCTGCTGCCCCACGGTACACCCGGGCAAACCCGTTTCCCGCTCGACTCGTTGTTAATCGCCGTCTCAGCGGTCCGGAGTCGGCGAAGGATACGCGCCATTTCGAGGTCGACCTAACGGGATGGGGTTTGAGCTTTGAAGTGGGCGATTCATTGGCAGTTTACGCAACCAACGATCCACAATTGGTTGATGAAATCATCCACGCGCTCGGCGTGACCGGCCATGAAAAAGTGCCGCGACCAAGAGGGGAACCAACGACACTGCGCGAAGCGTTGCTCCGCGATTACAGCATCACGCAACCAACTCCGAAGTTTTTACGGGCCATTGCCGAGCGAGCTTCCGCTGCGCCTACATTGAGGTACCTTCTCGCGCCAGACCGCAAACACGACCTCGAGACTTATCTTTGGGGCATGGAGATAATCGATTTCCTCGTGGAACATCCCTCTGCTCGCTTCGCGCCGGAAGAATTTGTTGGGCTACTGACGAAATTGCAGCCGCGACTTTATTCAGTCGCGTCCAGTCTTAAGGCGTATCCGGACCAGGTGCACTTCATCGTCGACGTCGTCCGGTACGAAAGTAACGGTCGGCTTCGCAAAGGGGTGTGCTCCTCCTTTCTGGCGGAACGTGCTGATGACGTGCCCGTGCCCGTGTTCCCGAGCGTGGCGAAACACTTTCATTTGCCGGAGGACCCGGACGTTCCAATTATCATGGTGGGTCCCGGAACCGGCGTGGCGCCGTTTCGCGCGTATCTGCAGGAACGCAAGGCGACCGGGGCAAACGGAAAGAATTGGCTCTTCTTCGGGTCGCAGCACCAAAGCTGCGATTTTGCTTACGGCGAAGAATTCGAAGCATTCAAGAAAGAAGGGCTTCTCACGCGTCTCGATTGCGCATGGTCGCGCGATCAAGCCGAGAAGATTTACGTCCAGCACCGGATGAAGGAAAATGCCGCGGAGATTTGGAAATGGATCGATGCGGAAGGTGCGCACTTTTTCGTATGCGGCGACGCGAAGCGAATGGCCAAGGATGTCGACGCGATTCTGCGCAAAATCGTACAGGAGCATGGCGGTAAAAGTGTCGACGAGGCAAACGAATACGTTGAGAAGCTCAAGAGAGATAAGCGTTACAAGCGCGACGTGTACTAGGCGAGTCTGTCATTTGTCATTCCGAGCGGAGCGTAGCGGAGTCGAGGAATCTCTCGACGCCTTTAACGATTCAACGTGCTGACGACCCAACGCGGTGTCTGCTCGTTCTTGTGCTCATTTGTGATATAATAGGTTCTAACGGTTCCGAGCGGCGAGAGGACTTGTCTTTTTCAAGCAGTCCAGAGATTTCTCGACTTCGCTCGGAATGATATAAGAGGAGAGCCATGTACGAGAACACTGAATTCACATTGGGTCGCGATTGCGAGGCGATCCAGATACCGAGCGGACAAAAGACAACGATCCCGGCTGGAACTCAGGGTGTAATCACGCAAAGCCTGGGTGGCAGCTACACGATCGCGACGTATCAGGGCTTGGCGCGAATCGAAGAGAAAGATCTCGATGCTTTGGGTCTTGAAAAACGCCCTGCGCAACCAACTCGAAAATCTGTTCGAGCTACAAACGGAGCAGTCTCGGAAGAAGACGTCTGGAATCAGCTTCGTCAGTGCTACGATCCGGAAATTCCAGTCAACATTGTTGATCTTGGTCTGGTTTACGATTGCCGTCTGATCAAAAAGGATGACGGCGGCACGCGGGTGGAAGTGAAAATGACGCTTACCGCTCCAGGTTGTGGCATGGGACCGGCCATCGCGCACGACGCGCAAAGCAAGATTTTGTCGATCGACGGTGTGGATGAAGCCGATGTCCAGCTCGTCTGGGATCCGCCTTGGAATCAAAACATGATCAGCGAAGCGGGCCGGATGAAACTCGGAATGATCTGAGCCTGTAGCCGCTTAGCTGCACGAAGCGCGTCGCGGACAAGGCGAACATTGCACACACGCCGCTCACCGAGCGGCGGCTACAGATTACCGGCAAATACGAAAGTTTTTTTGTGACATTTTTTATTCTCGCATTGACAATGCACGCTTGAATTCTAAACTCGTCACCCCCGGAAGCGCTTCAGATTGAAAATTCTGATCGCGTCTTAGAAATCGATATGCCTTTGACTGAACTTATCTTAACGGAAAACATTCCCGGCCTGGGTGCCGAGGCGGACGTAGTTAAGGTGCGTCGTGGATATGCGCGTAATTATCTCCTGCCAAGCGGGAAGGCATATGAAGTCACTCCGGGCGCATTGCGTCAGCTCGATGGATTGAAGCAGAAGCGCGCCGAGCGCGAGGCCCGCGAGTTGAACGAGGCCGAGGAATTGGCGCGCCGAATCGGTAAAGCGCGATTTGTGTTTACGCTGGAGACCGGGGAGACCGGCAAGGCTTTTGGATCCGTTACCGCGCAGGATATTATGAACCGCGTTAAGAACGAACTCGGCGCGGAGATTGATCGCCATAAGATTGTTCTTGAGCGTCCGATCAAAGACACCGGCGAACATGAGGTCGCCATCAAGTTGCATCACGATGTGACTGCGCAGCTTGTTTTTCAGGTAAAATCCGCAGAGGCGCCCAAGGTTGAAGCCGAAAGCGCTACGACTGAGGAACCTGAAACGAAAAAGAAACATCGATTTTTCCACAGGAAAAAAGAAGAGAAAAAAGAAACCGAATAAATGGCGACTCAATCGTCCGCATGGACAGGAGAGAAGCCTCGTAAGGCGGGAAATGGCGCTGGCCGAGGTTCGGCGGCACGAAGCGGCGAAAAGGTTGTTCCCATTTCGCACACAGGTTCTGCGCAGGATATTCACCGTGCCCCTCCGCATAGCGTCGAGGCGGAACAAGGCGTCCTCGGGTCGATGCTGCTCTCGCCACGGCAAGCCATTGCCGAATGCGTCGAAAAAATTAATGAGCAATATTTCTACGTTCCAGCTCATCAGACGATCTATGATGTCCTCGTCGATCTTTGGAATGCCGGACAGGCGATCGATCTGATCACCTTCACGCAGGTCTTGCGCGACCGAAACCTTCTGGAAAGCATAGGCGGTGCGGCATTCGTCACCAGCCTGTTTACATTCGTTCCGACGGCTGCGAACCTTGAGTACTACCTCGAGATCGTTCGCGATAAATACATTCTGCGCCAAATCATTTCAGCCGCTACCGAAAGTGTGCGACGCGCTTACGAAGAGCAGGACGAAGTGAACAGTCTTCTCGATGAAGTAGAGCAACGCATTTTCGCCGTGGGCGAAGACCGGTTCAAAGGTCAGATGCTTTCCATGAAAGACCAGGTAATGGAAGCAATCGAAGCGATCGAGAAGCTCTACGAACGCAAAGGCGGCATCACGGGCATCTCCAGCGGCTTTATCGAATTCGATCGGATGACCAGCGGCCTCCATCCCTCGGAAATGGTCGTGATCGCGGCGCGCCCGAGCATGGGCAAGACAGCTCTGGCCATGAATATCGCCGAACACGTCGCGATCAATGAGAAACTGCCAGTCGGCGTCTTTAGCCTTGAGATGAGCAGCCAGCAACTTGTACAGCGGCTGCTTTGCTCGCGAGCGCGTGTGAATCTGCAGAAAGTCCGCGACGGATTTCTCGGCGAACGCGATTTTCCCAGTTTGACCGCGGCCGCTTCAAAACTGGCGGAAGCAAAAATTTTCATCGACGACAGCGCGAGCCTCACAATCCTTGAATTGCGTGCGAAGGCACGACGGCTCAAGGCCCAACAGGACGTGCGACTCATCATCGTCGATTATTTGCAACTGCTGCGATCGACCTCGCGTCGCGCGCAGGATAATCGGCAGCTGGAAATCTCCGAAATTTCCGCCGGCCTGAAGGGTCTGGCCAAGGAATTGAAGATTCCGGTGATCGTGGTGGCTCAATTGAACCGGCAACCGGAGCAACGCTCGGGTGGCAAACCGCGTTTGAGCGATCTGCGCGAATCGGGCTCGATCGAACAGGACGCCGATCTGGTTGGATTACTCGTCAGGCCGGAGATTTATGAGGAAGACGAAGAAGCGCGCGCGGAAAAAGCCGGCGAAGCCGAATTTATCATCGCCAAGCAACGCAACGGGCCGGTCGGTGAGATTCCCCTCACATTCCTGAAAGAATTTACGCGCTTCGAAACGCGCGCGAGAAACGTGGAAGGGCCCGAAGAAGCGTTTTAGGTAGGGCGGCTCGCCTGGACCGCCCATCTTGCGGGTGACCGCCTCCGACGCAGGCGATTGAGGTCGACGCCCTAGTGTAGCGATTTCGCCGCCTCGATCACGTGCTGCACGTCGATTCCACGCTCCTTCATCACTTCAGGTCCCGGAGCGCTCAGGCCGAATTGATGCAGACCGATGACTTTCCCGTCGAGACCGACGTATTGGTACCAAATCTCAGTCACTCCGGCTTCGATTGCCACGCGTTTTCGACATTCGTTAGGCAAAATCTCCTCGCGGTAAGCTGAAGGCTGGCGATCGAAACGCTCAAAGCAAGGCATCGACACAACGCGAATGCCGTCGCCGAGCTGTTGCGCTGCCGCCAGCGCATGCTGCAATTCGCTTCCGCACGAAAGGATGATCAGGTCGAGTTTCCCTTTCTCTTTCCTTGCGATGTAACCGCCGCGCAGCACTCCTTCGCGCCGCAATTTTACATCAATATCGTTTAACATTGGAACGGCCTGGCGGGTAAGCGCAAGGAATGTGGGTCCATCGGTTCGCTGCATTGCCGCGACGAACGCGCCTGCAGTCTCTTCCGGATCGGCGGGTCGAATCACGTCGATGTTTGGTATCAAACGAACCGAGCTCACCGTCTCCACCGGTTGATGAGTTGGACCGTCTTCACCAACCCCAATCGAGTCGTGCGTGAAAATATAAGTATTGGGAAGCTTCGCCAGCGCGGCGAGTCGAATCGAAGGGCGGCAATAATCGGTAAAGACCGTGAAGGTCGCTCCCGATGCGCGGAAGAGCCCATGATACGAAATGCCGTTAAGAATCGCGCACATCCCGTGTTCGCGGATGCCGAAGCGGATATTGCGTCCACCGGGGTCGTCGCGATTGAAATCGCCGCCGCCGTCGATGTAGTTCATTGTCGATCCGTACAGATCAGCGCTGCCGCTCATTAACAGCGGCATCGCTTGCGCAATCGGCTGCAATACTTCTCCTCCAGCTTTTCGCGTGGCCAGCTTCGCGTCCTTGGGAAAGTCAGGAATCTTCGGCAGGAGATCGCCAGGGACTTTTCGCTCCAGTCCGTCATCGAGCAGCTTCGCCCTGTCAGGATTTTTCTTGCGCCACGCGTCGTAGGTTTCTTCCCATTTCGCGTAATCGGCGAGAAGCTTCTTTTTGTGCTCGTCAAAATAATCGTACACCTCCTTAGAGACGAAATAATGTTCGTCAGGCAATCCGAGCGCCTTGCGTGCGGCATCGACATATTTCGCGCCTGCTTCCCCGTGTGCTTTGAATGTCCCTGCTACTTCCGGGATCCCTTTGCCAATGAGCGTGTTTGCAATGATGAATTGCGGTTTTCCGTTGTCGCGCCTTTTCGCCACGTTGAACGCATCGAGAAACTGTTGCATATCCTGGCCTTCAATTTCCTGAACGTCGAAACCGTACGCCTGCATGCGTTTGCCCGTGTCTTCGCTCTGCGTTTCCTTTGCCGCGGCGTCGAGCGTGACGGCATTCGAATCGTATATAAAGATCAAATTATCGAGGCCCCAGTGAGCGGCCAGCGCGCAGGCTTCCGAGGCGACCCCTTCCTGCATATCGCCGTCGCTACACAAACAGATGACGTGCTGATCGAAAATCTTGTGTTCATCGGTGTTGAAACGCGCCGCCGCCATTTTTGTCGCCACGGAAATGCCCACCGAGTTGCCGACCCCCTGACCGAGCGGCCCCGTCGTGCATTCCACTCCCGGCGTCTCGCCAAATTCGGGATGGCCGGGCGTCTTGGAATGCAGTTGGCGGAACCTTTTGATCTCCGACATCGGTAAATCGTAGCCGCTCATGTGCAGCCACGCGTACAAGAACATGCTCCCGTGGCCGCCCGAAAGGACGAAGATATCGCGATTGATCCAGCGCGGTTTATTCGGATTGTACTTAAGCGCATGCCCATAAAGCACGGCGCCGATCTCGGCGCAGCCGAGTGGAAGTCCAAGGTGACCAGATTTCGAAGCTTGCACAGCGTCCATGCACAAACCACGCGCCTGGTCCGCCGCTTCGGAGAGAATTTTGATATTTAGACTCATGGAAAAGGAAGGAAGATTTCTAATTTCAGTTTAAAGATTAAAGACGTGAATCTCTATATGGCCGAACATTTGCGTTCGACAATGTATTTTCCACCACTGAGCGATTGGACCTTAGTTAGACGGAAGATCGGAGGACTGCTGCACCCGTGAAAACGCCATCGCTGCTTCAAGTTGTCGAGCGCCTGGAACGTCTCGCAGGCAGGTTGCCTGGCAAAATCCGAAAAGCTGTTCTTAGCGAGCTGACGCCGCTAAAGCAATTGTTTCTGCAGCAGCGTCCCCCGCGTTTTCTCTTTGCGGGCGCCGCGAAAGTACCCGCCAGGAAAATCATCTCGGCGCTCTTTGGTTCGGCCGAATTCGTCGTCCCGAATACCGCCGCACCGCTTTGTCGCTGGTTCGAAGTCGACTTTCCTGAGAGAGGAAAAATATCGATCATTGATATTCGCGGGGTTGACGATTCCGCGGCGATCCACGCTCGAGATGAACTCAAATATCGCGCAGCGGATATTATTTTTTTCATCCGCGACGAGCGACTCACACAGGAGTTGGAACAACGCGAACTAGCTGACTTGACCGGCTATCTCAGCTGGAATGAGACATTGGAAACGGATCGCAAGATCATCGAAATCATTCTTCCGGCGTTCGACAAGATCCCTTCGCACAATCACAACGGTCGCGGTGCGACCCGCGACGAAGCGGTGGCCGGAGCGACTCTCGCCAGACGCGGTGTTTTTCTGGATTCGTTGCGGTTGGTTCCCGTGGATAACGATCAATTATTCGAACTGCCGCCTGCGGAGGCGCGGCGTCTGATGTCGACCCTCGCACGCGAATTGCCGAATGAAGCGCGAATGGAAATGATCCGGATATCGCGAGATCGCGACGCGCAGCAGGAAGTGGCGCAGCTCCTGGTAAAATCTACGACCGCGGTCTGCACTGCCATTGGCGCGCAACCGATTCCACTCGCTGATTTGCCGATCCTGACCAGCCTCCAACTGATGATGGTTTCTGGAATCATGTATGTCAGCGGCCGGGAACGTAGCCTGCGTGCTTCCGCAGAATTCGCCGGCGCACTCGGTGCAAATGTCGGCGCAGCGATGCTTCTGCGCGAAGGCGCCCGCGCGATTCTGAAATTCTTTCCGGGTTGGGGGAACGTCGTGTGCGGCCTCGTGGCGGGTTCGGGAACGTACGCAATTGGTCGTGCTGCAACCGCCTTTTTCATTGAAGGCGTTTCCCTGAAGGACGCGCGTCGCACCTACTTGAAGAGCCGGAAAAAACGCCGGAGCCGCGAATTGGAAGAAGCTCAATGAGTGAACGCGAAGCGTCACTCGACGTACGAGATTATGTCAGGCAGATGCCTGGTATTTCTCCGGTGAATAACTTGTGAATAAAATTCCTCATTCCTGCGCATTTTGTTCACACGATTTTGTGAACAAAGAGACTAATTTCGTCGCACGAACTGCGCATTCGCCAGCGTTCTCATGAAGCTGTCCGAGATACGGAAGACGCTTCAAGAAATTCACGTCTCACCGGTCAAGACCCTTGGTCAAAATTTTCTGCACGATCAAAACCTTGCACGATGGATTGTCGATCAAGCGCAGATTAATTCAGACGACTTCGTGCTGGAAATTGGGCCAGGATTAGGCGCGCTAACGAAACTGCTTCTTGAAAAAGGCGCACGCGTTCTCGCAATCGAGAAAGATACGCGTCTCGCTAATTTCTTACGTGAACGTTTCGCTCATAAACACCTAGAAATACTGAATGCCGACGCGCTCAAATTCGATGCGCGCGTTTTGTTTTCGCATCGACGAGTAAAATTGCTCGGCAATCTTCCGTATAACATCTCGAGCGCACTGCTCTTAAAGTTCCTTGCCTATCCAAGCCCTATCTCACTGTGGTTGTTTACATTACAAAAAGAGATGGCAGCGCGTCTTTCTGCGCAACCGTCTACGCATGATTACGGCGCTATGACGCTGCGCACACAGTTGCGTCATCACGTAAAATATTTGCGCACGATTCAGGCGACGGTTTTTTTCCCGCGACCTGAGGTCGATTCGGCACTGGTGCGAATCGTGCAGAGAGATCCGCAAGAATTGCCGGAGCACGACGACGAGTTGCTGCTGGAACTGATTCGCCTTGGTTTTTCTCAGAGGAGAAAGCAACTGGGAAAATTGCTTCGGGAGCGCGTCGATGACTGGGACCATCTCGCGCACCAGCTCAACATCGATCCCAAAGCTCGAGGCGAAGAACTCTCCTTACTTCAATGGATCGCCTTGGTGAATTTCATCGCGCCGCCACCGCTGCCCGACGTGGGACTAACGAACAGTGAGCGCTTTCCGGTCGTCGATGAAAACGACAAGATTCTGCGCGATGCCAGCCGCTCCGAGGTGCATGCGAATAACTTGCGCCATCGCGCCGTTCACATCCTGATTTTCAACCCGGCCGGTGAACTTTATTTGCAGCAACGTTCCCGCTGGAAAGATCGCCATCCTTTGAAATGGGATTCGAGCGCTGCCGGACATGTAGTCGTCGAGGAAAGCTATGACGAGACAGCGCGTCGCGAGCTGGAAGAAGAACTGGGCATCAGCGTTCCTCTTAAAAAGATTTCAAAGCTCTCTGCTTCAGAGCGCACGGACCAGGAGTTCATCTGGCTTTACCGCGGCGAATGGGTCGGCGATTTTTCACCGAACCGAACAGAAATTGAGACCGGTGCCTTCTTTCCGGAGGCGGTGATCGATGGTTGGATCGCGGCGCGCCCGGCAGACTTTGCGCCGGGCTTCATCGAATGTTGGAAAGTCTATCGCCAGGAAAACGGCAGCAACCGTGGCGCGCTTACTTAAAACCGACAAACTTTCGTCGGGGCAAACGGCGTAACGCCGCTCGCTTGAATTTCCTCGCGGCATTTCTCGCCTTCATTTTGCCGCCGTAGACGCTGTCGCTAAACATCTTGGTCACGATTTTGTCTCCGCGAAGAAAGTGGACTTGAAAACCATGCGTCTGTTTCTTCGCGCGCGCTTTTGTGTCGATGCGGCGAATGTTTGCCTCTGACTTAGGATTAGGACGTCTTCGCATGAACCGAAACTAACTGAACAATCTCAGCAATCAACGAGGCAAAGTTGCGGGTACGTCGCGGCGAAATGCATCCGGAGAAGGAAGGTTCCAGGACCGCCATTTCTTATCGTATTCGTTAGCCGGCAATAATGCATAGCAGGGATGGCGTTTCGCTCGAAGCCAGGTGATCAGCTTCACAAGATTTTCCTGCGCCATCGTCGTGCAACCAGTAGTCGCCCGATTCACACCGCGGCGAATATGAAAAAAAATCGCGCTCCCTGCGCCCGGCACCGGCGGATCGGAATTGTGGCGGATCTCGACGAGCCAGTGATATGCGAAATCGCCCGAGCGCATTTTTTCGTGGCTGTAATTATCTGGCGGATTCTTCGGGTCAATCACGATGTGCCGGTTGTAGTTAGGCGAACGCGGATCATCGCTCCAAATATCTGCGTCCGTCACCTGATGGTATGGATAATCGCCGCCGACAGGTAAATGCGCTTCGTATCCAAACACCTGGCCGATCTCGAAAACTCCGGCAGGTGCGCGACCGTCTCGCTCTTTTTTTCGAAGACCCGGTTCATTTTGTCCGGCTCGCCCGGTGCCCCAGGCGAGCCCATTTTTGCCAAATAAAACAGGAAAGGGTCCAGCGACCGCAGTCCAATCACCGCCGTGCGCCCGTTCGAAAAGCCGCAGCTCGCCGCGCATGGAATTCCACGTAGGCGCGATTCCCATGATGAGCTGAGTGCAAACGCTTGGAACGCCATCGGCGTGCGCATGCATGCAGGGCATTAGCAAGGCGAACGCGGCGAGGCAGCGCGAGATCGACATCAGAGTTGAGAAGGGAACGCATTTTCGCAGCTTCGCCACTTGTTTTCACATCTACCAGAATTGCGGGCGGCGATTGTTTTCTAGCGGCTGTAGCCGTTTGACCCAACCCCATCGTTTATGAAAACATTACGTCTAATCGGAGCAATAGTCGCCATTCTGGGTGCGGCGATTATTCCTACCTCGGCACAAACCCAGAGCACGAACGTTCAAGTCAGCAAACTCGTTGGCACAAAAGTGAAATCGTCCCAGGGCGAAGAGATCGGCACAATCAAAGACGTTGTGATCGACCGCAGCACAGGGTGCATGGCTTACACTGTTCTCTCGACCGGCGAAGGTGGAGCGCGCCCGGCCGGCGGTGGCAAAATGGTCGCGGTCCCGTGGGCGGTCTATTCTCCTGAGTCTGATATCAGCGCTCTCACTGTGACCGTCGATCGGGAGCGAATCTACAGCGCTCCGGTGTTCGAGTATGCGCGAATCGACGAATATTCCCGGCCCGATTATATCACCAACGTTTATAGTTATTATGGCGTAAGCCAGGGACCTGGTGTTGGAGTTTCCGGTACGACTACCACAACGGGTGTCTCCGGCAGCAGCACGACAACCGGTACGGCCGGCGAAACTGGCCGGACAGGCGCTACTGGCTCACCGCCCCAGGCCAGCTCACCTGCGGCAGGCACTAGATCGCCTGCGGAAAGAGAGTCACCAGCCGGCAAAGCATCGCCCAGTCCGCGGGCGACATCGGCGAGAGGCCGCGCCACCGCCCCACCGCGCGAACGTGAAGGTGCTGAGAGCTCGCCGGCTAGAGAAGAGCGTGGCACGCGAGGTAGACCGGGAGAAACAGAGTCCCCGAGTAGTGGAACCAGAGAAGAGCGGGGCACGAGACCGCAACCAGGGGAAAATAGATCCCCGAACGGCGGCACTGGACTTCAGCGAGAACCTTCTTCTAGAGCGACCCGCGAGTCTCCGCCTGACGCCGCAACAAGTCCCGGTGAAAGAACCAGAGAAGGGACCGAAACGCGGCCTCGTAGAAAGCCGGAAAGGCCCGAGACCGCGCCATCGCCAGAAGGACCTCAAGAGCGAGACTAACGAATCGCGACTTTGCGTGTGAATTCGCCGGCAGCCCCGGCTCAGTCGCGGCTTCGTGTGCTGTAGTCAGAAGATCCGGGTGTCATCCTTGAGCTTCTACGGCAGCTGTGTCCGCCGGCAGATATTTCACCCCGAGCAACCAGGCCACGCCGGAGAGAAGAATTATTCCAGACACGAACAGGAACGCCACATGCATGTTGGTGTGACCGCCGATGTATCCCAGCAGCCAGAACGCCTGCACATCGCCGAACGCATGGATGACGAAAATGTTTACGGCGAACGCGGTCGCACGCACGGCAGGCAGGGACACGTTAGCCAGCGCCGTGTTTGAAGGACCTGTGTTTAGAAACAGGAAAAAAATCGCCAGAAACATCGCAATCCACGCCGCGGGGAATGGAACGTAGAGGGACACAATGAAAATCGGACACGCAATCAACATCCCGATTCCAGAAACCCAGAAGTAGGAACCGGGAAGACGCGAACGCCACTTGTCGGCGATCACACCTCCCAGAAGCGTCGAGACCAGGCCGGCGACTACTGTGATCAGGCCAAAGATCGTCATTCCCACCTCAGCACTTTGATTGCGATAACGCAGATACGCAGGTACCCAGAAACCCAGACCGCCGGTTACAAAGGTCATCAGTGTTTGGGCGACGCAGTTGATTAGATAGGAGCGGGTGCGGAACAAGTTCAGATAGTGACGGATGCTCCGGCGCGGTGATTTTTGCGCCAGATGATGTCCAGCGACGCGCGGGTCGCGTTGCCCGAAGCACAGCAGACCCAGCAACAAACCTGGCGGGGTTACGAGGTAAAATGCCCAGCGCCAGCCAAGGTGAGCGCCAATTAGTCCACCAATTACGTAGCCGAGTGCGCTGCCAACGGGAATCGCTGTATAAAAGATCGCCATGACGCTACCCCGTGTCTGGATCGGGAAAAGATCGGACAATATCGTCGGTGCCGCTGGCCCGTAACCGCCTTCGCCAATTCCGACGCATACGCGAGTAGCGAAGAGAATGCCGAATGTCGCCGCGAGTCCGGAGCCGCCACTGGCAAG
>JBKPRQ010000112.1:0-2903 GCA_046734635.1 Verrucomicrobiota bacterium
TCCCTGGACGTTCCTAAGTATCGCTCGCTACAACTCCTGGGAAGATTATGCTGCGGACCAAAAAAGTGGCATCGCCGATACAACCAAAAAGGACAGTCCCTGGCTAAGTCTACGTGATCATACCGATTTCCACACCGACACGCTCACTGACCGCATTGCGCCATAAGCGCTAGTAGTCGCGGTCGCACAGCTGAAAGAAGGTAGGGCGGTTTACCTGAACCGACTTGAGGCGATTGAGGTCAATCGCCCCTACCTGCTCCGTATACTTCGGAGATGCGCGGCTTTGGCAGAACGCTGGATCAAATCATCTCCTATGATAATGACTTCGCCGCTAAGTGGCGGAGCGGGCTTGAGCGGAAATGGTGGTCGCAGTACAGCGAATGCTTGTGACAACAGCGCAAAAAATACCAGCAGAGACACTGCTGCAAATTTCATGTTCGTCGTGACGAACACCTCACAGAAGGTCTACCATCTGTGTGCAGTCGCGTTGCAAGCCTGCGCGATAACGTATCGCCGCTGACTCGTGGGTTCGCTTGTTTTCCGGGTTAGCTTTTAGCTTGTTGGTTGTGGGGCCAGCCAACCGCAGGCCGTCTCGCGTTAGCGGAAGCAAAATTGTCTGGGGTGGAATCATGTCCATGCTCACCTATACGGAAATGGCAGGGCGAAAGTTCCAAATATTTTGCACTGCCCTGAGCGAAGCCGGACGGGTTCAAATGACAAACATGGGCGAACTTCTCAACCTAACTCTCTTCGTGGCGTGGCTAGCTGGAAGTCACCCGTCACTTACGCAGCAACTCACGGGCGACGTTTGAGTACGTCGCAGGCAAATCGAGGATGCCCAGGAAGGGCGTTCCAAGGCTGTCACCGTTTTACTCGCCTATCAGTCATAGCCCCGTGTCGTCTCTGTTTTCGCCGTGTTCTCCATCGCGGGTGGGCAGCACGCCACTCCCGCTGTTTCCGCGTGTAATACTCGCGCCAGTATTCGGCTGTGCGTATTCGGGGCCGACCACGCCTCTTAACCATTTCCATAAAGCGCAAAACTACTCGACCTCGCAGGACCAACAGAGTGCGTCCTTATTTTTTGGCCTGCGCAGTCGACTGCATTGCCGATTGCGTCCGCCTCGCCATGACGAATCCGTGCGGGGCCGCTGCAATCGTCAATTCGCGCTTCTTACGAAAATATCCGGCCTTTATTGTTTTCTCCGAAAATGGAGCAGTGAAGTTTCGGAAAATCTTTGAAAAGAAAGAGGCATTCGAGATCCGAGCAGCTCGCTACGCTGTCGCGCTAATCAGATAATTGAACACACACTGACAACAGGCGAAGCCTCGCCAAAAGTGCATTGCTAAAGTTGCGTATCTGGCGTTGACAAGCCGCGCTCGCCGAGCAGCGGAACAGGGCGTCGGGGGCGCGCGATGCGTTTGAGTCCGAACGGTTCAATGGCCTTGCTTTGAATATGCGCGATGGCTTCATCCACTGAATCAGTAGCGTAGATCAAGCTCAGGTCTTTGGCGGCGATCATGCCACGCTGCGCCATTGTTTCGATGAAATGGAGCAGCTCTTTCCAATAATCAGTTCCCATGATCACAATCGGGAAATTTTTGATCTTTCCGGTTTGGATCAGAGTGAGCGCTTCGAACAATTCGTCGAGTGTCCCGGCGCCGCCAGGCATAACTACAAACGCGTAGGAGTACTTAACCAGCAGCGTTTTGCGGGCGAAGAAATAATGCATTCGCACACAGCGATCGAGATAAACATTTGTCGGCTGCTCGGAGGGTAGTTCGATGGTGCATCCGACTGAGCGGCCCCCAGCCTCCTTGGCGCCGCGGTTTGCAGCTTCCATGATGCCGGGGCCACCCCCGGTTATGACAGTAAAACCAAGCCGTGCGATCGCAGCGCCCATTTTGCGCGCCAGCTCGTAATTCGGATCGCCCGGCCTAATCCGCGCCGAGCCGAACACTGTCACGCATGGGCCAACAAAATGAAGCGCGCGAAATCCGCGCAAGAAATCGCGCATCACCTTCAACAAAGTGAAGAACTCTTCGAAACGCGAACGCGGTCCTTCGAGAAAGATTTCGTCGTCCGGGTCTGAACGAACGGCTTGTGCAGGACTCGACTTCGCGAGCCGTTCGGTCATCGAGTCCTCCATTTGCAGAGGGTTTACGAGTCGGAACACCCGCAAGCAAGTCCTGATTAACTTTGTGCGCCGGCTGGCGCACAGCTAAACCCTGGAATCCTCAGGAATCTGACGTTCGCGGGTGCGACTGGAAACCACATTGCTCGCCATTCGACGAACTTTTTTTAGCCACCGCCGCGCCCACGCGTACTCGGTGGCAAGAATAGCCAGGCCGATCGGAATGACGATGAACGCCGGGCCAGGCAAAACCAGCAGTGCAACGCCAATCAACAAAACAGTTGCTCCGATCACGGAAACAATCACGCGTCGGACGACTTTGATATTCTCAACGTTCCAAATACTGGAGAGCCAGTTCATCCGGGAAGGAGAATCCTTAGACTGTTCGCTGCCGACCTCGGACCTCATAACCATGAATCGTCGCCTGCAGCTCGAGCGGTTGGTGTTGCCGGGACTGATCAGCCTTTGATGGCGTCCTTCAAGCGCTCGATGAAAGGCAGTTGTGTTTCCTTAAGCTTGCGTCTTGCAATTTCTTCCGAAAAAAAGCGCGCCTGATCGACCTCTGGAAACATCTTGCGCTTTCCCGAACGCGGCGGCCATTCCATTTCGAACAGATTCGATTTCGGCTCAAATGATTCCGGCAAATCGCCTTCAAACGCCCACGCATGCACAAATTTCCCCCCTTTTTGTCTAATCCAGCCAAGTCCAATCCAGTCTGAAACGCCTTGGGGTCGGAAACCGATCTCTTCCTCAAATTCAATCTGGGCGCGT
>JBKPRQ010000113.1:0-6147 GCA_046734635.1 Verrucomicrobiota bacterium
TTCGGATGGGAAGCTGGCCGAGGAACCTGACAGCTGGGAGAAAGGCCATTTTGCTGCTGCTCACGTCATTCCAAAGACCACTGGCAGTTACTTTATCATCGTCAGTGTCGAGCAATCGCCGGAGGAACGCACGCATTGGGCACTGGTGTATGGTTTCCGGTAGGGCAGGGGCAGTGGCTTTGACTTTTAGCCAATACTCGATCGGCGCGGATGCCGATGTCACGGAGTGATAATGACTGAAACGCGCACCCTGCAGTTTGAGAGTCCGCGCACGCTGCAGTCACTCTACGCCAATGACATCAGACTCTTGAAGAGTCTTGAGGATTCTCTCGGTGTGAAAGTGACCACGCGCGAAGGCTGGGTAAAACTGGAAGGAGACCCGAGTCGCGTCGATAAGGCGCAGCACGTATTTGAACAGCTTGAGAAGGCGCGCCAGCAGGGCGTAGAAATTCAAAAGCACGAATTTAATTACGCGCTTAAGGCAGTATCCGAAGAGCGCGATGAGAATTTGGGCGATGTTGTTTCAACCAAGATCACGACCTCATCGCGCAAGCCGCCAATTGTCGCGCGAAGCGCAAACCAGCGGGCCTACGTCGAGGCAATTCAAAAACACGACGTTGTTTTTGGAATTGGCCCGGCTGGGACGGGTAAAACCTATCTCGCCGTTGCCATGGCAGTTGCAGCTCTCAAGAAAGAGCAGGTAGCCCGCATTATTTTGACGCGACCTGCAGTGGAAGCAGGCGAAGCGCTCGGTTTTCTCCCAGGCGACCTCGAACAAAAGATCACCCCATACCTGCGTCCGCTTTACGACGCCTTGCGTGAGATGTTAGAACCGGAGGAAATGGAACGCGCGATTGCGCGGCAAATTATTGAAGTGGCTCCGCTGGCATACATGCGCGGGCGCACCTTGAACAATGCTTTCGTTATCCTTGATGAAGCTCAAAATACAACGACCGAGCAGATGTTCATGCTGCTGACGCGAATCGGGTTGAACTCCAAATGCGTAGTGACCGGCGACGTTACACAGATTGACTTGCCAGCCAACAAACGCTCCGGCGTCGTGGAAGCACTACAGGCATTAAAGACCGTGCCCGGGATCGCCACTGTGTACTTTACAGAGCGAGACGTAGTGCGGCATGAATTGGTACGTGCTATTATTGGCGCCTATCAACAGCATCGATCGCCTGCGCCATCATCGCGCAAATAGAAAAGACAATGTTTGATTTTTTCAGACGCGGAAGACTAATCAGACGCGGCCTCGCCTCGCGCAAAACGCGGCGCCGCCGGGCACGCAGCGAACTGAGACGCAACCTGGAATACTCGCATTTCGTCAAGGTCGTGATATTTGCCGTGTTCGCCGGTGGCCTCGCGTTTCTCGTCTTTAGTGGTCAGCAACCGGAGCCGACCAAGAATTTTATCATTGCGCTACTGGTCCTCGCCACGGCAATTACTCAGCTTTGGATCAATCAGCCCAGGAGCTTCTCGCGAAGCTCGCGCATTCTTCTCGTCTTTGGCGTCATTTTGGTTCAACTGGCCGTCACGAAGCTGCTGCTCGTGCTTTGTAACAGTGGCAATTATCGATTTTTGAAGCCGGAAATGGCGGGGTTGATCATGCCCTATGCCTTTGCGCCGCTTGTGCTGAGCGTGTTGCTGGGCCGCCATCACGGGCTTTACGCTGCATTTTTTGTAAGTCTCTGGAGTAGCATGTTGTTCGGGCCAATTGACGCGCCGCTGCTCGTAACGAGTCTGATCAGCGGGTTCACAGCAGTCTCCCTTACGTTACAGGTGCGGCGCCGCAGCAATTTGATCCGTGCTGGATTCTGGGTCGGGCTCGCCATTTGGTTGCTGTCCCTGACGTTTGGTTTAATCGGGCCGATCAATTGGTTTTATCCAACGGCCAATGACTGGGGAATGATTGGAGTGCAAAGCGCGCTCGCTATCGGAAATGGAATTTTGACTGCCACTCTGGTCGGCGGCGCTCTGCCGATTCTTGAAAACCTGTTCGAAATTACGACGGACATTTCCTGGCTGGAGGCCTCCGATCTCAATCATCCGTTGCTTCGTCGCATGACCATCGAAGCGCCGGGGACTTATCATCACAGCCTGGTGGTGGCCAATCTCGCGGAATCTGCTGCGGAAGCGATCGGCGCGAACGCCACGCTCTGCCGCGTGTGCGCTTATTTTCACGATGTGGGCAAGCTGGTGAAGCCGGAATACTTCACGGAGAACATGAGCTTCGAACGAAACCCGCACGACGATCTCGCGCCGACGATGAGCGCATTGATTATCATAGCGCATGTGAAGGAAGGCGTTGATCTGGCCCTTAAGTACAAACTCAATCAACGCATCATCGATATTATTCAGGAGCATCACGGCAAATCGCTTGTCCGGTATTTCTACCAACGCGCCCTCCAACAGCACGAGGACGCGCGCGCCGGCGGCAAAATCATGAAACTGCGCGAGGATGATATTCCAGAAGTGAAAGAAGAAAGTTTTCGCTACGGCGGACCAAAACCGCAGACGAAGGAGAGCGCCATTGTTAGCCTGGCCGATGCGATCGAGAGCGCGTCACGGAGCTTGGAAAAACCAACTCCCCAAAAAATCGAAACGCTGGTTAACGAGATAATCGAAGAACGCATCAGCGACCGGCAATTGGACGACTGCGATCTGACGCTGGGCGAACTGAAAATCATCGCCGAACGCTTCCGATTCACGCTCTTAATGATGCTCCACAGCCGGATCGCCTATCCGAAGCTTGGTTCTAAGACAACGACCATCATTTCGCGCGACGAAGCTTTGCGTCCGGACGTGATGATTGCGACGCGAAAACCTGAATCGGCCCCACCTGTCTCGGCCGCTTAGTGGTCGAATGCGACCGCCGGGCGCGCAGTCTTGAGCTCACAATTCCGGCGGGCGAGCGCGCGGTTCGCGGTCTTTCGAAGTCGCAGTGCTTGGCACAGTAACGAAGGGGCCGCCTTCCAAAGGTGTGACCTTTGTGAAAGCGACGTCAGGCATGTCGCTCGGCAATCCTTCGAGCGGAAAGTCTTTTCGCAGTGGGAAGAATGGATAGCCATCCCACATTAGAATCCGACGAAGATCTGGATGGCCGATGAATTTGATTCCCATCATGTCGTAAATCTCGCGCTCGTGCCAATTCGCCGTCGGCCAAATGTCAGAAACGGTGTCCACAGCGCCGGCTTCTTCTGGAACTTTCAACTTCAAGCGCAAGTGAACTGCGTGCGGCATCGAATAAAGATGATAAAGGATTTCGAACCGGGGGTCTTCGCCGAAATTATCGATACTGGTGATGTCGATTAGGTAATCAAACGAAAGTTTGTCCCGGCAGAATTTCATGATTTCGCGAAGATCGCTTGCTGCAATGGTGCAAGTCGCTTCACCACGAAATTCAGTCTTGTCCTGGATCCTCTCCGAAAACGAGCTGCTGAGCGATTCGAGAGTTTCCTGACTAGTCATGCGTATGCTCCTGTAGGGCCAGGCGCTCCGCCTGCCAAGGCAATTGGGACGGCAAGCGAAGCGCTTGGCCTACAATTCCAGTTTCCAACACACATGATTATGCAAAGGCTTCCTCGAGCTTTTCGGCCAGCTCCGGTTTCTGATTTCTGAACGAGCGTTCCCCAGAAATTTTCTCCTGGAGTTTCATCAAACCGGCGAGCAAAGCCTCCGGACGGGGCGGACAACCAGAGATATAAACGTCAACTGGCAAAAGCTGATCGATTCCCTGCAACACCGCGTAAGAGCGATACATGCCTCCGGTGGAAGCGCATGCACCCATTGCGATTACCCATTTCGGCTCCGGCATTTGCTCGTAAATTCGTTTTACGGCCAACGCCATTTTGTAGGTGACGGTCCCGGCAACGATCATCACGTCGCATTGCCGCGGTGAAAAGCGCATCACCTCGGCCCCGAACCGCGCGATATCGAAGCGAGACGCCGCCGCAGCCATCAACTCGATCGCGCAACAGGCTAGGCCCATCGGCATTGGCCACAGCGAGTTTTTGCGCACCCAGTTCAGCGCGGCATCGAAGCGCGTAAAAATAATGTTGCCTTCGATTTTTGAGTCGTATGCCGTTGCGCGTTCTTCTGGCATGACTAAAGGTTAAAATGCGGCTTGTAACGCGCAAGCCGAATCCCGAGAAGCTTATTTTTAGGTAGGGGCGATTGACCCCAATCGCCCGCTCGCTGATTATCATCACCCATGAAGCGCGGTCGGTTCAGGTGAACCGCCCCTACCTGACAGACATGACACAAACCACACGCACTCATCTCGACGACCTCGAGAACCAAAGCATCTTCATTTTTCGCGAGGCATATCACGCCTTCAAAAATATCGCCATGCCCTGGTCCATGGGTAAGGACTCAAACGTCCTGATCTGGCTTGCGCGTAAGGCTTTTTTCGGGCGCGTTCCCTTTCCGGTCTTGCACATCGATACAACCTACGAATTTCCCGAGATGCTCGAGTTTCGCGAATGGGCAAAAAAGCATCACAACCTCAATCTGATTGTTAAAATCAACACCGACGCCCGTGCGCGCGGGATTGGGTATGAAACGCACGACCCGGTGACGGTCACGCATGAGTTAAAGACAGTGGCGTTGCAACAAGTGCTGGCCGAGTACAAATGGGACGCGCTTATCACCGGTATTCGACGCGACGAAGATCCAACTCGGGCGAAAGAGCGGTATTTTTCGCCCCGCAACGCCCAGTTTGAATGGGATTACAAGGACCAGCCGCCTGAATTCTGGAGCCAGTTTGTAACGACAGCCGCCAAAGGCGAACACGTTCGCATCCAGCCTCTGCTTGATTGGACCGAGGTGGATATCTGGCGCTACATCCAGCGAGAAAGGATCCCCATTCCGCAAATGTATTTCGCTCGAAACGGCAAACGATTTCGGTCGTTAGGCTGCACGCCCATCACGCATCCGATCGAGAGCACTGCTTCAACAATCGACGAAATCATTGCCGAACTGGAAGCGACAAAAACTAGTGAGCGCGCCGGCCGCGCCCAGGACCACTACGAACGGAACGCGATGCAGAAGCTGAGGGCGAAGGGATTCCTATGAGCGACAAAGCTAACCCTCAACGCTCTGCTTCAGATGTTGCGCAAAAGCTGCGCGTCGTTTTCGTTGGTCACGTTGATCACGGAAAGTCCACGCTAATCGGTCGCATTTTGCACGACACTGGTTCTTTGCCAGAAGGCAAAGTGGAAGAGATCAAGAAGGCATGTGCAGCGGAGGGAATGGGATTTGAATTCGCCTTTTTGCTCGATGCGCTTCTTGAGGAGCAAAAACAAAACGTCACGATCGATACAACCGAAATTCCTTTCCGAACGCCGCGCCGCCAGTACGCCATCATCGATGCGCCGGGGCACAAGGAATTCTTAAAAAACATGATCACGGGCGCATCGAGAGCCGACGCGGCGATCCTCGTGATCAGCGCAGACGAAGGAGTGCGCGAACAGAGTCGCCGTCACGCCTATCTGTTGAGCATGCTTGGCATCAAGCATGTCATCGTCGTCGTAAACAAAATGGACCTCGTAGAGTACTCGGAGAAACGATTTCGCGAGATCGAGCAGGAATATCAAAAGTTTCTTCGCGAGCTTGGATTGGGCGCGCGGACCTTTATTCCGGCGTCGGCCAGGGAAGGTGAGAATGTCGCGCGGGCGGGCACGAAAATGAAATGGTACCACGCAGCGAGCGTTCTCGAAGCGCTTGATTTGCTGGAGCCGCAGGAGCGCGATGTCGATCTTCCACTTCGCTTTTGCGTGCAGGATGTTTATCGGTTCGACGGTCGGCGAATTATTGCAGGCCGGATCGAGACGGGGTCGCTAAGGGCGGGAGACCAGCTGGTGTTCTCACCGGCTAATAAGTCGTCGGTAGTCGCTACGATCGAGGGCTGGAATCAAGAAAACAACGGTCCGGCCGTTGCAGGAGACTCGATCGGGATCACGCTCAGTGAACAAATTTTCGTGGAGCGCGGCTATGTCGCATCGCTCGAAAACGAAACACCGATCGAGGCGAATCGTTTCCACGCAGATCTTTTCTGGATCGTGCGCGAGCCACTGCGTGTTGGGCGTTTGTACAGCCTGCGGCTGGCAACTCAGGACGTGAAGTGTCAGATCGTATCAATCG
>JBKPRQ010000114.1:0-8784 GCA_046734635.1 Verrucomicrobiota bacterium
TACCATCTCTAAATTGAAAACGGATGAGCGAACGAAAGAGCAGGGGACAGGCTATGTCTTTATTACCCGTTGAGCCTTGGTAGGGCGCGACCGCCGGGCGCGCCGAAGATCACTAGTCACCTTGTTGAAGCCAGACGTAGCGCTTGCCATTCCAATAGATCAAGGCGCTAGCTGCCTCGCTCGTACTCACGAGGAGCGAGTCGCCATGAAGTTTCGGGGCACTTGTTCCCCTGGTCACGCGGTCTTTGGAATAGATCTCCCAGGAATCCATCCATTCGAAGTCGTCGCCGCCATTGCCGATGACATTCCCTGCTCCGAGAACTGTTACCTTGTTGGTGGCACCATGAATGATCGCAATCCCGAACTTCCCGCTCGAGCGCTCCTTAACTAAAGCCGCTACGTCCACCTTGCTGTCGCCGTCGAGGTCTCCGTGCAGAAATGATGGGTTCATGCGAAAAGAGATCTCGTAATCTTTTGCCAAGGAACCGTTCGCAATGGCTCTCTTAACTGTGTCGGGTAGATCGTCCGCCGCTGTTGGTGATGGCGATGATGGCGCACCAGATTGAGTTATGGCTTTTGTCTTCAAGTCAATCTGGTAAGTGTTCCCGCGCTCGGACGTAATCACAAGGACGCCCTTTTCCACGCGCATGGCTTCTATGAAAACCCATTGAACGTCTTCCTCCAGCTTTGGATCGATACGGTTCGTAAATACGGTTAAATCCCAGAGCTTCTTGTTCGTCCGAACGTTCCACGCTTCGATGTATGCGCGGCGGCCATCATCATTGGGTGCAACATAACGGATCCCTTCGTGGACCACCGGCTCGACCTTTGACGGCGCAGCCCGCTTGGCAGGCGCCACACACGGAAGAAGTGCTATCGCAGAAAATATAATACTAAATCGCATTATCGGAGTATGAATCCTTAACGACCAGCCGCAAGGCTAGCGGCTTCGCCATATGGAGCGTTGGACCTAATGACTGGGTAGGTCCTTACTTGGCAGTTTCGAGAACTTCTCCTCCATGCCGCGCTCGATGCGCTGACGCTTTATCTCGTCCTTTTTTTCCTTCAGCGTCGATATCAGCCCATTCATCCCATCAGCGAGAGTCGTGTTAGCAGACTGCCACTCGCTCTTGTCTTTGAATGTGACCCCGGGATACGCGGCCTGCAGATCAGGTATGTCGCGGCCTTCTTTCTGGACTTTTTCCACGATCTTCACGAGACCGTCAGTATCGCCAAAGGCATAACCATTTATGTAAGGCCCCACGAGTTGATAAAAAGCATTCTGGGCGTGAAACAGCTCGAATCCAGGGCTCCCAATGCTTCCCATCTTGGTTTGATCGAGAAGAACTCCAAACTGCCGGCCGCGATACTGAGCGGTATAAAACCAGTAAACAGCTTCTTTGCGAAATCCCAGGTCGTACAAACGGATCGCAGCGACATAAAGCTCCGGGAAAGTGAGCCGGTCCCAATCTTTTTTCATCTGAGCGATTGTAGCGAGAAAGTCAGCTTCATTCTTCGACGCGAGACCTGAACTAAACCGCCCGACGTTGATCTCTGGACCCTTCGATTTGTAATAGGGCGTGACGTAGACATCGGTATGCGATGGATTGATCTCTGGTTGCTGCGCAGTCAGCAACGCTAGCGACGCAAAGGTTATTGCAGATACTGCAAGGAGTAGTGTTTTCATATTAGCTAACCAACGGAGCCGAGCTGAAGCACCAGTCGCACCTCAGCGAGCGTGTCTTGAGTCTTAACTGTCATCTCTCAACTCTCAACGTTCTTATTAGACTTGGCTGCAGCGGTTAGGTAGCTGCTTTGCGTCGCCACTCCCAGATCATTCCCTCCTCCGGATGGTCAAGCGGGCCGACAAACTCAAATCCCAGGTTGCGCAGAATTGCGGTCGAGGCGTTTTCTTCGGTCAACGTGTGCGCGTAGAGCTCAACATCAGGATCAACCCGGCGAGCGCGAGTGAGTAGCTCTTTTACCATCGCCGTGGCAACACCTCGGCCCTCGAAAGCTGGAAAAGTATGGTAAGCAATTTCGACTCGACCATCACGAGAGGCACGGGTGAACGCGCAAATTCCGACAAGTTCCGAATTGTATCTCGCGAGAAAGCTAATCCAAGGCGGCGAGAAACCAGCGGTAGCATAGTGGGCAGCCGTCTTGGCGCAGGCGTCGGCTGCAACCGGCGATAATGGACCGACATCTTCCTTGGTGCTCCGTCCGCACCGATTTCAATTAGCTCGACTCGTTGAACACGCCTTTGCATCTCGTGGGATCACGATCGGATGAACTTCGGTAATTTCACAGGAAAAGATGCTGGCCAGGCGATCACACAGTCATTTGTTTTCCATCTGCTCCAAAGCTTCCGCAAGCGCCTCAGGACGGCTCACATGCGGGCAGTGTCCACCTGGTAGCTCAACTGGCTCCACCCCTAGTAACTCTCGAGCGGCCTTGCGTTGCCAGTCAGGAGCGATCGTCCGGTCGCCGGAACATACGATGTAGGCAGACGGTACACGAGGCCAGGTGCTCAGTGGACAGGGTTCCTCGATCGCGCGTTTGGCGTAGAACATGATCCGTGTCGACATTGCCCAGTCGAGACGATCGGGAGGACAATCGTGCAACACGAAGTCCAAAGCCACCTTGTCATCAAGCGGGTTTTGTCCAACCCAGGCTGGATTGAAGATCGACGGATCGGATCGGAATTGCTCTATGAAGCTCACGCCTGGACGCGGTACTACTGCGGCCAAAAACACCATGCGCCGCGGCGCCCAGCGCTCCGCAATGAGTGGAAGGTACATGCCGCTGGCTGAGTGTGCGACGCAGACAACGTCAGATGGTTCCAAGCCAGAACGCTCAAGCTCTTGAACGATAGTCTCGGCATGCCACGCCAAACCCTCGTCAGTCCTGTTCACGTCAAACGCAGGAGTAACAACGCCATGACCTAGCCGTTCCAGCTCCCGGTCCAGCAGCTTCCAACCCTCGGGACCCTGTCCACTTCCATGAATCAAACAGTACGCGGTCATTGTGTTATTCTATGGCGCGTCTCTGGTCTCAGATCTCTGCCTCGCCTTCCATATAGAAGACGCAAGCGCCTTCCAACTCGATTCGATCTCCGACTAATCGGCAAATCATCTCTCCTCCACGTGGCGATGCTTGGAAGGCGGTAAACTCAGTCTTTCCAAGCCGTTTGGCCCAATAGGGCGCCAGCATGCAGTGTGCGCCACCTGTTACAGGATCTTCCGGGATCCCTTTGGCGGGAGCAAAGTAGCGGCTAACGAAGTCGTAGTTGTCGCATCCCTGTGTGGTAACGATTACCCCGCTGCGATCCATTCGTGCGAGCGCTGCCATGTCAGGAGCCAGCTCAAGCAAGACCTGAATGCTCTCTAGCAATGCCAGATAGTTGAACTCGTTCGCGAAAACTTCGACTGGAACAGTTCCCAGCGCTTCAGGTAACCCGGTTGGCATCAAGACCGGTTTCGACGACCGCACAGGGAAATTCATGACGTAACCCGTATCTGTCCGGTTCACTGTCAACGGACCGCTCGCCGAGAGGAAGGTCACCCTTCGGCGTTTAGGCTCCAGCCTCTCCATCACCACCGCTGCGCTGGCTAGCGTAGCATGGCCGCAAAGGGGCACCTCGGTTGCTGGCGTGAACCAGCGCAGATGATAGTTTCCATTTTCGGGGACAAGAAAAGCGGTTTCGGATAGGTTGTTCTCCGCTGCGATCGCCTGAAGGACAGCGTCCACTGGAAAACTGTCCATCAGCATGACGGCAGCGGGATTGCCGGCGAACCGGCGAGTGGTGAAAGCATCAAGCTGGAATATCTTCGTGCGCATTGAGGATTCCTTTACACAAAGCGCGGAGGCCTAACGAGAAAGAGAATGGAGCCCGCGGGAAGTGGTGCGACATGGACGGGAAGGCCGCAGGGTGTTTTCGAGGGAAGAAAACATCATCAACCAGGGCTATCGTTGAAAAACAATACGGCGGGAGTGCGTGAGTGCGAAGACGCGAATCGCGCTAGGGTAGCCGGGAGCCGAGACAAAGTCGAGAGTGTCGTCGCAAACACGCTGAATGGAGCCGGTGGGAAACGGAGCGACATAGATGGGCAAGCCGAAGGCCGAAAGAGCGGGAGCGACTGAGTCAACTATTTCGAAATGGGGCCATTGGCTTCATCGATTGGTTAGACGATCTCAGGAGGGGACGACAACTCGACCTTCGGTCCTCGGAAGCCTTCAAATAGCTCGCGATGTCGTGCCAGGGAATACTCATCTGTGCGACTCTGATACTGACGCACCCAACCGAGCAAAAACTCGAGCTTCTCGTCCTGGGCCTCCTTCGAGGGGTACTTCTCCGGTTCCCAAGGACGAGCCCGACAGTTGGCGAGACACACCTCGAGCCCAGGGTTCAGGAAACGCACTTCAGAGGCGTAAGGCAGCACCTGTTCCAAGAGATCGCCATAGCAGCCTTCGATGACCCACTCTGGATTCTCTTCGATGAAGTCGTGGATTGCCCTTGCACTCTCCAGAGATGGTCTGCGAACACCCGGTCTCTCCCAGGCTAGCGAGTCGAGGTCGAGGTGAGCGAGTCCGTACTGCGATGTCAAGGCGCGAGCGAGAGTGGTCTTGCCGGAACCTGAGTTGCCAAACAGTACGATGCGCCGCATGACGTCCGAGAGAGATGTGATTGGCCGTCTAACGAGAAAGAGATAAGCCACGGCAGGGTGTCGTGGCAAACACGCTGAACGCATTTCGATATGGGACCGTTGGCTTCATCGATTGGTTAGATGTTGGTTGTGTCAGCATGAGGTGAAGACTTGCGGCGGCGCTTCGCAAGCTGACTTAATACCCCTGCGATGAAGATCAAGCCGCAGCCTCCGACCAGTAATGTGCAGAAGGTGAAATTCTGCCCGGTCGTGACATAGAAAACATAACCATGCTCGTTCAGTGCGTGCCCCTAATGTGTCGCTGGATTGGGAGCTGTTGGACTGATGCGCATAAGGCGATCGTAAAAGACAAACGACCCTACAAAAGCGGCCAGACCGATTGTGCCAACCGAGACCACTGTCCGTGTCAGCATCTAACTACAATTCGACGAAAGCCTGTTTCGCCTATTTCGGCGTTTCTTCGGGAGGAGCACCGGATAAAACGAAAGCATGACTTCTTTTTTAACGGCGGTCCCGAAGCACAGCAAGCCGAAAGCGATGATCGAGTGTGATGTCAGAACGAGGAGAACGGCGACAACATCAAGAGATTCCTCGACTTCGCTCGGAATGAACAAGTTAACGCCGATTCGGGTCCTCTGCGGTTGCAGAAAATATGTAAGAGATTAAGATTCACGCGCTGGCCCAGAATCAGTCACAGCCATCGAACGAAGGCGAGCGCAACCCAGACGGCGAGTAGCGCATCGCTGAAGTTAAACAAACGATAACAAAAGAAACAGAGTCGATGCGAGCCTCAGTCCTTGATTTGCTTCATTGTCTTCTGTTACAATAATCATTGCGGCACAGCCGCCTCGTTCATTGGGCGTTGGATGTTGGGCGTTCGGCGTTGGACGTTTGCTTTAGGAAATGCATTCCTAGTCCACACTTACCACGACTTTCCCTCGAGCATGGCCTTGTTCTACATATTTGATAGCCTCAGGAACGTCGCTCAGCTTGTAAGTTTTATCGATGACGGGCTTCACCTTGCCGCTTTGCATGAGATCGGCCAGCAAGGCCAAATCGTCATGATTCAAGTCCGCCAGAATCATGCCTATTTTTTGACTCACGAATGGTGACAGCAACATCAGCTTTATCGGTTTTGCCATCGGTCCTATTATTCCCTGTTCGCTTGCTCCGCCTCCTCCTACCAACACAAATGTTCCCTTGGGTTTTAAAACACGCCGGACTTCTGACAAGGACCGATTGCCAACATTGTCGACAATCAAATCGTAGGGTTGATCTGTCTTGGTAAAATCTTCCTTGGTGTAATCGATTACACGATCGGCGCCGAGCGACTTAACAAGATCGACATTCCGCGTACTGCAAACACCGGTGACTTCTGCCCCATAGGACTTTGCGATTTGCACGGCGAACGTCCCCACGCCTCCAGACGCGCCGTTAATTAAGACCTTCTGCCCCGGCTGCAGCTTTCCTTTATCGCGAAGAGCTTGTAGTGCAGTAATCGCGGCAATCGGCACAGATGCCGCTTGTTCGAATGTGATGTTGGCCGGCTTTAACGCCACTGCTCGATTCTCGCGGACGCACACATAGTCAGCGAAAGCCCCTGTTCGCCCGCCGAACACCTCATCACCGGGTTTAAACTTGGTCACGTTCTTTCCAACCGCTTCCACCGTGCCCGCAAAATCGACGCCAAGCTGGGTATCTTTTGGTTTGCGAAACCCCGCTGCCAACGGGCGCATGACATAGGGCGTGCCTTCGACAAAATGCCAGTCGAGTGGATTAATCGAAGCTGCGTGAACTCTGACCAGGAGTTGATCGTCGGCCGGAGTGGGTTTTTCGATGTCCTGGAACTTGAGATTGGCCACGCCGTAATCGCAGTACACAATGGCTTTCATAGGATTGGTAGGAGCAGCGGCATAACGCTCGCAGTCGTTGGTCGATGTCCAGTAGCCGATGAATATCCAGGCGACCAACGCGACCAGAATTATGCTTATACCCCATTTTAGAATGCGCTTTATTATCTTCATAGGTTTAGAGAAATACCGGTAACCGTAACGAAAGAGATTTGCCGGAGCAGTCGTCGTCGATGCAATTGGCTTCGCTGTTATCTCTGGTCTTCAGACCCCTAAATAACAGCCAACAGCTTACGACTAACTCGAACAGGGCCATCGGCGAATCGAAAATGTAGTCGTTAACGATCTTGTTGAAGTTGGGGAAGATGAGATAGACAAAGGCGCAGAATACGCACCACGCAGAAGCGATTACACCAAAGGTCGACAATCCTTTGGGGATGTAATTCGACTTAAGCCACAACCAGGCGCAAACAGTGGCGGCTAATCCGAAGAATGGCAGCCCCACGTAGTAATCATCGAAACTTCCGGCGATTTGCACGCGCGCCAGCGCCTGCAGGCGGTCGGGTTCGAAAACCTTCAGGTAACTCGCGTCGCCGAGAAGTCGAAGAGCCGCCAAACTGTTGAGCGGCGCAATGAGCCACAACATCGCAAAGACAAGGCGAAACAATGCACCGGCCAGAGCCAGTCCGCGATTCACCGGCGCGAGCACGACATACAACGCGGTGAGCAACACGATTGCGCCGATGCCGTAGGTAATGAAGCAGGTGAGTGCGATGCGAAATTGCGTTTGGTGCGCGAGGATATTACGTGCGGTCTCGGCCGCGTTGCGCGGAATGATGAGCGGCCCTAGCAACACGTAATTGCCGAACACCACGATCGCGAACGTGAGCAGTCCGGCGACGCCCGCGACTTTTGCGGCCACACGTTGTGAATTGCTCGCCACGGTGAATCCGTCCTTTGGCGGATCGATCTTGTCAGTTGTCATTCTTGTTGGTTTTACTCAATGCTGATTACCACTTTTCCGCGCGCGTGGCCTTCTTCCATGTAACGAACCGCAGTCTGCGTCTCACTCATTTTGTAAGTGCGATCGATGACCGGATTAACTTTGCCGGTTTGCATCATGTCGCGCATGACATTCAGATCGTCTTTGGTCAGTTTCGCGATGTAGAAGGGAAACTTCTGTTTGCTGAAGTTTGACAAGAAAGCGTTCCAGAAATTTCGACCAATTCGGCCCAACGTTCCCGGATGAACTCCGGCTCCTCCGATTCCAGCGAGAACGCAAATGCCGTTCGGCGTCAAAAGTTTTCGACGCTCAGAGAAGGAATGGTTCCCGACCAAATCGTAGATCACGTCGTAGCGCTGATCGCTCTTGGTGAAATCTTCTTTGGTGTAATCAATCACGTGGTCGGCGCCGATCGATTTCACAAGATCGACATTGCGCGTGCTGCAAACTCCTGTTACTTCCGCGCCGAACACTTTCGCGATTTGAACGGCGAAAGTGCCGACGCCGCCCGACGCGCCGTTGATTAACACTTTTTGTCCGGCCTGAATGTGTCCTTTGTCGCGCAGACCCTGCAGCGCAGTTAGTCCCGCGACCGCTACCGAACCCGCTTGTTCAAATGTGACGTTGCTTGGTTTCATCACGACCGCGCGCTCGGCCTTGACGCAAATGTATTCGGCCACGGCTCCGTTCTTTGCGCCGAAAACTTCGTCGCCCAGCTTGAAGTTCGTTACATTTTTGCCAACTGCTTCAACGACACCGGAGAAGTCAGTGCCGAAGCGGATGTTCTTCGGCTTGCGCATCCCACTCATTGGCCGCATCAGCCACCCGCCCCTGATCGTATGTCCGTCGACCGGATTCACTGAAGCCGCACGAACGCGGACCAAGACTTCATTGTCAGCCGGAGTCGGCTTTTCAATCTCGCGAATCTGAAGGTTCTCGACGCCGTATTCGCAGTTCAAGATAGCTTTCATGGAGTTGGTCGGTGTTGAAGCGTTGCGATCGCAGTCGTTCGTCGAAGTCCAGTAGGCGATGAACAGCCAGGCCGCGAGTACGACCAGAACTACGAGGAAACTCCATTTGAGGATTCGTTTGATCTTCATCGGCCTAACAAGTCATAACTCCAGCCGGCAATGCTCTAACATCTGCACCTCTGATAAGTAGGTAAAGCATGATTGCCATTTCGGCGAAGAATGCCGGCTGCAACCAACCGAAAGCTGCACCGTAGTGAGTAGGGGAGAACTGCGCGGTAATGCTGAGCGCGATC
>JBKPRQ010000115.1:0-7690 GCA_046734635.1 Verrucomicrobiota bacterium
GGTCTACAGAAAGTGAGTGCACAGCTTGAAGTTAGCAAGCCCGCACAGCAAACTGTCCTGAATCAGTAAGCTTCTAGCTGAACCAATTTTTGTAAGGGCGGATCTTAAACCCATATGAAGTTCGCTAGAACTTATATCGCCCTCGTCGTCATCACGTCTTGTAGTTTCCCAGGGGAAGCGGCGCCCCAGCCCAAGCAATCAGGAAACGATTCAGCTGAGCGACTCTTTCAGCTTGGGAAATTTGCCGATGCCGGCAAGCTCTACGCGAAAATCGTCGCTCAACAACCTAACGACTATTCAGCGAACCTCCAGCTGGGTCGCATCGCATTACTTTCCGACCGCCTCGACGATGCACAGAAATGGCTGGAAAAGGCGTTAACCCTGCGGCCCAACGAGACGGACGCCAAAGTGATGCTGGCAGAGGTCTTTTATCGCCGCGACGATTTCCAAAAAGCTGCAGCTTCGCTGAAGGGCGTAGACCTGAGCAATAACAAACTGATAACTTCGCAGTACCCGACACTGAACGTTGCGAAGTTGGAAAGCTTTAAAGGCCAGACTCCCTATGAAGTGGAAGGCAACGGTGCTAGTACACGTCTGAGGTTTGTAAAAACCGATCCGCTTCCGGTGATCAACGTGCGGATAAACGGTGGCGATGAAGTCACCTTCTTCATCGATACCGGAGGTTCGGAGGTCGCGCTTGATACGGAGTTCGCCAAGAAGTTAGGCGTCCCGCAATTCGGCGCGGTACGAGGCACCTTTTCCGGCGGTCAACACGCTGAGGTCCAGCAGGGACGGATTGAGTCGCTCACTGTCGGCGATTGGACCATCAAGAACCTGCCCGCGGTAATGCTTCCTTTGCGGCAGCTCTCAAAAGGATTCGGCGTTAAACAAATCGACGGAATCATCGGGACCACTCTGTTTTATCATTTCCTGACGACCATGGATTATCCACGCGGGGAACTTGTGCTGCGCCGCAAGACGGCCGAAAGCCTGGAAGAGTTTATGAAATCACCAGGCAAGAGACTCGCAGTTCCTATCTGGATGGCGAGCGACCATTTCATGGTGGGCTGGGGTCGCGTAGAGACACTTCCGCCTACACTTCTTTTCGTTGACTCGGGACTGATGGGCGCGGGTGCTAAATTGGGGGAGTCGGTGATCAAGGAAGCTGGCATCAAGTTGGAGGAAGACAAAGCTACCGAAGGGGCCGGTGGCGGCGGGAAATTGAGAATCGTGCCGTACACGGTGCACCAGCTGTCCTTCGGAGACATAAAGGAAAAGAATGTCCCTGGTCTCTATGACGGGCCGTTCCCATGGGAAGACAGTTTTGGCTTCCATCTCGCCGGTATGATCGGCCACGATTTCTTAAGGCCCTATGCGGTGACCTTTGACTTTCAGAACATGCAGATTTTTCTGCAGTAGCAGCAGAATGATCGCCAGCGCAGAGCAAGCGGGATTGCCGCCTTGATCGTCATATGGCGCTTTGATCTGGCGACGAGATAGGAAAACTAATCGATGCCAGGTATAGCAGCGCGTTCGTTTGAAGCGCTTGGAAAGAAGTCTTGAATACTGGTTCCCACATTTTGTAAAAGGCTTGAACGCAAGCAGCGGCCGACCGTTGCCGGCGGAAACCAAATGACAATCCTCCGGTTGTGCGCTTCAACTCAACTCTCAAGTCGTGAACAATGAAAAGAACAAGAAAGAATAGCCGCTTCGGATTCGGCTGGATGCCGGACCTTCCCGATAACCGCGATCATCTTTACTCCGCGCCGCTGGCAAAGCTGCGCGTGCTTCCCACCAAAGCCGATCTGCGCAGGCATTGCCCGCGGATTTACAACCAGGGAGACATCGGTTCCTGCACTGCCAACGCTATTGCCGCGGCCATCGAGTTCGATCGCAAGAAGCAAAAATTGCGCGACTTCATTCCATCGCGGCTCTTCATTTACTATAACGAACGAAGTATTGAGCGTAGCGTACCGCTTGATAACGGCGCGCAGATTCGAGACGGGATCAAAAGTGTGGCGAAACAAGGAGCCTGTCCGGAAACGGAATGGACCTATGACGATACCCCTGCCGATCCGAACACGAACCTTTGGACTTCTGGCGCCAAGCCGAGGCAAAAACCGCCTGCGTCTTGTTACAAAGATGCAAAAAAATTCCGTACCGTAAGTTATCAACGCGTTGATCGGACGCTTTCGCAGATGAAAGGCTGTCTCGCAGACGGTTTCCCGTTCGTCTTTGGCTTTACCGTTTATGACAGCTTCGAGAGCGCGGCAGTCGCCAGGACGGGCGTGCTCCAAATGCCTAAGCCAAGAGAAGGAGTGGTGGGCGGCCATGCCGTCCTTGCTGTCGGCTACGACGATCGGAGCGAGCGCTTCATGGTGCGCAATTCGTGGGGCACTAGCTGGGGCAAAAGAGGCTATTTCACGATGCCTTACTCTTATCTGCTTACCGACAATCTTTCAGACGACTTTTGGACGATTCGCCTGGTGCATTAACAGTCAACCCGCCTAACACAATGCCAAAATACTGGATGATAAATAACCGGAGCCAAGGCGGCGTCGGACCCGACGTCACCACAGATGGCCTGACTTATTGGGTCAGCGACAAACAACCGCTCACCGATATTAAGAACTGGCGAAAAGTTACCGCTGCGAACTTTCAAAAACTGCTGGTCGCGACGACGGATAAGTTTCCGAAGTACGACCCGGCAGAGAACGAGAAACAAAGCCACGTCACGATTCTCGTTCATGGCTATAACCAAACGTTTCTAAAAGCCGCGGCGTTTTATGAAAAGCTTTGCGGCAACCTTTTCGACGGCCCGGACAGCCTTGGGCTTTGTATCCTGTACGACTGGCCATCACGCGGTAGCCTACTGGGCTATGAGCCTGATCGTTCCCATGCGCGCCTGTGCGCTCACGACTTAACAGATATCTTGAGCGCGCTATTCGATTGGCTGACCAAGAAACAGGAGCAAACCATCAACAATCCTGCCAAAGCCTGTAAAGCTAAGGTATCGTTAATCTCACACAGCATGGGCAACTATGTCGTGCAAAAAGCAATGGCCGCTGCCTGGACCCGTAAGAACCAGCCACTACTCGTTAGTCTTATTAATCAACTGCTCATGGTCGCGGCAGATGTTGACAGCAATTTGTTTGATGAGGGGGCCCCCGATAACAACGATGGCAATGCTGTGGCTAATCTCACCTACCGGATCACGGCGCTCTACAGCGGGCGGGATACCGTGCTCGGCGCGTCCGCGGGTCTGAAGCATTTTGGGATACGGCGCCTGGGCCGAAGCGGTCTTTCCAGTCGACCGCCTCTGGCAGATGCATCGTCGCCGACCGATAATGTTTGGGACGTGGATTGTTCGACCTTCTTCAAGCAAGGCGTCGGAGATATTCACGGCGCGTATTTCCTCACCGATGGCACACTCAGACTAATGCGACACATCCTGCGCGGCCTCGATCGCGGCGTCCTTGAGACGCTCGGATATACGCGCGGCAACGCCTGGCCCTGAGCATTGGGTGTGACTGAGAACTCGCAGGCGAGTTAGTCATACGCACACCCAGGCGCGCGCGCGCCCTTGAGCTAGGCCGAAACGGAAAATTTCGCCCAGTGGTCGTCTCGATCTAAGCCTCTTGGATCTGCGTGCCTGGAGCAGACGGAAAACACTTGAATCGCAACTGATAAATTTGCTAGAAAGGCCTTCGGACCCTTTCGAAGGGATACCTTCTGATCCAGCTATGCCCCGGAAAAGCTCTGCCGAAATCGTCGTTCCGATGAAGGTGGACGTGGACGGCGCGCCGAATGCCTACGGCCCTAACGACTCGACGGCGCTCGATTACGAACTCAACGCGCATGAAGGCGCACGAAAGAGCGGCGCCATCGTGGGTTACCTTACCAAAGCAGACGGACGAACGCCGATTGTTCAGGGGCCTACGGATCCCTATCCGGGCTTCTACATTTCCACTTCCGGTTACACCGACAAAAACAATTCGCGTCGAGAGGACCCACGCCGCTATGTGAACGCAGCCGAGATCAATTATACACTATGGGCTAGAGTGGCCCGCGACGCTGGCGTGGCATTGGGCGACTTTTGCACCGTTCACAGTCTGCGCACCGGTTTGACTGTGTATGCGATTGTGGGCGACAGCGGGAACAACAGCGGAGCCGAGGGATCGGCGGCGCTGCTGCGTCGTCTCAGCTATAACGTCAACGGCGGCAAATCGGGCGGCGAAGATGACAGGAAAATTGTGGTCCGCTATTTCGCCGGCACAAATCCGAACAAGCTATTCTTTTCTCATCAGCCGGAACTGGAGGCACGGGCACGGAGTCTCGATCTTGACATCGATTTTTCCAGTTACCACCGGGGCGATCCAGGCCGGCTCGTTCTGGCTGCGATCGCTTCCACCGGGGCTGACCTGCGCTTCACGCGCAATGCGCCGTTCGTTCCGCTCCCAAGGAACAAACTCGTGCCTGACTATCCCGGCCATTTGATCAAGTTGGACAGCGACGATGAGGAATCGGTCAAGATCATGCAGCAACGGTTGCGGAGTCTGGGTTACACCGAGCCGTGGAAAAACCGAACGAGGCCGCTGCTCGTGGACGGGCAATTCGGAAACAACACGCTCAATGCAGTAAAACTTTTTCAGGCGCGTCATACAGATCTCCAAGGCCGCCCGCTGGAGATGGATGGCGAGGTTGGTTCGGATACGTGGGGTGCGCTTTTTGGTCGCAAATCGATTCATACTTCGCCGCTCCGGATTTCCAGGGGCTTGATGGCTAAATTACTGGAAGTCGCGGCGGGCGAAATCGGTGTCCTGGAAAATCCACCCGGAAGTAATCGAGGTGAGCGGGTGGAGCAATATCAGCGCAGTGTTGGAATCGATCGGGGCGAGCCATGGTGCGTGGCCTTTGTATATTTTTGTTTTGCCACTGCGGCAAAAGCGCTTTCGCGAGGCAATCCGATGCAGACGGCCGGCTGCCGAACAGGCAGTGTCCTAGAGCTCTGGAATCAGGCGCGACAGGCGTCGAAGGTTCGCGTGGTGTTGAGCGAAAGAGCGCTTGACGATCCGGCGCTGGTAAAGCCAGGGATGATTTTTGTGATTTCCACCGGTGGCGGTCATGGCCACGTCGGGTTGGTCTCGAACGTCATTGGTAATCGGCTTGAAACCATCGAAGGTAACACCAATGACGGCGGTTCGCGGGAAGGCATTGGAGTCTGTCGCCACAGCAGTCGCACTATCGCCGGGATCAATCGCGGCTTCATCGATTTCAGCGGCGCCTGAACACGATGCATTAACAAATTTCACAGTCACTCGGACGAAACAACCACCTATTGAATTATGCCAAAGAAGAAACGCCCCTTAAAACGTGGTAAGAAGACGCGTTCAAAAGTTTCCCCAAAAACAAAACCAAAGAAACCACGCCGCGCAAAACTGACTCTTAAAGACCGAATAGCTCGAGCAAAGAAGCTCGAGGCATTAGATGCAGGAAAACCTACTTTCCAGGTCTTGCCGCGAGCTTTGAGAGTAGCGGCTGCCAATCTCCGGACTGCTCCGCCACCAGTGATTACCGGCTCCGTCGGTCGTTGGGAAAAAGGCGCGCGCAATCTTGAAGCGGACGTAAAATCCGTGCAGCGCCTCTTGGAAACAGCGGCACGAAAGTTACAAGCTCCCGACCTTGATCCAAAGGGTGTCGATGGAAAGATTGCGCGGGAGTCAGCGAAGTCGAATACCGTGGCTGCGATCGAAGCTTTTCAGAAGCGTTCCAATATTTCGATTGATGGCCTGATTGAACCAGGCGGACAGACGTGGCAGGCGCTCCTGCAAGCCGCCGGCCCTTTACAAGACGGTGATTCTTCCGAGACATACATACAGGAAATCTCGGTAAGCCTGGATGATCCCAATCATTGGCTCACTCTTACCTGGACTGGGCCCAATGCCGATAGTCAGGAAACGGGTCCATTTAGAACGTCACCTGGTGCAGGTCTGAGAGGCCTCAATTGTGATGACGGGGCCACGAGTCGGCGGTCGGGCTCCAAGTGCACACCAAAAGGAATTTATTCCGTAGAAGGCTTCCAACGAAGGCTGAATAGCGATTCTCGTGCGACATACGTCACATGGTTCATGCAGCGGCGAGGTATCGCACTGCATTATTTCCCCAGCGTGCCTCAATACGCAGCTTCCCATGGTTGTGTACGAATCGAGTCAGAGGACGTAGCACGACTGATCCAGAAGAACTCACGAGTAGATGAGACCCAGGTCGTAGTGAGCGGAACTTGGACAAAGCCGCCAAAGCAATGGAGCTAGACCTTTGTTTCTAACCTTCCGAGCCCTGACTCTGCGACTGATCTAATCTGAGAGTAGGATACATCAGGTTTCTTCGGCGCATAAGCGGCCCGACAACAGGTTTGATTAAGTTTCGCCCGCACTTTGCAGGAGTGCCTGCCACGCCTGACTGCCAGGCTCAATTAATCCATCAATTGAAATGTTGGAACGACTCTGAAAAGCTTCGATTGCAGCCACTGTGTTCGACTTCGCGGGCGGCCGCGCAATCTTGCCATCGACGCCCTTCGGATCAAGGTTAGGAGCTTGTAGCTTTTGTGCTGCCGTTTCCAATAAGCGCTGCACAGTTTTCACGTCCGCTTGAAGATTACCCGCGCCTTTTTCCCAACGACCGACGGAGGCAGTAATCACTGCGAGCGAAGGGCTCGTGACATTATTAGAGCCCGCAGCTTGCACGAGCGCCTGCCACGTCTGACTGCCGGGCTCAATCAATCCATCAATTGAGATGTTGGAACGACTCTGAAAAGCTTCGATCGCAGCCACCGTGTTCGACTTTGCGGGCGGCCGCGCAATCTTTCCGTCAGCGCCCTTCGGATCAACCTGAGGAGCTAGTAACTTTTGCGCCGCCGCTTGCAAGAGGCGTTGAACAGTTTCTACGTCCGCTGGAACATTGCGTGCGCCTTTTTCCCAGCGACCGACGGAACCCGTAATTACTGCCGGAGGAGTGCTAGGGCCATTATCCGGTTCGGGTTTTGTTTCAGGCTCCTGCTCCTGTTTGTCTCCCGCCTCGAGAACAGCGCTCACATTCGCATCCAAGAAAAGGCCTTTGTTCTTCCGGTTGCTTAGGATGCTAACGGCTTGATCCACGTTATTCCTAATCGTGTTAAAGTCAGCCTCGGTAAAGAGAAGCTCCGTTTGATACCACTGAGCCACTTCAGGTCTTTGTAACTCCTTTTGCAGGTCAAGAAGCCGGTCATAGGTTTTCGGATCCATGTGGCTGATTTTCTCCAGCAGATGGTAATTCTTGGCCGAATTGCCGCTAACCAGGCCAGCGTCGTTGTCCTTCATGATCATGCGGTCGACTAGAACTGCCTGGGGAGGGATCTGCTTCAACTGTTCAGCAGCCTTAGCCGGATCGCTTTTCTTGGTCTTGCTTTGTAGAACGCCGTTTTCAATCCAGAGGTAGATTTTCTCCGAGTGCATGTTGCCGCTGAAGCGATCAGCCTGGCTCATAATGAAGTCCATGAGCAACATGTCGGAGAGATCCCTGACTTGTACGAGCTGCTGAACAGCAGCCTGATTCAGTTTACCGCTTGCGTCTTTGACGCCTAGTTTGAGCAGGTTTGGGTCGGTTAGCCTGGCAAATTCAGCCGAACCTGCAAAAGCACCGGCTCCGGCAAGGT
>JBKPRQ010000116.1:0-23999 GCA_046734635.1 Verrucomicrobiota bacterium
GTGATATTCAGCGCACTTTTCGCCGCGATCGTTTATCGCTGGATCTCGCTCGAACGCCTGCAACACGTTGCTCCGTTGGAAGTCGTCTCGACACCAACACCCAGCCCGACGCGGCCGCCCCTCATCACCGGAAAACTCGACACCGCAAAATTGTTCAACGGCATCACACTCCATTCGACGGTGGAGACAATTCCCGGTGCCGACGCGACGACGGAGCGCGCCGAGGCAAACAGCTATGTGCTCGACCTTAAGTTGCAAGCACGGTTGCCTTCGCCAAACAAGACCATCGAAGAGCTGGCTAAGGTCAGCCCCGAATTACCGACGCTGTTGCCTGGATTAGCGACGATGTTGTCACCTGAAGCGGTTTCGCCGCTTTACGCTCAGCTTTACGACACGAAAGTGAGAATGCTACACGATAACCTCGCTCGGCTCGATTCACTGCTGTCGCGACATAACTTTTTCGACTGCCAAACCGTCTTGCAGCTTCAACATCCGCAAACGCACCGAAAAGCTCTCCTCCTCCAGGCAGATATGGATGTAGATGCTGACGGCTCCGATTCAGATCGAATGCCCATCAGCACGGGCACACCTGCAAATTTCAAGCCGTCCACTAGTTATCGGTGGCCCAAGAAAACACCTGAGCCTAATCCATATCTGGCGGCCACCGAAGATGGATTGAAACGTGCCGAAGCTGAATTTGCGCTTTCCACCACGGGTCCAGCCCGCAAACGCGATCTGCGCAACGTGATCGCACAGCTTCGCGCGGAAATCGGCACGTTACAAAAATATAGCTTCCTGATTGGCGCCACCGACCCCTTTATTGTGGTCCCGGGTGCATTTCTGCATGGCAGCGATCCGGTTAAACTCGGTGACCACGCGCTCGTCATTTTCGGCAACGCAATTTATCCGGCTCTCGTCGGGGATGTCGGCCCTAACGATAAAGCGGGAGAGGCATCGTTGCGCATTGCAAAAGAGATCAATACGCTTTCGACGCCTTACAATCGCCCGGTAAGCGATCTCAAGGTGACTTACCTGATCTTTCCTGAAACCGCTGAAAAACCATTTGGTCCTCCAGATTTGGAAAAGCTTCAGGCGCGTTGCGAAACGCTCGTCAAGGAAATCGGCGGTGCGAGTGTCCCGCTGCATCGTTGGGAGAATATCATCCCGCCTTCACCCACTCCCAGTCCGGTGTTGAGCCCGATGGGATCGCCTGGTGCGCCCGCGTCTTCTTCGCCAGGTGTATCGACGACAGGATCCGCCCCACCGTCATCGACATTTGCATTTCCCGTCCCCAGCCCTGCAGGGACTCCCCTTGCCGATTCGACGCTTACGCCGAGGAGTTCACCCACCGCAAAGCGGAGCCCGAATAAGAAACATAAACCGTGAACGCCGAATGCTGGTTGCGCTGTCCAACTGGCCGGCGCCTCGAAACGGAACCTCGCAAGAAATGATCATCCGCGATGCTGTTGAGGCCGATCTGCCGTTCATCCTCGAGATTTATAATGCCACTGTGCCGACGCGAATGGTGACAGCCGAGCTTGAGCCGACCACAGTCGAAGCCCGTCTGCCGTGGTTCCGCGAACATTCGCCGCGGCAATATCCATTCTGGGTCGCAGAGTTGGAAGGTCGCGTGATTGGCTGGCTGGATTTCAAAAAATTTCAATCACGCGCTGCGTATCGGGGCACAGTTGAGATCAGTGTTTACGTCCACGAAGAGTTCCGGCGTCGCCGTGTAGGCCAGCGATTGTTAGAAGAGGCGATGGCCCGAGCACCGTCGCTGGGCATCACGGCGCTGGTCGGTCTTATCTTTGGGCATAACGAGCCGAGCTTGAAATTATTTCAACGTCTAGGCTTTGAGCGCTGGGGATTTTTCCCTCGGGTCGCGGAACTCGATGGCGTGGAGCGCGATCTCGTAGTGATGGGCAGACACTGTCCAGCGCGCTCGACTGCGCTCGCGAAATCGCTGGGTCAATCACAAACCAGCAATCAATTTAACGAGTGCTTGAACCTGATGCATACGCTCATGGAGTATCGGCAGGAAGCGATTCATTCGAAGTTGCTAAAAATCCGCGACAAATATTCGATGTTGCACCTGGATGTGCTGATTCTCATTTACCACTTCGCAAAAATTTGCTCCGGAAATATTCTCGAGATTGGCGCCTGCGTTGGTGGAGGCACGATTGCCGCGGCCTTCGGCGTGCGTGAGTCAGGTCAGAAAAAGAAGCTGATCGCGATCGAACCTGGCGGAAGCCTTAAGCACAAACGGCTCGGCACTCGTAATATTTTACGCGACTTGGAGCGGAATCTCGCCAAGCAAGGTGTATCGGAAATGGTCACCCTTGTTAAGGGCCGTTCATTTGATCCCACAACAATCTCTGCAGTTAATGAAACGCTGGGTGCGGATAAAGTTGGGCTTCTAATTCTTGACGCTGATGCCGCTAAGCGGCGCGATGTCGAGTGCTACCGCAATAAATTAACAGACGGTTGTTGGATGGTGATCGACGATTATTACGGCGCTGATACGAACGCAAAGATCACTCCGAGCCGAGCGGACGTAGATGCGCTAACCGCGGCCGGTTATTTAGAGCCGTTTGGTTTTTACGGCTGGAGCACCTGGGTCGGACGATGGCGTGGCCATCAACGCTGAAGTTATTTCAGCCAGTAAAGCCAGACTACTCTGACGCTCGCCCTCGGCTACGCCTCTGGACCGATGACCAAATGAATCACTCCGTTCGGTGCCGAAACGAAGAAGCCGTTGAAGTCCTCGCTTAACTGCTCGACCTCATCGCGGCGCATCACACCATGCACTTTCAAAAAGGATGCAGCCGCTTCGGTGTCGTTTGTCTCCAACTCCAGCCAGATATCCGGATGACTGAGGTTCGGCACCTTATCGATCCAGAGGCGGTTCGGGCCGAACTGGAAGATGCAGCCGTCCTTTTCCTCCTCGATTAAAGGCAATCCGAGGGTGTCGCGATAAAAGGAGACCGTTTGGTCGTACGTGTGGCTGGGGCATTTGATAGCAATGTTTGCTCCGCCGGAGAATTGCGGACCTTCAAGCTTTGCAACCATCGCGCCGAAACAATAAAGCCCTAACTTTCCTCGCCACCCGGCTCGGTCATTTTGATCGGATCGAGAGCGCGCTCCAGTTCCCTTTGGGGCAATACCTTTTTTTCGCGAGCGATTTCGCGAACAGTGCGGCCGGTTTTGGCGCTTTCTTTCGCGATTTCAGCCGCACGATCATAACCAATCTTCGGCGCAAGACTCGTCACCATCGCCATGGATAGTTCGATCAATTCGCGGCACCGCTCTTCGTTCGCGACGATGCCGCGAACGCACTTGTCGCAAAAAACATCGACCACGTTTGCCAGCAGCCGGATCGACTCGAGAAGATCATGCGCCATCACGGGCATCATCACGTTGAGCTCGAAGTTTCCATTTGCACCGGCCCAGGTAATTGTTGTGTCGTTGCCGATCACTTCTGCGCAGACCATCATCACCGCTTCGCACATCACCGGGTTCACTTTCCCCGGCATGATCGAGCTCCCAGGTTGGGTCGCCGGGAGCTGGATCTCGCCAATCCCGCACCGGGGACCGCTTCCCAGCCAGCGGATGTCGTTTGCAATCTTAAACAAACTGACCGCGATCGTTTTTAAATGACCGCTCACTTCAACGACTGCATCCTTCCCCCCTTGTGCTTCAAAGTGGTTTTTCGCCTCGTAAAAAGCGATGCCGGTGCGTTGATTCAAATGCCGCAGCATTTTTTCTGGAAGATTAATGTGACGATTGAGACCGGTCCCCACGGCGGTTCCGCCGAGCGCGAGCTCACGCAAAACTTCGATCGACTTTTGCGCACGTTCCATGGCATGAGCAATCTGTTGCGCGTAACCGGAGAATTCCTGTCCCAGCCGGATTGGCGTTGCGTCCATTAAATGCGTCCGGCCGATCTTTATGACACTCCAGAATTCTTTCGCCTTGGTCTCAAGTGCAGCGTGTAATTGTGCTAGGGCCGGAATGAGGCAACTCTTTAATTGTTCCGCAGCACTAACGTGAATAGCGGATGGGATCACGTCATTGCTGGATTGACCCATATTGACGTGATCGTTGGGGTGTACTAATTCCCGCGAGCCCACTGCCTTGCCTGCCAGCTGAGCGCAGCGATTCGCGATGACTTCATTGGCGTTGGTGTTTGTGCTTGTGCCCGAACCGGTCTGGAAAATGTCGAGCGGAAAATGGTCGTCGAGCTTTCCTTCAACAACTTCTTCAGCTGCCTGCACGATCAGCGCGGAACGCTCGGCATCGAGCAAGCCCAGATCGTGATTTGCTTGCGCGGCGGCCCATTTGATCAAGCCAAGAGCGCGAATAAATGGTCGTGAAAAACGATAACCGCTCACCGGAAAATTTAACACTGCGCGGTGGGTCGATGCGCCATGAAGAGCAGACGCCGGAAGCGTCATCTCGCCCATCGAATCTTTCTCTGTTCGGGTCGGCTTCTCGGTCATGCCGAACGATGTGCGCTAACGCTAAAGTTCGCCCCATCGAGAACCGCACGTTGATGCTGATTAAGCGGAGGCGTCTTCTGAAAAACAGTGATGAACATCGGCGGTATGTTTTGCAGGAAGTATTCTGACTGGGCGTGCTCGAACAGAGTCGCGTGTTGCTTCAATTCGTTCGTGACTTGATAGATGATAAAACTGCCACCAGGCGCTAAGGCATCATATGTTTTTTGCAAGAGAGCGCGTTTCTTTTCAATTTTAAGGATACTGAACGGAATACCCGAAAGAATATAGTCGCAGCAATCGATGCGATGACGTTGTAGCTCGTGCGGCAACGAGGCCGCATCCCCGTGAATCACATGCACGCGCCGATCACCAGCAAACTGACGCTCCAGGTCGCGCGCGAAGGCTCTGTCCAACTCAAACAGAAGCAGATGTGAATCCGGACCCATCCGTCGCGCAATCTCGCGCGAATGTACACCTTCGCCCGGACCGTACTCGGCGATCACACGTGGTTGACCAAAATCCATCTTGCTGGCGACCCGTTCGACCAGCGCCTTGGAACTGGGGATGATCGATGCGATCTGAAACGGTCGTTTCAAAAACTGTTTGAAAAACAAGGTACTCACGAGACGCGAACAGTCGTCTTGCACATCGAAGTTGTCCAGTCACGAAGTAGCGGCAAAAGGATACGATTTTTCCATGCGCAAAATCTTGTTGAATCACGGTGATCTCGATATCTCGCTTGACTCGTTTCTCGTCCCCGATCAGTTATCACTGCTGATTCTAGCGCGCGGTTAGCTCAGTGGTAGAGCACTACCTTGACACGGTAGGGGTCAGAGGTTCGAACCCTCTATCGCGCACCATCACAAAAATGCCTCTCGAATTCGTGCAGGAATGTTTGTGCGTGTCTGCGCGTGGCTGAAAATTTGCCACGCTGGTTTCTATGCCAGCGCAGCAACCTAGTTTGATTGACGCTGTCGGCTCAAGAAACGTGCGCAATCAGCCTCAAGCTGCGAGCACTTTTGCCATCGAAACTTCCAGTTCCATGGAGCGCCCAAGAAAATCAAAAAGGACCCGGATCCGGTCCTTCGCTGTGAGCAAATGAGTAACCACCACTTCAAGTCCTTGGAAGGGTCCGTCGATGATTTGAACCGATTGGCCAACTTTGATGGAGTAATCGACGGTGACGATCTCTTCCGAACCCACTTTCGATTGGAGCGCAGCCACAATATTTTCAGGCAAGCTTGCCAGCCGATCGCCGAAATGGACGATACCTCGAATTCCATGAGAATTTTCAACCGCGCGATGCTGCGTCGAATAGACAAATTTTGCGAACAGATAACCGGGAAACATCGCCTCGATGAACCAAACCGGTCCTCTTTGAGTCATCTTTCGAAAACGCAATCGAGGCGAGAAACACTCTACGCCAAACTGACGCTTCAGCGCGGTCGCTGCCAAATGCTCCCGCTTTGGTTGTGTCTTTAGACAAAACCATACTGGCTCAGCAACCAGCGCAAGCGAGGCGGATGACTGGGTCACACTCCGAACTACGGAATTGGTGATTCCAAGTTCCAAAAAATCGTAAAGTTTTCCGTCGAATTCCCGCGTCATCCATTTCGGGCGATAACGACGAGCCGGGGCCCACGGCACTGAAAACCACACAAGCGCAGCGCGTTGTGACTAATCTCGGTCGAAAAAACCGTCAGGACTGCGCTGGAATGACAGGCTGCCATCGAGACCAGTGCAACCCGGGTTCCATAATCGATCTCGGCGCCTTAACCGTACAAGCAAAGTGGCCGTTCAACGAACGGCCACTTCTGATATAATCTTTTTAGCGAGCTTGGAGCGCTTACTCTGCTAGCTCAGCATGTAGCGTCTGGCGATACCGAGCGCACTGAGAGCGGCGCCGAGTAACATTGCGGTAGTGCCACCATCAGGAACCCCAGGAACACCAGGGCCGAAGAGTGTCCATCCCGAAAGACCATAGCGACCAGCAGTTGCCGGGATCGTGATGATGCCGCTTAGATCGCCAACGTACCAAACTTCAGATCCGTAATTTGGACCATCGTATTTGGCAAAGAGGTAGGTATACAACCCGCCGGCACCAAGATTGATGCTTGTGGTGGCACCGTTTACGTGACCAGCCAACACAGCCGTAGGCAGTGAACCAAAGGCATGGTTTGATCGAGTGAAATGCTGTCCCAGGAAGTTGTCTTGGGAGCCAAGGGCCATGCCAATCAAATGATTAACATAGTTCATTCGATCAGTGTCGCCCGAAGGGATACCGAAATTTACAAAGCCCAACTCGTGGGAGTCGCCGATTGTAAGGGCACGGGCGCTGTGGCTAAACGCAAGCAATGTGCCAGCGACAACCGTGCAGAGCAATGCGAGCTTTCTTGTGGGAATGAGGTTTATTTTCATGTCGCCAGCTAAAAAGCAAAGGCCATGCCAAGAGATATTCAACTTCGAAAATATAGTATAAGTAACTCTACTAAATATACTTACGTATATCATTGTATTTGATAGCTCCAATTCACTTGACACAGATTTCGTAAATTATTCCGACGACGCAAGCAGAGCCGAACACTCAGCCACGTAAGGGGCACGGATATTGGATGTTATGACATGCGCTTCGAAGTGTAATCGTTTCCGACGTAGCTTTCCTGCTCGTATTTCGAAGACGCGAGTCAGAGCCTCATCTCAACTTCGGTCAGGTTTGCGTACAAGAACAGCGGGCAGTTGTTACCCTGCCCGCTCCTTTTTCGGTGTATAAACAAAAATCGCTTGGTCAGCCTGTCGCAAATCGACGAAACATCCCGAGCGCACAAACGGCGATGCCCAACAACATCGCCGTAACGCCCCGATCTGGCACTCCGACGGAGCCAGGGCCAAAAAGGGTCCATCCAACAAGACGACCAAAACCTGCGCTCGCCGGAATCGTTAGGACCCCTGTCAGATCGCCGATGTACCAAACTTCGGAGGAGAACAAGCCATAATTTGCAAAGAGGTAAGAATAAACCCCACCAGCACCAAGATTGATCGTGGTACCCGTGCCGTTAAGAGCCCATGTTGCTGTCGGCAAGGAGCCGAAAGCATGAGTTGAGCGAAAGTAAATCTGCCCATTGGCGGCGTCGATCGAACCAAGCGCCATTCCAAGTAGATGGTTCACGTAAGTCACTTTGTTTTGATTGCCAGACGGCAGAGCCGGCCAGAGGAAACCCAACTCGTGAGAATCGCCGATGTTAAGCGGGAGCGCGCTGGCGTTGTGGCTAAGTGCAAGCATGGCTGCGCATGCGGCCATGCAGAGCAAAAGTTTGTGTCTCGACCTAGTCTTCACGCGCTAAAAAACAGCAAGCGTTGTGCCAAATGGGAAATTTCGTCTCGGTGAAGCAATAAGTAATTCTAGTCGTGGTTTTTATATTCAATTACAAAACGGCCATCTGTGACCATAGCGGCCACCGTTTTCGTAAAGTATTCCGACGGGTCATAACGAACTGCCCGGGTCTCGGTACGAAATTGGTAGGTAGTTTTAGAGTGGTGATTGTGCGAGATCCTCGCCATGCTTGTCGGCTCTGTGCCGGTGTACGCAGTTGGCTGTTCGTAAAAAAAAACCGGGCAGGTTTTATCCTGCCCGGTGAATCGATTTTTTAGCTGTTGGATACAGCCTAACAGCTAGATCTTTAACGCGCGTCTGGCGATACCCAGCGCACTGAGGGCCGCGCCAAGTAACATCGCGGTGGTGCCACCATCAGGAACCCCAGGAACACCAGGGCCGAAGAGCGTCCACCCCGAAAGACCATACCGCCCAGCTGTTGCCGGGATCGTGATGATGCCGCTTAGATCGCCAACGTACCAAACTTCAGATCCGTAATTTGGACCGTCGTATTTGGCAAAAAGATAGGTATACAACCCGCCGGCACCAAGATTGATGCTTGTGCTGGTACCGTTTACGTGACCAGCCAACACAGCCGTAGGCAACGAGCCAAAAGCGTTGCCCGAACGGAAGAAGGTTTGTCCAAAGGCTGAGTCGGTTGTGTTGAGCGCCATGCCAATCAAATGATTAACATAGTTTAGTCGATCAGAGTCACCCGAGGGGATACCGAAATTTACAAAGCCCAACTCGTGAGAGTCGCCAATTGTAAGGGCACGGGCACTGTTGCTAAAGGCAAGCACCGCGCCAGCGACAACCGTGCAGAGCAATGCGAGCTTTCTTGTAGGAATAAGGTTTATTTTCATGTCGCCAACTAAAAAGCAAAGGCCATGCCAGGCGCGAGAGCCTATCAACTGGTATGTCGTAAGTGGCAATCTTCCAATCAGTTAGATTTGGCAGTAAGCCGTAATAGCTCGTTCCCGCCAGAATCGCAGATCGTCAAACATTCCGACAATTATCGGTCACTCCGACAGCGCGGCGCATAACAGACGCATACGCAGAGTATTAACGACAATCTGGTTTTCCGACGCTTTGATTGGTTTTCATGACCAGGTCCTCAAAAAGGCCAACAGTTTGCCACCGTGGCCGGTGAATCGCTGTTTCAACTTGCGAAATGGGTTTCCGCTGATTTTTCAAGCCCGCCTCGCCAGTTTTCTCTTACGAGACAAATAAAAAACCGGGCGGATTTTATTCCGCCCGGTTTCGCTTCGTTGCGTTTGCGTCGTCTTTAATGTCGACCAGCGGTGTCGTTGTGACGCAGCAAACTTCTTTGCGTTTCTTACTCGCGCTGCAAATCCACGAGGACATGCTTCGCTTCGGATGCGAGGGGCTCCTGCAGACCGGCGACTAAGGCTTGATTAAGCGCATCACGTCCTTCGCTCTTTTGATTGGTTTGCAGCTGTGACATTCCCAGATAGAAAAGAGAATTAGCATCGAGGGTCCCCTTCCTGGCGCTTTCCTGTAATATTTGAATTGCACGCTGGTATTCTTTCTTTTCGTAGCTCAACCGTCCCAGAAGCTCCGCCAACTGCGCGTCGTCCGGAAGCGTCTTACGCGCTTTCGTGGCGAGATCGTAGGCCGCAGCAGTTGTCGATGGCTCTTGGGCATACAGCGTAGCCAGACGCTTTTGCGCGAGCACGAAATCAGGCAATCGATGGAGAATTCCAGAGTATATGTCAGCTGCTGACTTTGTTTGGCCCTGGTGCTCATCGAGCGCGGCTTGTTCCATGAGGGCGGGCAGATACTCAGGAGTAGTTTGTAACTCCTTTTTGATCTCGTTCTCGGTGGCGACAAGCGCCTTTGGATTTTCAATCAACGCGGTTAGCGACAGAAATCTCCTGGCGTCCGCGACCTCCGGAAAATTGGCGCTGGCCGCGATGGCTTTTTGCATCAGCTCTCGCGCTTCACTCAGTTTGCCTAAGCCATAGGCAGCCCAAGCGAGATCATGGAGGACCGACGGATCGTTTTCGTGCTGCCGTGCTGCCTCCCCAAGAAGGCTGTAAGACCAAACGAAATTGCCGCTCTGATACGCAACTTTTCCAAGAATACCGGTCACCTGGGGGTCATTTGGAGTTAGCTCGCGTGCCTTTTTTGCATAAGCGAGAGCTTTCTCCTTATTTTGAAGAGGCCCGGAATAGAGTTGTGCCAGCTTGGTTGTCGGCGGCGCCAACTTGGGATTTAGTTTCACTACTTGCTCGAAAGCAGCGGCCGCCTTGTCAGGTGTTCCTTGCTTTTCATAAGCCTCTCCCAGACGCATCTGAGAGATGACATCGTTGGGATGCTCTCTAGCCATCGTTTCGAGCTGCGAGAGCGACAATTCCGAGGAGGGACCGGTGCCGTTCTTGAGCAGGGCGAGGCGCCGTTTGCTTTCTTCCTTGCCCGGGAAATCCTTGGTCGCATTTGCAGCTTTTTGAAGCGCAACCTTGGCTAAATCGGTCTGTCCCATCATATACGCCGTCATTCCCAGGTGAAATTGGACTTCCGGACTATCAGGAAGCTTGGCAGCGCTCTCTTGGAGAATAGGAAGAGCCTGTTGATAGTCGCCGCGTTTGGATAGAATCCATCCAAAGGTGTCCGCTACCGCCGGGTCACTTCCCTGCATTTCGCGGGCTTTGCGCGCGAAGTCATAAGCTTTGCCGAGATCGTTCAGTTGGTCGGCATACAGGCAAGCAAGATTATTCAGTGCGGAAATCGAGTTAGGATTAATCGAGAGAAGGCGCTCGTAAGAATCGCGCGCCTTTGGAAAATCGTTTGTTCGCTCGTACAGGAGCGCGAGTGTCATCAATGCTGATGCGTCGTTGGGATCTTTCGAGAGCTGCGACTGCAATTGGCTGAGCGCTTGCGGAAGCTTGTTGTTCGCGACATACGTCTGGACCAGCAGATCGTATGCGCCGGCAAAATTAGGGTCGAGTTGCAGCGTCTTTTGAAGCTCTGTTTCGGCTAAATCCCATTTCTCTTCACCAGCCAGAATTTTGCCGGCAAAGAAATGAGCAGCCGGCGAATCAGGTGTCTTTTGGAACTGACGTTGTATCCTCTGCCGGGCAGCATCATAATGCTTTTCCAGCAAGTCGAGCTCGATCAATTGATCGATTGGCCACAAGCTATCTGGCGCGAGTTCGGCAGCTTTTTCAAAAGCCTGGCGCGCTTCGCCATTTCGCTTGGCCTGACGCAGAGTCAGTCCCAATGCCATCTGGGCTTGTGGATCCTGCGGCGCGAACTTGGCTTGCTCGCCAATGATCACAGCGGCGTCATCGAAGCGATCAAGCGAGCCATATGCAGCGGCCAGGACCAACGCAGCGGGTCTTAACTCGGGGTTCTTCTTCAGCAAACGCGTAATCGGTTCGATAACCGCTTCGCCATGGCCGGACCGAAGATTGATGTCCGCAAGGAGGAGAATGGCCTCGGCATAGTTCGGATTAGTTGAAATGGCTTGGTCCAACGCCGTCTTTGCCTGGTTTAAGCGGTTGCTTTGAAGGTATGCCCGCGCCAATTCGTATTTGATAAGTGGAGTGTCCGGATACGTTTGGTCCAGCCGCTCCAGAATCTCGACCGCCTTTTTCGCGTCGCCCTTTGCCAGCAGCACTTCGCTTTCCAGTCTGTGGCCATCCAAGTTCTCTAGATCGCGGCTAAAGACATTTTGCAAAAGTGAAAGGGCCTCGTCGTACTTCTTATTCTTAAACGCAACTTCGCCCAGTAAGCACCAGCCCGGCAGGTAATCTGGGGCCTTTCTGGTCATCTCGGAGGCAACTTGTCCTGCTTCCTCTGTTTCACCGGTACCTGATTTGAATGCGGCGTATTTCAGGCGTTCGGTTGAACGGATCGGTGCAAGATCTGCAGCTTTCTTGAACTCTTCGCCAGCCTGTTTCGGATCCTTCCGAAGAAGATACAGATCTCCCATCGCCGTGTGGGCAGCCGCTGATTTCGGGTCCTTAGTGAGCGCTTGTTGAAGTGCGTCTCCCGCCGCAGACAAGTCGCCCTGGCGGAGAAACAGATTAGCTGAAGCGAGATAGAAAGGAAGGCCATCCTTCCCAGGAAATTTCTGCAGCTGTTGCCCAGCTTCCTCGATGTCTTCCTTGGTCTGCGTCGCTTCCGCTAAAGCAATGACAGCATCGCCATTATCGGGGGCCAGCTCGAGGGCCTTAAGAGCTTCCTTCTTTGCATCCGCAAGCCGTCCCAAGGCCAGATATGAACGGCCGAGTCGCAAACGATATTCGGCGTTGTTCGGTTCGAGCGTGCTGGCCTTGGCCAGAAACGCTACTGCGCGAAGAGGGGCTCCTTGCTCCAGCCACATCGCTCCGATTCTTTCAAATGCGAGCGCATTTTGCGGATCGAGGCGAACCGCATTGAGGTAACTCATCTTTGCCTTGTCGTAATCGCCAGCTCTAAAATAATTGTCCGCCTCAGAGAGATAGCGGGTCTTCTTGGCTTCCTTGGAGCATCCGACGACGAGTGTCCCAGCGAGAGTTAGTGTTACGATCCTAATTAAGATTTTCGACATTTGCATTTGGAGGATGACTAGTTGTTGTTTCTGTTTGCGCGGTCTTTGGAAATACCAAGTTTTTCCATAAGCTCGTAGAGAGTTGGCCGACTAATGCCGAGATCAGCGGCTGTAGAAGTGATTTTGCCGGAATTCCGTTTAAGAGCATGTTCAATCAGTTCTCGTTCGACGTGTTCACGCGCTTGTTTGAGCGTGGTTGCAGATGACGCTGCAAGATCGCTTCCGTGATCCAACTCGAGGTCTTTAGCGTTTACTCGAGATCCGCTCGCCATAATGACGCCACGTTTTACGCGGTTCTGAAGTTCGCGGACGTTTCCGGGCCATGAGTAGCGGTTCATCGCGCGCAACGCATCCGGCGCGAAGACCATCTTGGCCTGGCCGTTCTGGCTGGCATACCTCTGCAGAAACTCGCGCGCCAGGAACACAATGTCTTCCCCACGTTCACGAAGGGGCAGAAGGCGGATGGTGACAACGGCAAGGCGAAAATACAGGTCTTCGCGAAATTTTCCGTTATTGATTAGCTCTTTTAGATCGGCATTGGTCGCGGCGACCAGGCGGGTGTCGACTTGAATCTCCTGTCTTCCGCCTACTCGTTGCAACCGCTGTTCCTGGAGAAACCTGAGAAGCTTCACCTGAATAGCGGGCGGAAGCTCGCCAATCTCATCAAGGAAGAGGGTCCCGCCGCTGGCAGTTTCCAATAGCCCTTTGCGCTGCATGTGAGCACCGGTGAAAGCGCCTTTTTCGTGGCCGAACAGTTCACTCTCCAGAAGGTTTTCAGGAATCGCGTTGCAGTTGATTGCTACAAACGGACCATCCTTACGCGTGCTGCGGTGGTGGATGGCCGCTGCCGCCATCTCTTTGCCGGTGCCACTCTCTCCCAGCAACAGGACCGGAGCATTCGTCACGGCGACTTTTCGAATAAAAGCAAAGACCGCCTGCATTTGCGGACTGGTACCGAGCATGTCTTCAAAAACATCAGCGCGCTGGCTTTGTTGTAACTTGTGGTATTCCTTCTCGAGTTCTGTGACATGGATGCATCGGCGAAGGAGTAACCTGAGTTCTTCCATCTCCACAGGTTTGCACAAGAAGTCGTAAGCACCTGCGCCGACTGCCTCGATTGCATTCTGCTTTTCGCTTTGTCCGGAAATAATGATGACCTTAGCTGTGTTATCGATTGCAAGTATCTCTGATAACACCGCCAAACCTTCGTCGCATTCGTTAGGTCGCGGCGGGAGACCCAGATCAAGCAACGTTACCGCCGGCGAAGTCGCCTCGAAGCCTTCGATCGCTGCCTTGCGGTCTTCGGCGAAATGGACGTCGTGGTGCTCGCTCAGAGCCCACTTCATTTGCGTTCGGATGGCTTCGTCGTCATCCACGATGAGTATTTTCGGTTTCATGCTACTTGACACTTGAGAGGCAACATCACGCGGAAAGTTGTTCCGACGCCCAGCTCGCTTTCGACGTGAATCTTCCCGTGATGCGCTTCGACGATCGTCTTGGATTGAAACATACCAATGCCCAATCCCTTCTTCTTGGTGGAGCGGAACGGCCGGAAGAGTGAATTCTTGATAAACTGCTCAGTCATCCCGCAGCCGTTATCACTTACCGAAAAGGCTACCCACTCGCCCTGGCAAACTGTTTCCACCGTGATCCGGCCATTCATGCCGATCGCATCGCGGGCGTTGAGAAGGAGGTTCGTAAATACGCTTTGCAGTTGTTGCCGATCAGCTGATATCTTGGGGATCTGGTCAAACTTGGTCACCAGGCTGGTATCCAGTGTTCCATTCAGGCTCGCCAGAGCTTCGGTGACGATGAGATTGAGATCCAACTCCGCCGGCTTGAGGCGCAACTCATGGCGCAGCGCGTTCATCCGGTTGATAAGATCGTTGATCCGACTGGCGGCGCTCCCGATTCCGCGGAATGCGTCCTGCCGGAAAGCGGGATTGTCGAAGTGTGTTGGCAAATTCTCCAACATGAGGCCGAGGGTTGAGGCTGCGTTCTTTAGGTCATGGATCAGGAATGCAGACATGGTCTGGAACGCTTCCATCTCTTTTCTTTCCATGATCTCTTCTGTGAGTCGCAATTTCAGCAGGCTGGCCGCCACCTGCGCGCCGATGCATTTCAACAAGTCCATCTCTTCTGCCGAATAGGTCAGGCCTCTAACACGGTCTGCGAGAACAATCGCTCCGAGCCAGTGCTCTCCCCCAACCAGCGGAACGCAAATAGGACTGCCGCCACTACGGAATTGACCGTTGCTTTTTTCCAATAGGTCGCGCGCCCACTGTTCCTTTGCTCTGCCGAGATCAAATGGCCGTGACAGTTTTATTAACTCTGCCGAATTGAGCTCTGTTCCCGCGATGGAACTTACAAGCTCTTCGCTGCGCGCCTCGTCCGCATTGGACGTCGAGCCTACTCGGATCAGGTGCTCTCCTTGTCCGTCGACGAGCCAAGTCGAGACGGACAGCGCACCAAAAGTCTCTGAAATCAGCCGTGCTGCGATGGTGCCAAGCGCCGTTTCATCCAGCGCAACCGCGAGACTTCGAGTGAATCGCGCCCAGATTTGACGGAAATCATGCTGCGGCCTCTTGAAATGACGGCTGATAAAGAGCTGCAAACTTTGGCGAGCTCGTTCGGAAAGGAGCAGCATGGCCAGAGTGGCCAGACCAAGGAGGACAACAAAGGCTGCGATTGAAAAACCAGCGGTACCTCCAAAGCGGGCAACGATTTGAGCCAGGACGCCAACAACAAAAAGATATGCCCCGGTCAGTAATACTGTGACCGAGGTGTGTAAAACCGCGCGTGACGGATAGACATCGATCTCATTGAATCCATTTCGGATGTAAGCAACGGTGATCAATGCGCATCCGATAAGTAGGGCGGTCGCTTCGACGCTGAGTTGACTCGAGCTGTAGTCCGAGAAAAGAAGAGCCTGACTTCGCGTGTAGATGCGGGCACCAAAAATCACACCCAGCCCTAGAACCACGAACTTAATTCGCCAGCGCATCGTCCCAACGGCAGCTCGGAACGTCCGCTCGATATTCATCAAAACTAAAACCGTCGAGACGAGAATCAGAACGTTTAGAATTATCGCCGGTTCACTGAGTCTCAGCCCCCATCCCTCAACCGGTGGGTCATAAGGGACTACGTAAAAGAACGACCTGTAAAGAGCCGCGAGCGACAACACGGGGATCAAAAAGGCCCCGACAACAAGCCACCGCGATGGAGCGAGAAAATCTCGATAGTTCGCTCTGGAATACGTCAGGCTAAAAGCTAACCAGAAGCCGGGAAGAAATGACTTTGCCACCAGGCAAAGTGTTTCCCAAAGTGCCCCGTTTTCGGGAAGGATCGCAACGCTTCCTATTGCACCAAACAGGCTTTCCACGGCGAAGACCAGCATCCCAGCCGAGAAACACCAGGTCGCAATCGAACGCTGCTTACGACAGGCCGCAGCTGCCGCTAACGCGGCGCTAAACATGCCGGCAGCCAATGCTAATACGGTGTTCACACTCACAGCTGGCTTTGAGCTAACACGATCGATCGCCTCGCAGCTCCAGCTACGACACGAGTTTCCTGATCATCATTAAATCGAAATCTCATTCGGCAAACGAAACGCTCTCTGGGCGTCAAGCGTAGCGAAATTGAGGCCAGCTTACGTATCAAACGCCGGAGAGCCGGGTCTCTCAAGGGTTCTCCGGAAACAGGAGCGGTAAGTTCCCGAAAAAACTCGCATAAAACAAAAAAAGAGCGGCCCGAACTGAGCCGGAACGACGAAGGAGTTCGGCCCCGCTACAAAGGTCAGCGTGATTCCAGGGGCCGACTTCGGGTCTCACTCCTGGTCAACCACCACAGCAACAGCAAAAATGGAATTAGCGAAAGTACGAAAAAGAGCGGACCACCACGCGTATGAATGGGGCTGTGAATCATCTGCGGACCTACATTTGCGCAGAGCAGACCGATGACGAGAATTCGAAAGCCGTTGCGTAAAATCCCGAGCGGTATGACGAACGCTACGAGCACAACGCGGCGCCAGGAGGTTTTCAGGAATAGATTGGCCGCCAGAATGCTGGTCATCACCAGCACCAAACTGGATCGAATCCCGCTGCATTCTTGCGCAACCTGAATGGTAATATTCGGTAGTTGGAAAACGGCGCCGTCTCGAAGAAAAGGCGTACCGCTCAAGTGGAAAAGGATGTTGGCCACCTCAGCGGAGGCCGATTTGGACGCTAACTCGAGAGCGTCCCGCATGGAATCCGGCATCGGTACCATGAAGAGAAGGTACGCCAACGGAAAAGTGGCCGATCGCATCCAGGCGTGACCGAAGAAGAAAAATCCTCCCGCCGCAAGACAGCAAAGGAATGACAGGGTTAGTAACGCAAGGCGAGAATGATCCGCCAGCGGCCTAGCTCCAAAACCCGACCAGTACGAGAGTACGAAAGTGCCGCCGGCGGCGGCCAGTGACACAATCGCGAGTCGATAGTCCGAAACGTAGTTTTTGGGCAATTGACTACGCCGAATGTAAAGGAGGTACGCAGAAACAAACGGTATCAGCAGAATGTACGAATACAGGTCGCTTCTGGCTGCGTCATTCAGCAGCACCCAAAGGTTTTGACTGAAAACTGCCAGCAGTACGATTAGGAAACACGCGCTTCCCCACAGTCGCCATCTGTTCGCGTGATTCGGCGTCACGAATTGCGGGACCCTTTCCGCTCGGGCGGAAATCATCGTTTCGCGAGCCGGTGCTTCGTTGGATGAGGAAGGCATTTCGAAAGTGTTTCTCAGACAGCGTCGGCGACAATTATCGACCTACCATCCCGGAAGTTGACGGCGACATGGCTAACTCGTCCGCGGATTCTTAATAAGTATAAGTCAGCCCGGCGAAATAGCGATTTCGTGAATAACCCGGGGTCGATCCCAATGACCCTTGCGAAGTGTGTGCGTAGTTCACACCGAGTGTGAAATGCTTATCGATCGTATAACGGAGGCCAACAGAGAGATCGAAGGAATCCTGCGTGCCTGAACCCGAGTTGTCATCGTGATGGTAAAAAATTCCGGTCGTCGAGTTAAGCCGTGAAGTCAGATGATATGTCAATACTACACCCGTCCGCAGCGTCGTACGGACCGACACGCCTTGCGAATTGGGTGCCTCGTATCCGTAGCTCGTTGTCCAGATGAGTGAATGGTTACTACGCGTATAACCCAGCGAACCCTCAATGTATGGATCGGCTCGACTGCCGGCGTTCTCAAGAGAGCGAAATGCTTCACCCCCGAGCGCGTGAATGACCAGGTGTTCGGTCAGATGATGATCGAAACCAACCAGGATGTAGTTAGTGGTAGAATCAGTCGGGGCGGTATCGTAATCGATCACTTCATAACGGTAATTTGCGAGCAGGTTCGTGCGGAGCGTAAGGCTATATTGAAGTTGCTCGCCGAACGTGTTCTGAACCCGATCCTGAAATGATCCAAGCGACGACTCTTCGTATTTGATGCGCTGAAACGTGTAACTCGTCACCGTGCTAAGTCGTGGCAGCAAGTAATAAGTAAGCGAAAAAATGTCATTCGTGTAGAAGTAGGCGGCGCGGACGTTCTCCGGGCCGACATCGGATTGGAAATTGGGCTCTGTCTGATACGCACCGTAAATACTGGCGTAAAACGAAAGCCGCGTGGAGAACTGATGTGCAAGCGACATAGTGACGTTTCCGGCTGTTTCATCCTGGCCTGAGACATCGAAAAACTGGCTAAAGCGTCCGACGCCAAGTAAAGAAAACTGTGTCACTCCCCCGGGCCGATCGTAAGTGAGAACGACATTTTCTCGAGTGAACCAGGAGGCTTCGGGAACATTGCTTAAAGTAGCATTGTCATCGTAGCCCGCCTCTACCCCGGCGGTGATTTGAACCGGGACAGCTGGCAACCAGCCCAAACCAGCCGCTTCGAAGGTCGAACCAGCCGCATCCTGTCCGCGGGTCTGTGCAGGTTGTAGAAGAAGCAAAACAGCGAAGCAGAGCGCGAGCGGCAGCGAATTAACGCGGTTACGGGCCTGGTGAATTCGACATGGCAAAATCATGTTTGCGCCCTGCCGCCATCTCGATCAAAACAAGCTGCGTGAAATGTAGATCACGTCACCGTCCTGGACATATTCTGGATAGATAGGATTGCCGTGAATACTCCGCCGAAGATTGATGGTCTCGGTACGTTGTACGCCGTCAATGATGCGAGTCAGATGCACATTGCTCGCGCTTCCGTAGTCACTCACTCCGCCAGCTTCCATAATTGCTTGGTACACAGTCGTGGGGCGATCAAACGCATATTTACCCGGCCTGTTGGCAAATCCGGACACGATTACATTCGCCGTGCCATTTTCCAAGACGACAACGAGATCGGGATTATCAAGGTTCGGTTCATAGAGGCTAACAAGCTGGTGTTGAAAATCGATGACTCTTTTGCCGGCAGCCTGCACTTCACCAATCAGCGGCAGAGTTACCTTACCGTCCCGGCGAATCCTCTGCACCTGGTCCAGGTCGGTTTCTTCCGCGAAAGAAATCTTGATGACATCTCCGGGAGACAGCCGCACGGCTGTCCTGGGGCCTGGTGGATTTGGCAGAGGCGGCAACGGGCTCTGGCAACCGCCGTACGTGAGTGCCGTAAGAACCAGAACAGCAAAAAGCCAGGAAGACTCGCGCAGCGCACCTTTGCGACAAACTGGATCGGTGCCGGGCAACGGTCGATTGTCGGACGTATGTTTCCTTTCGTGTGTCATGCAGCGTGTTTATTCTACAAACCTGTCAATAGGCAAGATAAATGCGACTGGAGGTGCGACTCTGGGCCCCGGTAGTCGCGGTGATGTTTTCCTGAAATTGCACCGGCTCGCGATTCCCATTCCTACGCCTTCCAAACCTTCCCGGGGGCAGTCTGCACGCCGGCCATCGCGTTTCGAGTATCCACAATGCACCGCGCCCAATCGCCAAGTTCGTCATAGTGCACAGATGAATGGTTCGTCGCGATAAGCACAAGATCGAACGCAGCTATCGTCGCACGGTTCCACTCGACGGATTTTCTTCCGGCGAATTGCGGGTGTTCGCGGGTTGGTTTAATCACGGGAACGTACGGATCGTAATAGGCTACGTCTGCGCCTCGTTCTGCCAACAACTTCATTAGCGCATAACTGGGCGACTCGCGCTCGTCATCGACATTCGGCTTATACGCCAGGCCTAGAAGGAGAATCCTGGAGCCTTTGATGGCCTTGCATTGGGCGTTGAGAGCGTCCGCGACCACGCGCACGACGTGCTCGGGCATTCGCGTATTGATCTCGCCAGCCAGCTCAATGAAACGCGTGTGTTGCCCATATTCGCGAGCCTTCCACGTGAGATAAAACGGATCGATGGGGATACAGTGTCCACCAAGCCCAGGACCTGGATAAAACGGCATGAACCCGAATGGCTTCGTTCTGGCTGCCTCGATCACTTCCCAGATATCGATGCCCATCGCGCCGTAAACCAGCTTGAGTTCATTGACGAGCGCGATATTTACACTGCGAAAAATGTTCTCCAAAAGTTTGGTTGCCTCGGCGACCCGACAGGAAGAAACAGGCACAACCGTGTCAATGGTTTTGCTATAAAGCGCAACGGCGCGTTCAAGGCACGCCGGGGTGTGGCCGCCGACTACCTTGGGAATTAGTTTCACCTTGCTCTGTTCGTTGGCTGGGTCTTCCCGCTCCGGCGAAAAAGCCAGATGAAAATCCACGCCGGCCTTCATTCCCGAGCCCGCTTCCAGGACCGATCGTAAGTCCTGATCCGTTGTGCCAGGATACGTGGTCGATTCAAGAACTACCAGCGCCCCACGGGAAAGATACGGCGCAATTGCGTGGCCGGTTTCGAGAACGAATGAAATGTCCGGTTCCCGATTCTTATTCAAAGGCGTCGGCACACAAATAATAACCGCTTCGACGTCGCTGACTCGGCTGAAGTCGGTAGATGCGCAAAGCCGCTCTTGAGTTACGACTTCCTCAATCGTCCCGGACGCAATATGCTTGATATAGCTGCGCCCCTTGTTGATCGAGTCCACTTTACCGGAATCAATGTCCAGTCCCAGGACGTTGACATTTGCGTGAGCAAACTGGATCGCCAACGGCAACCCAACATAACCAAGACCAACAATAGCTATCTTCATTGCCAGGCGCTAAAGGGATGTTGAGAGGCTTCCGCGGTTTTCCTTAGCGTATGGTGAAGCGGCTGGATAAAAAAGAAATCGTGCGTACAGGTAGGCAATACTCTCGCCAAGCACTTCTCGAACCCCGTCGCTATAACGCCACCAATGCTTGGAATCATAATCGGGGTTTGGGACGCCGATAATACCCACAGGAACCTGCCGACCAAAAACCTTCTGATAAAGCAACTGCGTTCGACGCGCATGCAGATTTTCAGTGACAACGTCGATGCCAGATACACGGACATTGTGGTCACGAAGCCAGTTCCGCAGCGCAATCGCTGATCCATACGTTCTGTCGCGGTCCATGACGCGGGAAGGAACCATCTGCACGGAGTCATTTGGCAGACCATATTTCTTTAGAAGATCCGCCCCGACGCTAGCTGACGTTTGGTAATCATTAACGTATCCCCCGTTTCCTTCAACGGGGCCACCGGTCGTAAAGATCCTCTCATAATGATTATCTTGGAATTCCTTTAGCGCCGCCTTGATTGCGTATTCATGTATCCATCCTTCGACCACAAGGGCGCTCGCATTTACACGGTGGGTGGTCGCGAGAAATGGATAGACATGAAAAAAGCACAGATAAAAAGTCAGAACGACCGCTACAAGGACAATCAACCGGCCTGCCCATGACAATCCCCAACGTTCCTTCCGTGTAACAAGTCCGTAAATCACAGTCACTGAGCCGCGACAACCATCGCGTCCAATTGCGCGAGCACCGCCTCCATCACTTGCTCAACACTGATCGCGGCAGTTGCGCTTTGATCATAATCACGTTTGTAGAAAAACTTCTCGAGAACTGGCGATACAATCTTTTGTTGCAAGCCGTATCCGTATATTTCCCATGGACTGGTACAGGTGAAAATGGAGACGCATCGCACGCGGCTGCCCAGCGCCAGGTGCATGGGTAGGCTATCGCCAGAGACTAGGCAGCGATGACCCTGCACATCGGCAAGATGTTCCAGCAACGTGGGTCGCGTCTGTAGCACATTCACCGTCAGGCCTGCCGATTCCAGTTCGCTTTTCAACTCTTCGTAATAGGCCCATTTCTTCATCGGCCAGACTGCGCCAGCAGTCACTGATATGGCCACGTGACCCTGAAGCCCCGTTGGCTGCGATGGCGGCAGATAATACGGTTCACCGTTAAAGCCAAGACCGAGGCCAGCAAAGATCAACTCCTGATAGGTGCGCCGGTTTAAGAGCTTAAGCCGATCTGCTTCCCGCCGCCCGTAGGTGCTAATCAAGCTCAGGTCAAACCAGTCAGAGGAATCTGATGTATAAACAAGTTTGTCGTCTCGATCCAGGTGTGCGCCAAAGAGCTGTTTAAATTTCAGGTTCTTCAAAAACCGGCTTGTCTCCAGATCGTCCTCGAGGTTGATCACGAGATCGTAGGCCGTATCAGTTATTCGCCTGCGATCCTCCCATGACACACAACGCACTGGTCGATCAATTCCTTCCAGCAACGATAGATTGCTTTTCGCGGTGACCCAGCTGACTGGTCCATCGAACCGCCTTAGCAAAGGCGTTGTCCTTACAACGTCGCCGGTCGCCCCGAGCTTGATAATCAACACACTCATTTAATTTGTCAGGTCTTACTCTTACTCTCGCTCCTGCGCCTATTCCAAAGAAAGAGGAATGAACAAAGCGAAAATATTTAGAACCAGAGGTCGCCTCGAATGTTTCATGGTCTCAGCTGGGCAATCTGCCACTTCGCTCAAGTGAATACATCATCCTATCATAGGTTCTCAGCACTGAAGATTTGACCCAATTGTAGGCCGATTGCGTTTCTTTCGCGGTCGCAAAGCCAAAGAGTTTTTCAATCCAGATGTATTTCCATGACGCTCTGGGAAGAGTTAGTCGGCCGCCCAGACTGTCGGCAAGTTGTTGTGTTTCCTGAATCAGGTCCGGACGATTCGGATAGAAATGATGGAGCCAGGTTTGCAAATAACCGAGACTCGCTGTCCGGGTCCTTTCGCTGTCTTCCAGTGACAGGAGATATTGGACATGCAGCTTCAGGGAAATGAGCAAGGAATCCAGTTTCTTGTTAGACCGTCCAATGTGGCTAATGGACTTGGACCCGACATCGCGATAGTACGATTTTGCGTCTGGCACAAACTGAATACCATCTGAAGCCAGAATCACGCGGCAGAAATACTCTCCATCGTTGTCCCGAAATAAGCGGGGATCCCATGGCCCGGCAGCTTCGGTGAGCGCACGACTTACCAGCCAATTGTCCGTCTGCATGTGCAAATTGTTAGCCATCTTTCTGGTTAGCCACTCCACGGGTGAGAGGTCGTGCCATAAAAGCGTTGGAATGAACTGCGCTTTGCTTGGTCGGTAAATGAAGTATCCCCACGCCCCCGAAAGCAATGTTCGGTCGCTCAATCCATTCTTAATTCTCCGCACCTGGCGTTCGATCTTGTGAGGATCGAGAATATCGTCGGCGTCCAACCATTGGATGTAATCTCCCTGGGCCAAAGAAAAGGCAGTATTTCGCGCCACTGCGGCGCCTTGATTCGGCTGGGTTACAACCCGAACTTCGTTCGACTCGAATTGCCGCGCGACCGCAAGAGTCCCATCGGTAGAACCGTCATCGACGACAATGATTTCTTTGTGACGCCAGATCTGTGCGGTTGCCGACCTAATCGAGTCGGCAAGCCACCGTTCGGCGTTATGAGCCGGAATCAGGATAGATACAAACGGGTCCACGTTAACGCTTTTCTGTGACCACCAAAGACCGTGAGTTCAAAAATGGCTACCCAGCGAGGTTAAGCATCACCATCGTCAGATTCCAATGCACGCACTCAACCCGGATTGGCATGATTGCCAAGATGTGAACAGATAAACTTGAAACCATAAGACAATCACGAAGCCCACCACTTTACCCAATTGAGTGATCGGCTGGCTCTGTATCGCAGCCAGCGAACCGTCAAGGCGCCGTCAGGCTCCAACCAGCAGGGACAGTTGGACCGAACGCACCGCTGACGAAAACGTTGTCGTTGAGATACCAGATTGCTGTTTGACGTGTGCCGGCGTTGTAAAGCACGTAATCCGGTTTGCCGTCACCGTTAAAGTCCGCAGTGGCCACCAATGTCCAGCCGATGGGGATGATCGGTCCCCAAGCGGCACCGATAAGCGTTAGTCCAGATAAGTAACCGATAGCTGTGTAGCCCGAACTTGGATAGTATAAGAGATAATCTGGGTGACCATCGCCATCGAAATCCGCTACGCCGGCCAATGTCCAGCCACCGGGTAGCGTTGGCCCAAAACCGCTGCCTACGCGAACGTTATTATTCAGATACCAGGCTGCTGTTTGATGGGTGCCGGCGTCGTAAAGCACGTAATCGGGTTTGTTATCCCCGTTAAAGTCGCC
>JBKPRQ010000117.1:0-6198 GCA_046734635.1 Verrucomicrobiota bacterium
CGCGTCAATGTACAGTTGATCAATGCACTAACCGATGCGCACCTGTGGGCGGAAACGTTCGATCGAAAATTGACCGACATCTTCGCGGTCGAAAGCGAGATCGCGAAAACAATCGCCGATACGTTGCAAGCGAAGCTGAACGGTTCCGAACAGCATGCCATTGCCGCGCGACCGACGGAGAATACCGAAGCGCACCAGCTTTATTTGAAGGGCCGGTTTTTTTGGAACAAGCGCACCGGTAACGACCTTAGGAAGTCGATCGATTACTTTCAGCAAGCCATTACGGCAGACCCTAACTACGCGCTGGCCTATGCGGGAGTCGCCGATGCTTACGTATTCCTACCCGGCTACACGGCAGGTACTCCACAAGATTGTTACCCGAAAGCTATGGCGGCGGCAAAGGAGGCGTTGGAGTTAGACGACACTCTCGCCGAAGCGCATACCGCTTTGGCGTTGGCGGTTTGGTATTACGACTTCGATTTCTCGCAAGCGAACAGGGAATTTCAACGCGCCATTGAGCTGAACCCAAATTACGCAACTGCGCACCAGCAGTACGGCAACAACACTTTGTCCGCATTAGGCCGTTTCGACGATGCGATCGCTGAGGGAAAGCAAGCCGTCGAACTGGATCCGCTCTCGCTCGTCATCAACTCGGATCTGGGCGTGGATTACTTTTTCGCGCGCCGCTACGATGAAGCTATCGCGCAGTTGCACAAAACGCTGGAAATGGATCGCGGTTACTACTTCGCTCACGTTATGCTTGGTCAGGCGTTAGAAATGAAAAGCGCTCCTGACGCGGCGATCGCGGAGTACCAGAAGGCGCGAGCGTTAAACGACGACCCTTCGGTCCTCGGGATGCTCGGCCGCGCTTATGGCTTGTCCGGTAACAAGACGGAGGCCGAAAAGATTCTGAACCAACTGAGGGAGTTATCGACCCAGCGATATGTCGCAGCCTACAGCTTTGCTCTTGTCTATCTCGGACTGGGCGATAAAGAAGAGGCGCTGCGCTGGCTTGAACAAAGCTATCAAGATCGCGCCGGTTCTGACGTAGGGTGGATCAGAGTTGACCCGCTCGTGGATCCACTGCGCGGCAATCCGCGGTTCGAAGCCCTCGCGGAAAAAATTATCCCGGGGCGAGAATTCAAATCGGCGATCAGTTCAAAATGAACAATTTTTTTTCAGAGCTGAAGCGGCGCCATGTTGACAAGGTTGCGCTGGTTTATGCCGTGGTCTCGTGGCTGCTGATCGAACTCGCATGGATTCTGTTGCCAACGCTCGACGCACCTGAATGGATGTTGCCGGCTCTCGTCGTCGTGGTCGCCATCGGTTTCGTGATTACCCTGTTTATCTCGTGGTCCTACGAGATGACGCCGGAGGGGCTGAAACGGACGGCGGAAGTTACGCCGGGCGAGGTCCTGCCCTACTGGAGTAAACGAAAGTTTGCCACGTTTATTATTGGCATCGCCGTTATTGCGGTTGGTCTGCTCGCCTATCAATTATTTCGATCCACAAGCGGGCAGCTGTCGGCGAAGCATCGCACCGACAAAATCCTTATTCAGGGTAACCCGGCTGGCACGCAGACCGTCGAAGCTCAGCCTGACGGCACGGTTCGCGCTGAATACTCGTACAACGATCGCGGTCGCGGCGATCACATCACGGCAAGCTGGAAACTCGATAACTCCGGTGTGCCGATCGAGTACGAGGGCCGCGGGAACGATTACATGAAGGCGCCGGTCGAAGAACATTTCGAAATCAAGAACGGTCGGGCCAGCTGGAAGAATCGGAGCGAACGAGGGGAACAAGCCGTCGCAGGAGCTTTCTACCTGCCAATGAACGCACCTCCGGAATTTTTCGGTGTGCTCGCGCGCGCGTTGTTGAAAGTGCCGAACCACAAACTGGCGTTACTTCCGGCTGGCGAAGCAACGATTGAACAGGCAGGCAAAGTGTCTTCTGGTAATCAAGTTTTCACCGAATACCGGATCATCGGTCTCGGTTTTTTGCCGCAAGCGATCTGGTTAGATCGTCATGGTGCGTCGACATCTGTATCGTCGTGGTTTTCCGTCGTGCCGGATGGATTGGAATCTGCAATTCCGCGATTGCAGGAGCACCAGCAAAAAACGGATGCCGCTTGGTCCGAGCGCATCGCTCGCGCGCTTGTGCATACTCCGCGAGGCGATCTGATGATTCGCAACGCCCGTTTGTTCGATCCACGCGATCTGAGCGTTACGCCGGCAATGAGTGTCGTGATCAGCGGCGACCGGATCGTCCGCGTTGCACCGGATCGTGATGTTAAACCGTCTGCGAACGTCGAGATCATCGACGCGCAGGGTCGCTTCCTGATGCCCGGGTTATGGGACAATCACCAGCATTTTAGCGACCACGATGGCCCGCTCGATCTCGCGAATGGTGTAACCAGCGCGCGTGACATGGCGAACGATACCGATAGCTTTCTTGAACGCGTCGCGCGCTTCGATAATGGCAGCGAGCTCGGACCCCGTGTTCTGAAAGCAGGAATCATCGATGGCACCGGAGAGTTTGCGGGTCCTACCAAGATGCGGGTCGATACTGCCGACCAGGCGATTCAGGACGTCGATTGGTATGCCGACCACGGGTATGTCCAAATCAAGATCTATTCGTCAATCAAACCGGAGCTGGTTCCGAGCATCGCGGACCATGCGCATGCGCGTGGACTGCGCGTCAGCGGACACGTTCCTGCGTTCATGTCAGCGCGCCAATTCGTGGAAGGCGGCGCCGACGAAATCCAGCACATCAATTTCATCGAGCTCAACTTCCTGTTTCCCGAGGTGAAGGAGACGCGCAATCGTGATCGCTTTATCAAAGTCGCCGAACACGCCAGCGAAATTACTCCAGATAAACCCGAAGTACGCGACTTCATCAATTTTCTCCGGCAACATCACACCGTGCTCGATCCGACGATGAGCGCTTTCGAAGGGCTCTTTTGCGGCAATCCCAGTGCGATTACACCTGGGCTGGAAGCGATCGTGCCTCGTTTTCCGCCACAGATACGGCGCGAAATGCTCAGCGGAGCGCTCGAAGCCCCGCCAGACAAACAGGCGGCTTATCACGACGCTTTTCCAGCGATGTTGCGCTTACTTAAGGCAATTTATGACGCAGGTGTGACGATTATCCCAGGAACCGATGCGCTGGCTGGTTACATGCTCCATCACGAGCTCGAACTCTATGCGCGAGCTGGTATTCCGCCGGCTGAAGTTCTGCGCATGGCAACATGGACGCCTGCTCTGGTGATGGGTGTGGATAAAGACCGCGGCGTCATTGCGGCGGGAAAACTGGCCGACATGATTCTCGTGGATGGCGATCCGACGAAGGACATCCAGGACATCGACAAGATCACCACAGTAATCAAAGGCGGAAAGGTGTACGACCCGGCGGCGATCGAAAAGGCGCTTGGCATCACGCCGCGCGAATCTGCTGCACGCTAGCAATGAACTGGGAGATGATGACGGCGATCGGCCAACTAGCGGCCGTAATCGTGGGAATCCCTTCTCTGATTTATCTCGCGCTGCAAATCAGGGCTCAAACCAAGGAACGCCACCAGTCGGTGGTAAACGCTCTCACGGTCCAATGGGGCGATCTTACCAAATCGTTTCACGATAATCCTGATTTTTGTGCGGTTTATCTTCGTGGCGTGCAGTGTTTCAATGATCTCGACGCTGTTTCCAAACTAAGGTTTAGCTCGTTTCTCAATCGATTCTTCAAAAATTTCCAGGCCATGTATTTCTCACATCGCGATGGCGTGCTCAGCGCCTCGATATGGGGCGAGGTCCAGCGAACGATGAGCGACGTGATTGCCTATCCCGGCGTACAACAGTGGTGGGAGACGCGAAGACACTGGCAAACGGAAGAGTTCGCTCACGTGGTCGATGCGCTAATTGCCAAAGGTGCCGAACCGAAGGCTTATTCAACATACGACCTGAGCGAACTTCTCTCGCCAAAGAAATAGCTTTCGTTCTAAATCCGAAAAGGATTGACGCTCACTTCGACGCGCGGCTTTCATGACCGGATGAAAATTCAGGTCCGCATCTTTCTTCTCCTATCTACTCTCCTATGCACCGCATCAGCGGCCGATACCAAAGCTAATGACCAGGCTGTAGAGAAGAGTATTCAGAGTCTGATCCCCGATGTTGAGCGCTACATCGCGAGCGGGATGAAAGCCTTCGATGTGCCCGGGCTGGCGATTGGAATTGTCGCAAACGACAAGCTTGTTTATGGGAAGGGCTTCGGGGTCCGTGCCAAGGAGGGTGGCGGCACAGTTGATACTCGGACCGTTTTTCAAATCGGCTCGACCACCAAAGGCTTTCTCGCCACGACCCTCGCAATGATGGTCGATCGCGGCCGCCTAAAATGGGACCAAAGGGTGATCGATCTCTATCCGGATTTTCAATTCAAAGATCCCTGGGTCACTCGCGAATTTCGAGTCTTCGACTTGATCGCGCAACGTTCGGGGTTGCCACCTTATGCTAACGACATGCTGGGAATGGTCGGCGTCGGCGAGACCGATATGATTCATTCGTTGCGGAACGTCGAGCCGGTCTCGAGTTTCCGTTCGACGTTTGCGTACACTAACATCACGCATCTCCTGGCCGGTCGCATCGTGGCCAAGGCAGCAGGCGTTGCGGATTGGAACACATTCCTGCGCCAGGAATTGCTCGAACGGCTCGGCATGAAGAATTCATCCTACACGGCCGCGGCCATCGCCGCAGCATCGAATCATGCCGAAGGCTATCGTTGGACACCTGAGGGCACGGTCGCAGTCCCTTTTACGCAACTCTTCCCGTACGACTTTGGAGGAGCTGGCGACATTAATTCTACAATCGAGGATACTGCGCGCTGGGTCCGCTTCCAACTCTCCAACGGCATGTTCGAAGGTCGACGCTTTGTTTCGCCGGAGAACCTGGCGCAAACGCGCACACCTAAAGTTGCGCTGAACGACAAAGTCTTTTACGCGCTGGGCTGGGTGGTGCAGCAAACTCCGAAGGCCAACGTGATTTGGCACAATGGCGGTACGACGAGCTTCGGCGCGTATATTGGCTTCGTACCAGAGGCAGGAGTCGGCGTCATAGTCCTGACGAATGAAACCAATGTCGGTTTTCCTGATGCCGTCGGACTGTCGGTCCTCGACCGCATTGTCGGCAATCCTTCTGTCGATCACGTGGCGAAGACGTTGGAAGCTGCGAAGGCGAAATACGAAAGTGTGCGAAAGCAGTTCGCGAGGCCCGACAAGCCACAGCCCTCCCCACCGCTCGCGGCGCTAGGCGGTAACTTTGCTAACTCTAGCTTCGGCAAGGCTGTGGTGCGGCCAGAAGGCGATGCACTGTTGGTGGAACTTCAGGTTACCGGCGCACAGTTCAAACTCGAACCGTGGAATGGCGACATCTTCGCGGTCCGTCTCGTGCCGAGCGGACGTTTCGAAGCAGTGGCCAAAAATCTGGGGGACCAACCAAATGGATTGGCGCAATTCCAGGCGGACGCCGCCGGCAAGCTCGATGTGCTGCGTATCACTTTCGATGACGGACAGGCGTATGAGTTCAGACGCGAGAACAAGTAAGGTTCCTCTGGTGTTTATCGATCTCGATATTTTGGCCAGTGCCCGCAACATTCATCAAGGATCTAAACAAAGGGTTACGATTGTCCGGTTCCTGCTGGCAAAAATCGATATTCGAGCGTTTGCTTTGTATTCGTTAGGCTCGAAAAGGATTGACGACTAATCCAGTTCGTCGCTTTGATGGCAGCATGAAAACTAACATCTTCATTGCCTTGTTATGCAGTATTCTACCGACGGCTGCAGTCGCCGATACTCAAGCCAGTGAGCAAGCTCTTCGTGATCTCGATGCCCAATGGGCTGCAACTGCCTCGACCAAAGATCTTGAGAAAACCATCTCCTTCTATTCGGACGATGCCATCGTAATGCCTCCAAATGCTCCGGCAGATTCTACCAGGGAGGCGATTCGAAAGGGTTGGAAAAACTTGCTCGATAGCATCAACAACATCAGCTGGAAAACGAGTCGTGTTGAAATAGCCAAATCCGGCGACTTGGCAGTTTTGACCGGGACATACGACATGACAATGAAGGATGGCACGAAAGACCGCGGGAAGTATTGCGAGGTGTGGGAAAAACAGGCGGACGGTAAGTGGAAATGCGGGACTGACATCTTCAAT
>JBKPRQ010000118.1:0-12004 GCA_046734635.1 Verrucomicrobiota bacterium
TGTGGACTCATCTATTCAAGTAGGGGTGAGCGGCCCAACCGTGTGGGTGAAAGTGGAGGGGAAAGGTAGTTTCCTCAACAGCGGCAATCTCAAAGAGTTCGCGCGCGAGATGTTGGACCGCGGCTATCGCGAATTTGTGGTCGATCTAGAGGATTGCGCCATGATGGATTCTACATTCATGGGAACGATGGCCAGCGTGGCGCTTCGATTGAAGGAGCTCGGACACGGACATCTTCACATCGTTCACTGCGGAAACCGCAGCCAGGAGCTTCTCTCCGGGCTGGGCTTGGATCAGATATTCGATATTCGTGGTAATGGTTCCAGTCCTCCTGAGTGCGGAGCGCTCGAGCGGAACCCCCCGGCGGTCCGGTCGCCTGCAGATCGAAAAAAGGAACAAACCGAGACAATGCTGGCAGCGCATGAGGCGCTTTGCGAGGCCGCGCCGGAAAATATCCTTCGCTTTAAGGACGTTCTCGATTTCTTAAGACAAGACCTTCATCACGAGACGCCTTCGAAGTAAGCTGGCCCTTGCATGATGTGGCCGACTCTTCTTCTCGGACTGCTCGTCGCGTCTGTTGCCGGTTGGGCTGTCACTGCTTGGTTTCAGAAACAGCGGATTCGACGGCTGGAGCGCTCTCATGAAGAAATTCAGGTCGAGGAGACGCTTGTCTTCGATTTTTTGCATGGCTTGGGCGAGGCCTTTCGGGAGACTATTCGGCCGCAGGAACTGCACCGGCTCATTGTCGAGGGGGCGACGCGTGTTCTGGACGCGCACGGCGGCGCGCTTTATGTGACCGATCGAACGGGCGGGAAACTTACGCCGGCGTTTATTTCCAAAGACTGTCCACCGCTGGTCGATGTCCCGCAAAATATCCTGCAACAAGCGGCGGCTGCTCCCATTGCGCTCGATCGCTTTCTACGGCTGCACGCGGTCGGTCCGGGCGAAGGACTCATTGGACGAGTCTGGCAAACAGGACAATCTGTTTGCTTGACTGAGTTCTCCGACGCGCCGGAGCTGGCGAAATTGCGTGGAAGCGCGTTTGGCAGCGCGTCGGTCATGGCTGCGTCACTGCGGTATGGAAACCAGGACCTGGGCGTGCTCGCGCTCGCGCAAGGCCCGGCAGGGTCCCCTTTTTCCCAAGGGGACTTTGTCGTTTTCAAGTCGATCGCCGAGCAATCCGCTTTTGCGCTCTATAACGCCATCATTTATTCCATGGCCAACGAAAAGAAACGGCTGGACCACGATCTCGAAATCGCGCGGGACATTCAGCGCATCTTGTTGCCGTCGGAAGCGCCGGCCATTAACGGATTTCAGATCAGCGGTCTCAATGCGCCTGCCCGACAGGTGAGCGGCGATTATTTCGATTACATCCGGGTCGATGAGGAGCGGCTGGGTGTGGCGATCGCGGACGTATCAGGCAAAGGCGTGCCAGCCTCACTTATCATGGCGATCTGCCGCAGCGTCTTACGCGCGGAGGCAGCTCGCAACCCGTCTCCAGCCGACGTCTTGCGAAAGGTGAATCGCCAGCTCTACCCCGATATCAAGGAAGACATGTTCATCAGCATGGCCTATCTGATCCTAAACCACCAGCGTGATGGGGTCACGCTCGCACGCGCTGGACACGATGCGCCATTGCTTTACAAGCGACAGTCGCAAACAGTCACGCCCATAAAATCACCGGGAATGGTCGTGGGCATTGACAGTGGAAACGTGTTCGATAGGCTTACCATCGACTTCGCCGTCCCGCTCGAACGCGATGATTGCCTCGTTCTCTATACCGACGGCGTGACCGAAACGCTGAATGCCGAGGGAGACGAATTCGGCCTCGACCGCATGATGCAATCGGTGCGCGCCAATGCGAACGATGGGGCCCAGGCAATGGTAAGGAAAATCATCGAGGACGTTCGCGACTTTACCGGTTCGGTTCCACAAAACGACGACATCACTTTGATCGCCATTCGTAAAACATGAAAAAAATTCCTGTGACTGAACAAAACAAACAAATGAAACCATCCACGGCGCCGAGTTCCGCTCCACGCGGGGCCGATCCCGTGCAAGGCGAATCAGAAGATCCGACGGCTGGCCTGCAGGCCGATCTCGACCGGTTTCGCGACCTCGCACTGCGAAGTCAGGCCGATTTCGAGAATTACAAGAAACGTTCTGCGCGCGAAAAAGAAGAGGCGATCAAGTATGCCAACAGCTCGTTGCTGGAGCGTTTGGTGGGAGTTATTGATAATTTTGAGCTCGGCCTCGCGGCAGCAAAAGAGCAGGGCCCAAATTCTCCGATTTATTCAGGTATGGTTCTTGTCCAAAAACAACTCAACGACTTATTGACCGAAAACGGGCTGCAGCCAATCGAAGCTGAGGGAAAAAAATTCGACCCCAACTTGCACGAAGCAATCGCGCACGAGTCCAGCGATTTTCCGGAGGAAACTGTCATCCGGCAGACCCGGCGTGGTTATCGCCTTAAGGATCGCTTGTTGCGACCGGCGCGCGTCGTCGTTTCGAGCGGTCCGGGAAAATAGCGGAGGCTTCTGTCCCCTCAATTCGATGAGTCCCATTAGTCACATAGACTTGTAGCCACATGGCAGCCACTGAAAAACGCGACTACTATGAAGTGCTGGGCGTCGAACGAAACGCTACCGACGAAGAGGTCAAACGCGCCTACCGCAAGCTCGCCGTCAAATTTCATCCGGACAAAAATCCGGACGATCCGCACGCCGAAGAAAAGTTCAAGGAGTTGGGGGAAGCGTACGACGTCTTAATCGACCCTGACAAGCGCGCCGCCTACGATCGCTTCGGTCATGCGGCGTTCGCGCAGGGCGGCGCGGGTTTTGGCGGCGGCGTTTTTCACGATCCGTTCGAGATTTTCCGCGAAGTTTTTGGCGGTGGCGGGTTTGGAGGCGGAATTTTCGAGACATTCTTTGGTGGCACGCAGCGAACCGACGATCAACGGCGCGGATCTGATTTGCGTTACGACATGCAGATCAAGCTGGAGGAGGCTGCGTTTGGCGCGGAAAAAGAGATTGAGATCGCGAAACTCGCCGCTTGTGACAAATGCGACGGCAGCGGCGCTGAACCAGGTTCACGTACGATTACTTGCTCTACGTGCGGCGGCCGTGGCCAGGTGATTAGTTCCCGCGGATTCTTTCACGTTTCACAGACGTGTCCCCGCTGCCGCGGTGCTGGTGAAGTCATTGAAAAACCGTGTCAGAAATGTCGGGGCGAAGGGCGCGTAGAAAAATTGAGCCGCGTTAAACTGAAAATACCTGCCGGAATCAAGGAGGGCTCGCGGTTGCGCTCGTTAGGCAACGGCGAGGCCGGCACTCGTGGTGGGCCTCCTGGCGATCTTTATGTCGTGATTCACACGAAGGAGCACAAGATTTTTCAGCGCGAAGGCGACGATCTGTATTGCGAAGTACCGATTCCTTTTTCCGTTGCAACCCTGGGCGGGGAGATTGATGTGCCAACCCTGGAAGGCCGGGCGCATCTGAAGGTGCCCGCTGGTACGCAAAGCGGGCAAATGTTTAAACTGCGCGGCAAAGGAATTGGGAGCGTCAACGGACGCGGGCATGGGGATCTGTTCGCACGTTTAATTGTCGAAGTGCCATCGCGCCTGAATGCGGAACAACGTCGCAAGCTCGAGGAATTCGCAGCGCTTTGCGGGGACGAAAACACGCCCTTGCGGAAAAGCTTTTTCGAACGCGCGAAGGAATTTTTCAAGTAGAACTCCGCAGCTCCTGTGGTTCACGATGCTGTTAAACTGATTGAATGTCCGCGGGATGCCTGGCAAGGGCTCAAGCGACAAATCCCAACAGAACTCAAGGCGCGTTATCTCCGCGCGCTAATCGCGACAGGCTTCAGACACATCGATGCTGTTAGCTTTGTCTCACCCAAAATTGTTCCCCAGATGGCAGACAGCGAGAAGGTGCTGGAACAACTCGACGTACCGGACGATGTCGAAATTATTGGGATCGTGGTAAACGAGAAGGGAGCCGACCGCGCTATGGCTAGCAGAGGTGTTACGACCCTGGGCTATCCTTGTTCTGTTTCTGAGACGTTCCTGCGCAAAAATCAAAACCAGACACTGGACGATTCTTACAGAACCTTGGAATCGATTAAGACGAAAGCTCACGCGGGCGGTCTGGATATGGTCGTCTATATCTCGATGGCGTTTGGAAATCCGTACGGCGATCCGTGGGATGAGAACGAGCTGCGCCAGTTAGTCGGGAAGTTGGCAGAGTTAGATATCCGATCAATCTCGCTGGCTGATACAGTCGGGGTTGCCGGCCCTGATCTGATTCGCCGCGTGGTGCAATCGATCACAAAGGAGTACACCGAACACGATATTGGTGTGCATCTCCACAGCCTCCCTGGCGAAGCGGAAACCAAAGTGCTCGCTGCTTACGATGCAGGGTGCCGGCGTTTTGATTCGGCCCTTGGTGGTCTTGGTGGTTGTCCCTTCGCGCAGGATGTACTGGTTGGAAACATTCCGACTGAAAGCGTAATTGCGGCGCTTCAACAGCGCGGGATAGAGCTGCCGTTTGGCGAATCGCTGGCAGATGCGCGGGCGCTGAATTCGCTTATTACGTCCGACTACCAATAAGAAATCGAGTTGTGTGCGCCATAATTCCTAACAGTCCATTAACTACATGCATCGCTTCTTCATCTCTCCGGAGAACTGGAACCTAGACACGCCTGTATTAGCTGGCTCGGAAGCGCACCACGCACGCGACGTTCTGCGCATGCGGGTGGGGGAGAGGCTTGTTCTCTTTAATGGACGGGGACGGGAAATCACCGCCGAAATCCTCGATTTTGGCAGTGATGAAATCGGATTGAGAAAATTGCACGAGGCGGAAACGCCGCCACTGCAATGCCGGATCGTTCTAGGACAGGCAATCCCGAAGGGAAAAAACATGGACCTGATTGTGCAAAAAGCGGTCGAGATTGGGGCCGCTGAAATTGCGCCGATCATTTCTGATCGGACCATTGTGCAAGTCGATTCCGAAAGCGCGGCGCAAAAACAATCGAAATGGCAGCAAATCGCGGTTGAGGCGGCCAAACAATGCGGCCAAAACTGGCTGCCGCACGTGCACGCACCGAGAAAACTTTCAGAATTTCTGGTGTCGCAGCAGTCGTTCCACTTGCAACTGATCGGCTCGCTTCAGCCGGGCGCGCAACACTTAAAGAAGGTTCTCGCAGACTATTCAAGTGAGCATCAACATCGTCCCGCGAGCGTGTTGATGCTTGTTGGTCCGGAAGGCGATTTTACACCTGCGGAACTTGGGCTCGCGCATCGTAACGGATGCCATCCGATTACGCTTGGCCCTGTTATCCTGCGAGTCGAAACTGCAGCGATCTATTGCCTGAGTATTCTCTCCTACGAACTGCTGACTTAGCAGCCGGTAAAGACGAAAGCCTTCGGCTTTTTTGATCTGCGGAGATCTTACTTGCAAAGTTGTTGGAAAGCAGGATCGGAGCGTAAAGGGTCCCAGAGAGGATCGAGCTTAAGAAAGGCTGACGTAAGAGGCATTGGGCCATAAAACTGGCTTTGAAACGGCATCTGTAACAGCCGGCTGAGGGTTGCGATCGCGAGGCTGTTCTCGCCGAAGATGGTCTGAATCAAGGCCATGTTTTCTTCGGCCCCGGGCCCGTCCACTGCATCTTTAGAACTTGGTAGAAGCGTAATGGCCCGTTCCGCTTCCTTCAGGGCCAGCTGCTTCTCGCCTAGTTCAGCGTACGCAAGAGCTAGCCAGGCTGCAAAGTTGGAGTTATCGGGCTGGCCTTGGCAGAGCGGCGATAATGTGTTGCGTGCCTGCTCAGCGGTGACCTTGGCTCCAGCAGTGTCGCCGGCGAGACGCTGGGCAATAGCCAGGTAAACCTGAGTAGAGCCCTTGATGAACTCAGAACTAAAGTGGAATTGGGTCAGTCGGGTTTGTAGAAGGCGAATCGCTTCAGCATAACTTCGCTCAAGCCTCAATTGAGTCACCTTAACAAAGAAGGCATTGTCAAACGGGGTCTCGACGGTGATTTCTGACAAGAGCTTTGCGGCTTGCTCCAGGTCACCCTGGGCCTGATAAATGCCCGCCTTTAACGAAATCAGATCCGGATCATTTGCGATAATGTCCAAGGCTCGGTCATAACGCTGAAGCGCCATGGGAAATTGTCGAAGCATGGCGTAGGTCCATGCTCCGGTTGTTATTAACTCGCCGTTGCGCGGATCCCGCGATAGACCTTGTTCTACAGAAGCAAGGCTTTCATTCCAATTGCCGTCACGCCGGTTCACTGCGCTAAGCGCCCATGCAACCTCACTGTTGTTTGGCGAAAGTTTGTTAACTAGATGGAAAGTAGCTTTTGCCAACGTGTAATCACGCAAAACCCAATACTGATAGTAACCCAGAGCGAGAAGGGTCTCGGGCGAGTTTGGTTGGAGCTTTTGTGCATGTTCCAACGCATCTTTGGCCACATCGGGGCGAGCGCCGTCAACGCGCTGGAAAGAAAGATAGGCTTGTGCCCGGGAAAGCCGCGCCCAGGCGAGGGCAAAATTGGGATCAAGTTGGACTGCCCGCTCGAAATAACCAATGGTCTTCAGTGCGAGATAGGTCGACTGGCCGATGCGTCCCTGAAACGCAACGCCGCGCAAGTACGAGTCATAAGCCTCTGCGTCAGTTGTGGGCTTAACCTTCAAAGCTTGCTCCTCGTGACTTGTAAGACGTGCTTGCAACGATTCGGCAATTCCTTTGGCAATTTCGCTTTCAACGCCAAAGACATCGGTCAACTCCCGATCGTAACTTTCGGCCCAGAGATGAGAATCGGTTCGAGCATTAATCAACTGCGCATTGACTCGCACCTGATTGGCTACTTTTTGGACGCTACCCTCAACGATATTTTCTACCCCAAGTTGCCTGGCGATCTCTGAGAGGTTAGCGGGCTTGCTCCGGTATCGCTGGGTGGAGGTACGCGAAATCACTTTCAGGTCGGTGATCTTGGCCAGACGCGTCAGGATCTCCTCCTGAATCCCGTCGGCGAAATAGGCATCCTCCGGATTGACACTTAAATTCTCAAATGGCAGAACCGCGATACTCTTTTCCGGAACTGAGCTCGTTCGCGGACCACTGAACCAATAATAAGTCAAAGTAAGAGTCAGAACGCCAAGCAACACGGCTGAAACGATCGTGACCGGCCGGCGAAACTTCCGTCCAGCTTTTTGCGCAGAAATACCAAAACCTAGTTTCGTTAGGTCGTCGCTGATCTCAGTCGCGGTCAGATAGCGTTTGCGAACATCATTGTCGCACGCCTTCAGGATAATGGCATTCAGCTTAAGAAACGCTTCGCGCTCAGCCATTGCGTCGAAGTCTCCTGGCAAATCCGGATAGTCCAATCGATCCGTACCGGTGCTAGCTTCGTAAAGCACCATCCCCAGACTATAAAGGTCGGCTTGAGGTTTCCCGGGACCTTCCGGCGGAATGTAGCCTTCTGTGCCTAGACGGTTTTTCTCTCCAGTCTGCGCTACTAGCCCAATATCGGCTAGTTTCGCCTGGCCTTTGACGAAGATAATATTCGAGGGTTTTACATCGCGGTGTACTAACCCGCGCCGATGCAGTTCCTGCAGCGCTGCGCACAGCGACACGCCTAATTGCGCCGATTCTCTGACTGACAAGCGCCTGTGTCTGGCCAGCTCATTACTCAACGTTTTAGGTACGTAAGTATCAGGCTCAATTCGATCGGCTTTTATGTCATTGTCGGCCAGTTCCATGACATAGTAGAAAAAACCAGCAGTGCGATTGCGACTGACATGGAGAACCGCCACAAAACCATTGTGCTCTCGCGAAACAGGTTCGAATCGTTGCAAACCGGAAAATTCTCTCTCAAAGGCCTCGTCATCCCGAAATGCTTTTCGCTCAACGATCTTGACCGCGCGGTAAGTGCCAAGGATGTTTCGGGCCAGCCAGACCTCGCCATAGCTGCCCCGACCGATACAGCGGAGTAGTTCAAAGTCTGGAATGTCCGGAGTGTCTCCTGACCCTCCTCTGCCTTCTAACACATCCTCATCGCCAGAAGCCGACTGCTCGCGAGGGCTGTCGGAGTCGCTCTGACGAAAGCGAGCTGTCCACGCCGTGGTGGCCTTGCGAAGGCGCGCTATCATTTAATTTATTCGATCTAGTGAGCCAACGCTTTGGCCAGCCCCCATCGCTTCTCCTCTTCCTTTTCGAGGCGAGCAACTTCTCGGCGCATTAACACGGTGATTCGGTGTTTCGCCAGACGGACCTGACCTGCACTTACGCCGAGGGTCTGCGCCACCTTATCGACGGACCAATGTTTGACAGCGTGCAGATCGAACATCTGATAGTGCCGGGCGTTGGCCTGACGTTTGACGCGCGACAACGCGGCGGCAAACAGCGTGCGCTGCCATTCCTCTTCCCACACTGCCTCGAGATTAATCGGCGCAGGATCAGCGATGCCCTCGAGCGTGGCTGTTCCGGATGTCTGTGTGGCACCGCGCGAGCCAGACTGCTGTATTTGCCGCGGGCGCTTCCGAAACTGATCGCCGATGCGCCAGCGAACCATGGTCAACAGCCAACCCTTGAACGAACCGATAGCAGGATCATAACGGAAAGACCTGATCTTCTTAACTACGGTTAGGACGGTCTCCTGGACCACCTCTTGCGCTTCCGAATCGGTCAACCCGCCATTGAGCGCCGTGACATAGATCAATCGCCAGTAGGTATCGAAGAACTCTCGCCAGCTCTCCTGAGCGTTCGATTGTTTGAGACGGCTAAGCAGACTCCGCCGTGTCGCCATCGATGATTGAACGCGCTGCCCTTCCGGATTCATGCCGCCACCAATGATAGCGCGCCAGTCAAGATCGAGAGAATAAGGTGACGCCAAGAGCGGCTATAGCCGACAGAAGCTCCAATGGCCAAAGGCTTTCGGAAGGGCGACCTCGGCAAGCTGCACGCTCGTCGCCTTGCCAAATTTTGCGGTCTGATCAATATGCGCCTATTCGCGCCTGCCGCGTGGGAGCCTTGTCAAACGCGGGTCAATTCGCAGCCAGCCACCACTTTCAGCAAAGATTTTTTCGATTCGTTGAAACAAGGGGACATCTCGATCCGTATTTAGCTTATGAAACATCGAAACCACACCGCCTGCAACGCTGTAGCACTGCGGGCAGGCATATTCACAAAAATGCTCCTCGCGCTTGGTCTCCTTGCGCTTTGTCCACTCGCGCAAGCGGTCAGTCCAGCACCCGATGGGGGTTATCCCGGAGGCAATACCGCAGAGGGGCAGGCCGCCCTTTTGAGCGAGACCGCCGGCTTTTACAACACAGCCGTTGGGATATACTCGCTCTTGAGTCTCACGGACAGCAGTTTCAACACTGGTGTCGGCGCCGGGACGCTGCTTCTGAACACGGCAGACTCAAATACGGCCACTGGCGCCGGGGCTCTTCTCAGCAACACCACTGGCGGCCAGAACACGGCCAACGGAACCTTCGCGCTTTTTAGCAACACCGAAGGTGTACAAAACACGGCCACTGGTTCCCAAACGCTCCAGAGCAACACCATCGGCAGTTTCAACGTGGCCAACGGTTATCAAGCGCTTTTGAGCAACGTCGACGGCAACTACAACACGGCTAGTGGACTTCAGGCGCTCTTTCACAATACAAGCGGTAGCAACAACGTAGCGATCGGCCCTGGTGCGCTCTTTTTCAACGATACCGGCGCTAATAACACGGCCATTGGTGCTGGTTTTGTACTGTATAACAATACCACCGGCAACAACAACACGGCCGTCGGTGATTTTGCGCTAGCGAACAACATCACCGGCGGCACCAACACGGCCATCGGCGTTAACGCGCTTTTTAACAACAAGGTCGACGGCAACACGGCCGTCGGTTTCGATGCGCTCGCCAACAACACTATCGGCCCCGCCAACACGGCCAATGGAGCGTTCGCGCTCGTTAACAACACCGAGGGCGCCCTCAACACAGGCACTGGTGTTGGTGCGCTCCAAAGCAACACCATGGGCAACAACAACACAGGCACCGGTGTTGGTGCGCTCCAAGATACCAACATCGGCGTCGCTAACACTGCAAGTGGAACATACGCGTTGGCTAGCAATACGAACGGAAGCTTCAACACGGCTGACGGTGCCTCTGCGCTTCCTAACAACACGAGCGGCAGCAACAATATCGGTTTGGGTGTTAATGCCGGCAGTGCTGTGGCGACGGCAAATAATGTTATCTGTATCGGCACGAACCTCGCTGGTGCGGACGTAAGCGACAGCTGCTACATTGGCAACATCATCGGGGCGATCATCGATCCCGCTACTGCGGCTGCAGTCGGAGTGGATGCCAGTGGAAAGTTGGGGACCGTTTCCTCGTCGCGCCGCTTCAAGCAGGACATCAGACCGATGGACAAGTCCAGCGAAGCTATTCTGCGGCTCAAGCCCGTGACGTTCCACTACAAGAGCGATGCGAAAAATACCGCGTGTTTCGGCTTAGTTGCAGAAGAGGTGGCCGAAGTGAATCCCGATCTCGTGGTGCGCGACAAGGACGGTGGAATCTACAGCGTGCGCTACGACCAGGTGAACGCTATGTTGCTGAACGAGTTTCTTAGAGAGCATAAGAGGGTCGAGGAACAGCAAGTGACCATTGCTGCGTTACAATCAGGGCTTACGCGGCAGGAGAAGAAGGTTCAGGCGAAGCTCGCGGAGCAGGATAGACAAATCAAAGCTCTGACATCAGGTCTCCAGAGAGTGAGCGCGCAGATTGAAGTAGGCAGACGTGGGCCACAAGTAGTAAAGACGCCCTAGTGCGACGCGGCGGCGTCCACTCCAAAAAAGATCACGAAAGATTTTTCCGATTCTTTGAAACAACAGACCATCTCGATCCGTATTTAGTTTATGAAAAATCAATACCGCATACTGACGACAACTTACTTTGCGCTTGGCTTCTTGGTGCTTTGTGCGCCAGCCCCGAATTCTTTCGGGGTCAGTCCGGCGCCCGACGGCGGCTATCCCGGAGGCAATACAGCAGAGGGGCAGGCCGCCCTTTTGAGCGAGACCGCCGGCTTTTACAACACAGCCGTTGGGATATTCTCGCTCTTGAGTCTCACGGACAGCAGTTTCAACACTGGTGTCGGCGCCGGGACGCTGCTTCTGAACACCGCAGACTCAAATACAGCCACCGGAGCCGGTGCGCTTTTAAGTAATACCCTGGGTACCGGCAACACGGCTAATGGCGCGTTCGCCCTTTTCAACAATACAGAAGCTCAAGGCAACACTGCTATCGGCAGTGATGCGCTTTTGAACAATACCACCGGCCCCTTCAACACCGCGACCGGCTTTGGCGCGCTCGCTAACAACACCGATGCCGTGGGAAACACGGCCAACGGTGCCCTCGCACTCCAGTTCAACGCCACCGGCATCCAAAACACTGCGATTGGCGCCCAAGCTCTCGCAGGCAACCAGGCCGGCGACCACAATACAGCGACCGGTTTTCAGGCACTCTTCAGCAACACCACGAGTGACAACACGGCCTATGGATATCAAGCGCTTTTGAGCAACACCACGGGATTCTTTCACACAGCTATAGGAGAGGGAGCGCTGGCGGACAACACTCAGGGTAGCGGCAACACGGCCATTGGTTATCTTGCGCTCCACAACAATATTACTGGTGGCGGCAACATCGCGATTGGTGTCGGCGCCGGTACCAATATTACGGGAGGCGATAATAACATCTACATTGGCAATGTGGGCCTCGCCGGTGACTCGACTACGACTCGCATCGGCATTGCGAAGACGACGCAAAGAACCTTCATTGACGGCATCCGCGGGGTAACAACGGGAGTCAATGATGCTGTCAACGTGGTCATTGACTCTGCTGGTCAACTTGGCACAGTCAGTTCGTCGCGACGGTTCAAAACGGACATCAAACCGATGGACTACGCCAGCGGATCAATCCTGGCGCTTAAGCCCGTGACGTTTCGCTACAAGACTCAGAAG
>JBKPRQ010000119.1:0-12386 GCA_046734635.1 Verrucomicrobiota bacterium
GAATCGCTATGTGCCCATCCCGGGCACTAAGAAAACGGCGAACTGCTCCTACATGGAACATTGGGACGAAAAGCTGAACAAGGTTCGTTACGCGCGTGAAAAATCCGCCGCGGTTTGCTACGGCGCGTCGATGTATCGGCCTGGCAAAAGTCCTGGCGTAGTTACTTTGCGGCGCGATGCCGACTAATTCTCCATGAAGAAACGTTGGGTGGTAGCTCTCCTTTTTGCCGTGTTGTTAGTCCAAACTTCGGCAGCAACTGAATCCTTAGATAAATTGGCGAACGATTTCTGGGAGTGGCGAGCCAAGTACGCGCCATTTACCGGCGACGATGTGAACCGCATCGAGCGGCCCGGCGGGCCTCGCGACTGGTCACGCGCCAGCCTCGACAGGCAACGAAAGGATCTGGCTGAGTTCGAAGCGCGTTGGAAGAAACTGGATCCAGCCGCATGGCCGATTCCACAGCAGGTGGATTATCGTCTGATCGGCTCCGCTTTGGCGCGGGTACGCTGGGAACTGGATATTAATCCGCGCTGGAAACGCGATCCCAATTTCTATATCGCGCAAACGCTTACGGCATTAGTTGAGGCGCTCACAGTTCCCGGACCGTACGACGCCGCGAGCAGTGGGGAGATTCTAACGCGCATCGAAAACATTCCGTCGATCCTGCAGCAGGGCGCTGAGAATCTTGATAAGCCGCCGGCGCCGTTTGCGACCGTGGGAGTTCAAGCCTTGGAAAATATTCGGCCGCGTCTGCGTCAAATGGCGGCAGCATTGCTAAAATCTACAACTCTCAAGGAGGAGGTATTGAACAGCGCGACGGATCGCGCAGCGGACGCGCTGGAACGTTTTCGCGAAAAGCTTCGACAAGTGTTGCCGTCGCTGCCGAATGAGACTGCGCTCGGCCGGGACGCTTACGTCTTCTTTCTCAGGAACGTGGCGTTGATGCCTTATTCACCTGAAGAACTTCTTGCGATGGGCAAGCAGGAATGGAACCGCGCCGTCGCCTTCGAAGCGTTCGAAAAAAATCGCAACGAGCACGTGCCGCCGCTTAAGGCTGCCGAAAATGGCGAGAGTTGGATCAAAGACGCCGCTGAAAAGGAAATTCAAATCCGGAAATTTCTTGAGGAACACGGGATCCTGACAGTTCCTGATTGGATCCAGCATTACACGCTTCGTCCGACTCCGGAGTACTTGCGCTCTCTTGGCTTCACCGAGAACGATGACTTCACAGGCCCGTCCCGACTCAAGGAGAACTGTGTCCGTTACGTGCCTGAGCCTTCAGAGAAACTCGGCTATTTCTGGCGAGCGACAGCAGAAGACCCACGGCCGATCACGGTTCACGAAGGGATTCCAGGCCATTACTTTCAGCTTTGCCTTTCGTGGAAAAACGAAGACGCGATCCGGCGACGTTATTACGACTCGGGCGCGAACGAAGGGATCGGCTTTTATGCAGAAGAAATGATGTTACAGGCAGGGTTGTTCGATGACAGCCCGCACACCCGCGAGATCATTTACAATTTCATGCGGCTTCGCGCACTGCGCGTGGAGGTGGACGTAAAACTTGCGCTTGGCGAATTCACGCTGGAACAGGCTGCGAAATATCTTCAGGAGAAAGTGCCGATGGACGAGGAAACGGCACGACAGGAAGCGATCGCTTTCGCAACCGGTCCCGGTCAGGCGATCACTTATCAGATCGGCAAACTACAAATCCTCAAATTTCTTGCCGACACGCGAATGAAACAGGGCGACAAATTCAACCTCCGCGCGTTCCACGATTTCGTTTGGAAAAACGGCAATGTGCCGATCGCATTGCAGGAGTGGGAGTATTTGCGACAACCGAACCAGTTGACGCAGTAGCGCCGGTCGAAACGTTATTCTACTTCAATTTGTAATCCGCCCAACCATCCCGCCACAACGTTGTAGATGGCTGCGCCGACGAAGCCGATAATGAACCCAAGCAACGCGTAAAAGACTGGAACGACGATGAGAACGCCCAGCATGATTACGGAGACGAGAGGAGTTGAGATACCGTTTCCTGTCTCACGCGCGTGAACGATCGCGGGTAGCACCGTTGCGAGTGCGATTGGAAAGCCCAAGATAATTCACATCGCTCCGTAGATCACCGCGGCCAACTTAGCCGCTGATAGCGGAACGATCCGTTTAATCTGCCGGAGCATTCCTACTATCTCGCCAAGTTAGTCGGCGATTTCGAGGCCCATTTGACGGGCGGTGCCGGCGATGATGCGGAAGGCGGCTTCGTCGTTGCGCGCGTTCAAGTCCTTGCGTTTGGTGTTCACGATGTCCATGACTTGTTTGCGCGTGACCTTCCCGACTTTGGTCTTGTTAGGCTCTTTAGAACCGGCTGCGATGTTAGCCGCTTTCTTTAATAAGACCGCAGCGGGCGGACTTTTTGTGATGAACGTGAAGGATTTGTCTTTGTAAACAGTGATGACGACAGGAAGAATGTCGCCGGCTTGTTTCTGGGTGGTGGCGTTAAATTCCTTGCAGAACGCCATGATATTGACGCCGCGCGGACCGAGCGCCGTTCCAACCGGCGGCGCAGGATTAGCCTGGCCCGCGGGAATTTGTAATTTGATCTCTGCTACTTTTTCTTTTGCCATAAACTAGTTCGTCACTTCGCTCGACATGACAATTAACCGCGCTCGACCTGCCAATATTCCAGCTCCACCGGAGTCGCGCGACCGAAAATCGTCACCGAGACGCGCAGTTTGCCGCGCTCAGGATCGATTTCTTCTACAATGCCAGTCTGGTTTTGGAATGGCCCATCGGCGACTTTTACTGATTCGCCGACTTCAAAGCTGACCTTCGGTTTCACCTTTTCTTCGCGCTCTTTCATTTGCGCGAGCATGCTGTCCACCTCCGACTGCCGCATCGGGATCGGTTTGTCCTTGGTGCCGGCAAACCCGATCACGCCAGGCGTGTCTCGGACAAAATACCAGGTGCGCCCGACAAGCTGATTATTCTCGTCGAGCAAATGCATGTTAACGATCAGATAGCCGGGAAAAAACTTCCGTGTGGTCTCGCTCTTTTTCCCTTTCTTGATTTCCGATACGCGCTCGGTCGGGACCAGTACATCATAAACCAGATCGCCCATTTCCTCTGTCTTGACGCGTTTCAAGATGTTCTCGCGCACCTTGTTTTCCTGACCGGAAAGAACGTGCACAACGAACCATTGATCTTTGCCTGCCAGTGTCTGTGCCATAAATCAGTGCAACCGGGTGAAAAAATGAACAACGTTCACCAGAACCAGATCGAAAAGCGCAACATATCCCCCAAGCAATAGCATCGCGATAACCACCACCACGGTCGAGTCACTCAGTTCCTTGTAGCGGCGGAATCCTTTCTCTTTCGGATCCCACGGCCACGAACATTTTTGCAGCTCGACCTTAACTTCGCCGAAGAAGTTTTTTATTTTGGTGATCATCTAACTCAAAACCAACATCCAACGCCGAACGTCCAACGTCCAACGCCCAATTTACCTGCAACCAATTCGAAGTTCGGAGTTCGATGTTGGGCGTTCGGCGTTTGCAGCATCTTTATCCACGCCAGGAGGGACTCGAACCCCCAACCGACGGTTTTGGAGACCGCTACTCTACCAATTGAGCTACTGGCGTAAGGTTACTCTTCCTCTGTCCGCTCCTTGTTAATCTCCTCTTCCTTCCACATCCCACAAGTGAGCAGAGGCAGAGGAAGAGCGTCAATCCAGAATATCGCTCACGCGACCGGCGCCAACGGTCTTGCCGCCTTCGCGAATGGCGAATCGAATCGTTTTTTCCATCGCGATTGGCGTAATCAACTCAACTTCGATTGAGATGTTGTCGCCAGGCATGACCATTTCCACCCCGTCAGGGAGTTTGACCGTGCCAGTCACGTCTGTGGTACGGAAATAAAACTGTGGCCGGTAATTGGTGAAGAACGGTGTGTGGCGTCCGCCTTCCTCTTTACTTAGCACATAGACTTCCGCCTTGAATTTCTTATGCGGCGTAATCGAACCGGGCTTCGAAATCACCTGGCCGCGCTCTACTTCTTCCTTCTTCAAACCGCGCAACAGAACACCGACGTTATCGCCTGCACGCGCTTCATCGAGAAGTTTACGGAACATTTCGATGTCAGTCGCGACCGTCTTCGCGGTAGGACGAATGCCAACCAGCTCGACTTCCCCCATTTTCTTGAGAACCCCGCGCTCGACACGACCTGTCGCGACCGTGCCGCGGCCTTCAATGTTGAACACGTCTTCGATCGGCATCAGGAACGGCTGATCCACCGGTCGCTCGGGAACCGGGATGTAATCGTCAATGGCCTCGACGAGCGCGAGAACCTGTTTCTCGGACTCCGCGTCACCATTGAGCGCCTTGAGCGCACTGCCTTTAACGATCGGGATTTTATCTCCGGGAAATTCATATTGCGTCAATAGATCGCGCACTTCCATTTCGACGAGATCGAGCAACTCGGGATCATCGACCATGTCGGTCTTATTAAGGAAAACGACAATCGACGGCACACCGACCTGTCGCGCCAGCAGGATATGTTCGCGTGTTTGCGGCATTGGCCCGTCAGCAGCGGAGACGACCAAAATTGCGCCGTCCATTTGCGCCGCGCCGGTGATCATGTTCTTGACGTAGTCGGCGTGGCCTGGGCAATCGACGTGTGCGTAATGGCGTTTGTCGCTCGAGTATTCCACGTGCGCAGTGTTAATGGTAATGCCGCGCTCTTTTTCCTCGGGAGCGTTATCGATTGATTCATACGCACGCACTTCAGCCATACCCTTCTTGGCCAGCGCCGCCGTAATTGCTGCCGTAAGAGTTGTCTTGCCGTGGTCAACGTGACCGATCGTGCCGACGTTCACGTGCGGCTTGTCGCGTTTAAATGCTTCCTTAGCCATTTCAATTTCTCCTAATTAACTGACTGTCTTATTTTCTTTAATTATCTGCTGCCGGTCCTGGCTCTCTCCTGGAGCCCATGACCGGGATTGAACCGGTGACCTCGTCCTTACCAAGGACGTGCTCTACCAACTGAGCTACATGGGCTGCTCTTCGCCAACCCAGCGCCTCCACGGCAACCCGAGAGGCAAACCGGTTTTGCCCTCTGCCAGAGATTCAAAAGTCCCAAAGCCGCGTCAAATTTGCAATTTGAACGACCATGGGACCGCCTCGTTCCAGCAAAAAGCGTCCGCAAGCTAACTGCGCGCATCATTGTGTCAAAGAAATTTCTTGTTAGGACAGGCGTGTTGTAACGGGCTGTAGAGTACGCTGTCCTCAGCGCATTCAGTCAAACGCATCGAGGAATGGTCGGCTGAGGACAGCAGACACTACAGCACGCAAACTCCTCACCGGATTCTGCCGCTTGTTTCCTCGGGTTTTCCTCGCGTGAGCAAACGCACGACGATGGCGATGATAATGAGTGCCAAGATGACAATGCCCACATTGAACGGCGTGATCAACCCCGGGCCGGGCGTCGGAGTGGGAGAAGCTGAAGGAACAGGCGGTGCATTTTTCGCCGCCAACATTCCCTGCACGTACTGCAAACGCTGCACCGTGTCATAATCGTTTGGGTTTAGTTTCAACGCCGCCTGGTAATCGGCAATAGCCTTCTCATACTGAAGCAAGGAAGTGTAGGTCGCGCCTCGCTTTACCAGGTGCTCGGCATCGTTCGGGTTCTTTTCGATCAACACCGTGTAATCTGCCACGGCAGGGTCGTAGTTTTTCAGGTTCCGGTTTGCCCAGGCACGCCGGTCATAATTCTGCAAATCATCGGGCTGTTTCTGAATCGCAGTAGTGAAGTCAGCGACCGCTTTATCCCATTGATTGAGACCGATCTCAGCAAAACCGCGAAACTTGTACGCGTATCCGTCGTCGGCTTTGAGCTCGATAGCCTTGTCAAAATCGGGAAGTGCAACATCGAATTGACTCTGCATCACTGCGGTCATGCCGCGCTCGCGATAGGCGACCTCATCTTTGGGAGAAATCTCGATCGCCTTCGAAAAATCAGCCAAAGCAGATGAATATCTTGTTGCCGCCGCCCCTGCATCTCCGGCTGCCTGAGCTGCCTGTGCCGCTTGGCGATAGGCTGTGCCCCGATTGGCGTAACCGCGTGCATCTTTGGGGCTCGCTTCAATCGCCTTGGTAAATTCGTCAATCGCAGCCGGGTAGTTCTTTTGTTGAGCGAGCTCGATTCCTTTCTGCATGTGGCTCGCAGCCCCCCCTTCTGATTTCGCTGGTGGTTTCGCCAGGCAAACGTGAGTGCCTGCAAAGCAGAGAAGTAAGGCGGTTGAGATGGTAATTGTTTCTTTATTCAAAATATTCATTCTCCTTTCAGCCTAACTCTTGAGCGATTTATGCTTGTAGGCGAGCAAATTAACGCGCCGAACGCCTAAATGAACCAAACAAATTCAATTCCGGAATTTGTCGGGCGAGACCGTCGCGCAAGCGTGTCGGAAGGCTACGCTGCTGTCTTTGCCACGGTCCTTATTTGGTCCACGCCGTCGCTGTTCATGTATTACTTGAACAGATATTATGATCCGTGGGCGCAAAATTTCTATCGTTATCTTGTCGCCTGCCTCGCTATCGCGCCGCTGTTGATTTACCGCGTTCGCCGCGGCAGCACTCCATTCGGGTGGCAAGCCGTGATGATGTGTCTCGTCCCTTGCATCCCTAACGTTGTCCATCAAGTCACCCAGGTCATCGCCTTGTTCTACATGGGTCCAGGCGTTTACACAATTTTCACGCGTGCATCCGTGATCTTTACGGCTTTACTCGCGCTTGCATTTTTTCCTGAGGAACGCCGGGTGATTCGACAGTGGCAGTTCCAAGTGGGCACGTTACTCGGCTTGATTGGCGCCTTTGGCGTAATCTGGTTTCAACCAGGTCGAGAGACAGAACACATGAAACTGCCTGGGTTATTCATCGCCTTCACCGCCACGTTTTGTTGGGCGCTCTACGGCGTGCTGATTAAACGCCCGTCAATCCGGCTTGGCCCGATTCGCAGCTTCGGTCTGGTCAGTCTGATTACCTCCATCCTTTTGCTTCCGCTTACATTCGTGTTTGGAAAAATTAGCGCACCACTTCACGCTGGCACGCAAGTAAACTTGATTTTGATCGTATCGGCCGTGACTTGCATAACGCTGGCACACGTCTTGTACTACGTCGCGATTCGTGAAATCGGCGTAGCGCTTGCACAAACGCTCCAACTCCTCTGCCCGGCGCTCGCACTGGGTCTCTCCGCGTGGATTTATGGTGAACGTCTGACTCACGCGCAGCTTTGGAGCGCCGCCATCTTGCTCCTGGGCGCGTTCCTGGCTATGCGGGTAAAACCGATCGCCATCACCGAAACGGCCGAGAACATTTGAGACCGTTTAAAAGGTTAATGAGTCTGATCGCGTCGCCATTCTAACGTTTTGCGATCTTTCTAACCTGTTAACTTCTCTTTAGGGTCTGCGCTTTTCGCACTAGTTCAATAAATCCGGCGCGATAGCCGTTGGAGTCCTTAGCCTTGGCTTGTTGGGCCCACTCCAACACGGCGTCCAGCGTTCCGCTTCCTTTGTATTCAGAGTCTCGCAAGATCATTCCGAACTCGGCTACGGCCGCGGCAAATTTCAAATCGGCCGGCGCAGTTTCGAACGTTTCACTTGTGTCCGTCACTGCGCGCTCGATCAATTCGCTCTTGTTCTCATCCGGTTTTTTGTAACGCAACTTCACGGTGAGCATCTCGTTGGAGGACGCAGCCCTCATGGACGGCGAACTTTCGTCAGCCGAATACTTGAGTGGATCCACCGGCGGAACGCTCGGATTGCTCGCCACCCCGACCGGCACGACTTCATACAACGCCGTCACCGTGTGGCCTGCGCCAATTTCGCCGGCGTCCACTTTGTCATTATTAAAATCTTCCTTGCGCAACATTCGTTTCTCGTAGCCAATCAGGCGATAGGAAGCCACGCGCGCCGGATTGAACTCCACCTGGATCTTTACGTCGTTCGCGATAGTCACGAGCGTCCCGTTCATTTGTTGCACCAGCACCTTTCGCGCTTCATCAAGCGAATCGAGATAGGCGTAGTTGCCGTTTCCTTTGTCCGCCAATTTCTGCATCGTCGAGTCTTTCAAATTGTCTGTGCCGACTCCGAGCATGCTCAAGAAAACGCCACTCTTTGCTTTTTCTTCGATCAACCGAATTAGATCGCCCTGGTTCGTGACGCCGACGTTAAAATCGCCGTCGGTTGCCAGAATCACACGGTTCACTCCGCCTTTAATGAAATTGTCCGCTGCAATCTTGTAAGCCAACTGGATTCCTTCAGCGCCGTTCGTCGAACCGCCAGCCTGCAAATTTTCCAGGGCTTCGAGAATTTGTTCCTTGTGATCGCCGGTCGTCGACGGCAAGGCCAATCCTGATCCGCCCGCGTAAACCACGATCGCCACGCGATCGTTCTCCGTCAGCTTTTCCACCAGCAATCGCATTGCCTGTTTCACCAGCGGCAGGCGCTCCGGCGGCGTCATTGATCCCGAGACATCGAGCAGGAAAACCAGATTGCTCGGGCCGCGTTTGTCTGTTGCGATTTCTTTTCCTTTCAATCCGATTCGAACCAACCGATGCGATGTTTCCCACGGACAACCTGCAACGTCCAGATGCACGGCGAACGGTCTTCCATCATTTGGCTGCGCATAATCATAGGTGAAGTAATTAATCATCTCCTCCACGCGCACGGCGTCCTTGGGCGGCAGTGATCCTTCATTGATGAACCGCCGCACGTTCGAATAGGACGCGGTATCCACATCGATTGAGAACGTCGAAAGCTGATTACTTTTCGCGTCAAGGAACGGGTTCTCACCGATGTGATCGTAAGTGGCGGTATTGAACTGACCGACTGGCTCACTGATGTCGCGAAGCGTTTCGTCGCGACTACGTGGCTGTGCGGGCGCTTTGTTTAATGCATAACCCAGCGACGAACTCTTGGTAGCGATCCCATTCACCGCCTTAGCGGGGGCGCCAGCAGCAAGGGGGAGTTTCAAAACTGGCGTTGTTGCCGGAGGCGGAACGGCTTCCGTTGGCATTTGAATCTCGCCTTCGACCTCGGCGGGCTGCTGTGGAACCGCAGGAAGCCGGATTGCGTCCGCCTGGGCGACTCGAACTCTTTCGTGTCTTAACGAAAATACGGCCACGCCCGAAACAACGGCCAACAACGCGAGCACGGCGGCAATTGCCAGTGGCCGGCCAATCGACCAAAACCAGGGATCATCACGGATGTCGATCAGGTTTGGCGCCTCTGTTGCCTCGATTTTCAATTCGCTGGCGAATTGGTTCTTCAGCGCTTCCGCGAACTCACGTGTTTCGTCGACAAATCGCTGAGCTTCCGGCGATTCAGCCACTGCCCGCGCCATCGTGGATCTTTCCGGCTCTTCCAATTCGCCGAGCGCGAACGCTGTTAATTTTGGATCATCGATGTTCATATCAGTTGGTTCGAGGGTTGAACGAAACGAAATCTTTGGAGGCTTCCCGATAGCGTTGTCGCAGTGTCTTCAACGCTGTGTGAATGAGAACACCCACGCAGTTCGCAGTTGTTTTCGTGACATCTGCAATCTGCTGATAACTCAGGTCATTTTGAAACTTCAATTGCAGCGCCTCTTGTTGGCGCGGCGGCAGCGTCGCGATAATTCGCGTAAGGAATCCGGCCGCCTCTTGTTCCTCCATGCGCTCGTACGGCATCGGCTGGTCGGCTTCCTGCGATTCGATTATTTCCTCGTCGAGATACATCATTCGTTTTTCTTTCCGGCAAATATTGAGCGCACCGTTGCGGCAAACGGTAAACAGCCAGGTCGCCGGTTCGTCATCCCACGACAACGCGCCGTTACGCTGAAATTTGATGAATGTCTCTTGAACCACGTCTCTCGCCCTCTCTCTGTCCCCGGTTATGCGCGTTGCATATTGAAGAAGTGGACGCTCAAATCGCTGTAGAACCGCCTCAAACTTTTGTCCCGCCTTTATTCTCTCGTTTCGCATCGATTTTGGCGCATCAGGGAACAACGCAGGTGAAATTCGAATGCTAATACGAAGCGCCCGCAAGGGTGTAGGTAATGGGCACTTCGACGCTTAGAACGCTGCCTCGCTTGAAACGCCATCGGTGTAAAGTATCGCGAGTTGCATGATCCAAAATCACGTTTCCACAGCTCTGCGTCATACGAACACTAGTCACGTTGCCGTCTGTAGGATCAACGGTCAGAATCGCGATTCCTGATCCTATTATCCGTTGGCGACGTGCTTCGTACGGATATACCGGCCGTGGGGCATACATGACCAGCGTTTTCACCGAACCAAATGCCGTTCTCGTTCCGCTCACAGCCGATGCGACCGGCATTTTCTTGCGAGGGCGGACCTGCGTTGGCGTTCGATTCTCTTCCGGGAAAGTTTCTTGATCGGGAGACAGTTGCTCTGGAGGCGGAGGCGTCTCCGATTCCCGGGGCGGTGACTGCTCCGGTGCATCGTCGACTACCTGTATCTCAAATCCGGCCGGCCTGAAATCTTGTACGATAATGTTGTCGCATTTGCCCTTCGCAAGAACGACAGCCCCGACGTGAATGCCAGCGGCGCAGGCAAGTGCAATCCAGAAAAGCCAACGCCGGCGTGGCCGATAGAGCAATGCAGCGTTCATGTTTTATCCTCCACCAAGAAGGACACGGTTCGTCCTAAAAACTTAATGGCTTGATCGCGCTATTATCGGATTTGAATGCTTGATACTAGACAGTGCGCGCAGATTTGGATTATCCAGTATCAAGAATCGGGCATCCAGCATCTGCTTCCATCCTGTGAATCTGAAAAAATATCTCCGAACTCGCCAAAAAGAGGTCGATCGCGCACTGGATCGCTATTTGCCAAAAGTGATTACAAAACCCGCCACGCTTCACAAGGCGATGCGCTACAGTCTTTTTGCCGGAGGCAAACGATTACGACCAATTCTTTGTCTCGCCGCGGCTGAGGCTTGTGGCGGCAACGTCGACAATGCGCTCCCGCTCGCATGCGCGGTCGAATGCATTCACACCTACTCGCTTGTGCACGATGACCTTCCCAGCATGGATAATGACGATTTTCGGCGCGGCCGTCCCACATGCCATAAAGTTTTCGGCGACGGCATTGCGGTGCTGGCTGGGGACGCATTGCTGACAATCGCATTTGAAATCGTGTCCACTGCCAGGCCGACGCCGCGTTACGACATTTCAATTCTGTTGCGGGAGGTTGCGGTTGCTGCGGGAAGCCAACGACTGATCGCGGGTCAGGTGGCCGATCTCGAAGCAGAAGGCAAGAGAGTCAAACGTAATCAACTGCGATTTATCCATGAGAACAAGACCGCAGCGATGCTGAAAAGCTCAGTCCGCCTCGGCGCGATGAGCGCCAATGCAGACACCCGGAAACTTTCCGCGATTACGCAATTTGGAGAGCGGCTTGGTCTCGCTTTCCAGGTCATCGACGATATCCTCGATGTGACGCAAACCTCAGAGATACTCGGCAAGAGCGCCGGCAAAGATGTTGCGGCCAAAAAGGCGACTTATCCTGCGGTGATCGGCCTGGAGAAATCGCGTGCCGAGGCCATGCGGCTCACGCGGCAGGCGCACAACGCGTTATCTGTATTTCGTGGCGACGGAGCGGAGCACCTTCACGCACTCGCGAATTACCTGCTTGAGCGCGAGTACTGATTGGTAGGGACGGTTCGCCGAGCCATCCGCGGCGCGCCGGGCGGTCGCGCCCTACCTCACACTAACGCCAGATTCGGGTCGATCTCTTCGGTCACTTCAGACCGGTACCCACCCTGCAATCGCAATAACCCAGCAAATGCAATCATGGCTGCGTTATCCGTGCACAACCACGGCTCGGCATTTTTGAATTCAACTCCTTCGCGCGCGCACGCCTCGCCGATTTGTTTTCGCAATTCCTGATTGCAACTAACCCCGCCGCTGACTGTAACGAGACCAACACGAAATTTGTGCGCCGCCGCAATCGTCTTGCGGACCAGGACATCGATAATTGCCTGTTGGAAGGACGCGCATAAATCGCTTAACACGTCATCCCGAGCGAAGTCGAGGGATCCCGTGGCGTTAGTGCCAGCGCTATTCACCGGGGTTCCTCGACTCCGCTTCGCTTCGCTCGGAATGACACCGATTTTCGGCAGCAAATAGCGCACGGCTGTTTTCAATCCGCTAAAACTGAAGTTCTCGGAGTCGAGCATGCTGCGCGGCAAATCGAAACGATTTGGATCACCGCCGCGAGCGTGGTTTTCAATCTCAGGTCCCCCTGGGTATCCCAGGCCCAGCATCTTCGCCACCTTGTCGAATGCTTCGCCGGCAGCGTCATCGACAGTTCGACCTATCAATTTGTAATCACCAAG
>JBKPRQ010000120.1:0-24826 GCA_046734635.1 Verrucomicrobiota bacterium
GAGCGCATCCGGCCGCGACACACTGATAAGACCTGGGGCTGGCTAGGGTCCAGCGAGGCCGCGATCTTGTTATAATCCGCAACTGAAGTGACCGGTTGTTGATTGATTTCCTCTATCACATCGCCTTTTCGCAATTCTGCGACCCCACTGTCAGGATCGACTCCATTAACCAAAACGCCTCGCACGTTTGCGGGCAGATCGAGCTGCCGCGCTGTTTCCGGAGTCAGCTCGTCCACGTGAATTGAAGCAAGAGGTCCGCCGGCGGCTTCTTGATCATTGGGTTGCCCCGGACGTTGGGGCTGCGGCTGTGGCTGGCTTCGTCGAGGCGTGACACCGGAACTTTGATAATCGATCGGTTGCTCTTTAATCTGCGTTTTCACCTTAAGCGGTTTTCCATTACGCAGAACTTCCAGATCCACTTCTTTATTCAATGGCGTCTGGGCCACGAATGTCCGCAGCGCACTGAAATTCTTTACGTCGTGCCCGTCGAACTTCTGGATGACATCCCCTGGCTGAACACCTGCCTGAGCCGCAGGCGATCCGGGCATAACGTCCGCGACCGGCACTCCATCCGTATCCGAAGGCGATTCATCAGGCTGTAACGCCCGCGTCTGGATCCCCAGATAACCGCGAATGATTCGCCCTTGTTTTAACAAGCTCTCCAGGGCGGTGCGGACCGTGTTTGACGGAATGGCGAAACCGATTCCCTGCGAGCCGCCGGTAGTCGAGGCAATTGCTGTGTTGATCCCGATCACCTCGCCACGAAGATTGATCAGTGGTCCGCCGCTGTTTCCGGGATTGATTGCGGCGTTGGTCTGAATCAAATCACCAAAGGAATCCCCTCGGTTCGGTCGTCCCTTTGCGCTTATGATTCCGTCGGTCACGGTTTCCTCAAATCCAAATGGATTGCCGATGGCCAAAACAAAATCTCCCGGCTGAACCGCATCCGAATCAGCAAGCTTGAGCGGTTTCAGGCTGGGGTCGTCAATCTTGAGCACAGCCAGGTCAACGTCAGAATCAGCGCCGACTAATCGCGCTTTCCTCATCTGCCCATCACTTAATTGCACTTCAATCTGGTCAACCTGATTCCCTTCTCTGTCGGTGACCACATGACTGTTCGTGATGATATGGCCTTCGTTTGTTACGATCACACCTGAGCCGAGCGAGTTCTGCACGAGGGTCTCGTCGCGCGGACTGCGAAATTGCCGCCGGTTACGCAAGAAGAATTCGAACGGATCAAGCTCGTATTGACGCTGGACCGCAACCTTCTTTGACGTTTTCACAGCCACAACTGACGGGATCACGCTCTTGACCAGCGCGCGCCGCTCCCGGTTTAACGCCTCCAGCGACGGAACCTGCTTGGGATCCACGCTCGGATTCGATGCCAGCGTGTATTTTTCCGGTTGCCGAACCGAAGGCAGATCCAAGCCGCCATGTTTCAGGCGATAGTCGTACAGCAGAGAGATTCCAGCGCTAACCAGCAGTACAAATAGCAAAAATTTCGCAAAGTTTTTCATTAACTAACGTTAGAAAAGGTTCGTCCCTGTTGTTCGACAATTAAGTGCCGGAAACGTTGATTCTCAGGCAATTCCAAGCGTGGGTCCCTCTCCAAAATCGCCACCGCGGCCGCCCGCGCGCGTCGCATCAAATGCGCGTCTGTCTTCAAATTACCAATCTTGAGGGCAGGCAGGCCGCTCTGGGCGGTGCCAAGCAGGTCGCCCGGGCCACGCAATTCCCAGTCTGCTTCCGCCACTTGGAAGCCATCGGTCGTTTTTTCCAGAACAGCCAGCTTTGCCGAAGCCTCTTTCACCTTGGCTGTGGTGAGCAAGATGCAGTAGGACTTGTGCTCCCCTCGCCCGATTCGCCCGCGAAGTTGGTGCAATTGCGCCAGCCCAAAACGCTCTGCGTTTTCAATCAGCATCACGGTTGCGTTGGGAACGTCTACACCGACTTCGAGCACGGTGGTGCTGATCAACGCATTTGTCCCACCGCGGCGAAAGCGTTCCATGATTCCCTGCTTCTCCGATGGTGGAATCCGGCCGTGAAGCAGCTCGCAATGGTACGGACGCAAACGTTCCCGCCACAATTCGTACTCCGCCGCGGCAGCTTTCGCATCGAGCTTTTCGCTTTCATCGATTAACGGATAAATCACATAAAGCTGGCGGCCAGCCTCCAACTGTGTTCGCAAAAAGGAGAGGACTTCGCCTAGCTTCGACTCATCGCGCGCGGCGGTAACGATTTTTCCCCGATTCCGCGGCATCTCATCGATAGTCGATACATCGAGGTCGCCGTAAATGGTCATCGTTAGCGTCCGCGGGATCGGTGTAGCCGTCATCACCAGCACGTCGGGTGCTGGATCGCGCGCGCTCAATTGAGCGCGCTGCGCAACACCGAACTTGTGCTGCTCATCAATCACAACGAGCCCGAGGTTCGAAAACGAGACCTTGTCATATAGCAATGCGTGCGTTCCAATGATGATTTGCGGTTCTTCGGGCGCGGAATCTCCCGCGCGCTCGAACAGTGGCAGTGGCCCAGTTTCCTCCTGCCGGGCGGCCGTCCGCAGCGCCAGGCGTACGCCCAGCGGCTCGAGCCAGCGCCGCAGGACATCGTAGTGTTGCTCCGCCAGAATCTGTGTAGGCGCCATAAACGCCGCCTGATAGCCGGCCTCCACAGCGAGCAGCATCGCGGCGATGGCGACAACCGTTTTCCCCGAGCCCACGTCGCCCTGTAACAAACGATTCATTGGATGACTCGCAGCGAGGTCGTACCGGATTTCGCCAATCACCTTGGATTGCGCAGCTGTTAATTCGAATGGCAGCGGCTTCAGAAATCTGTCGAGCAGCGCTCCCTCTCCACAATGTTTCTCGCCGTGTCTAACGGAGGCATTGGCGCGTCGCGACGCGATCACCATTTGCATCGTGAAGAATTCCGTGAGCACCAGATGTTCGTGGGCAGCGTCACGTGCTTCCCAGCTGGCCGGGAAATGGATCGCGTGAATTGCTTCACGCATTTCGCCGTGAACAAGATTGTGTGGCGCCAACTTTTCCAATCCGGGACCAGTCGATGGAAGTTCGTTTAACAGTCTGTAAATCATGCTGCGCAAAACACGCTGCGAAAGACCCTCTGTCGCAGGATAGATCGGCGTGATTCTGCGAAAGTGAATCGAGATTTCCTCGTCATTCTCAATCACTTCGAACTCCGGATGATCCACGCAAATTCGTTTTCCGCGTAGCCGCGGCTTGCCAAAAATCACCATGCGTTGACCAGTAGCGATCATTTTCTGCACGTAATGCAGATTGAACCACCGGCAGACCAGAGGCTCGCTGAGAGCGTTTGGATTTGATTCTTCTAATGTGGCCTCAAAAATTTTCTTCCAACCGCCGAAACGCCGCAGCGATGTCTTGACTACCTCCCCGCAAAGACAGATCGGAACATCGCTCTCGTCATGAGGAAACTTCGGGAATTCCGTCCTGTCTTCATGACGCCGCGGAAAATGCGTAAGCAAATTCTCGACCGTCTCGATCCCCAGCCTCCGCAGTGCCAGGAGCTTCGGACGTGGGATCCAACTTAATTCTTCGAGCGACTGCGAAGTTGCAACGCCGCTTCGCAACGATTTCGGAAACGTCGGTGATCCGGGATCCATTGCCTGCGATCCGTTAGATAGCTTCGCCTTATTCACTGTTTACAAGCATGGCGTTCAGCCTGCCGCACCGCCTCGATCTGCATGGCAACGAGCGTTTCGCCGTCATACTCGTCGGCGCGAATCCGAAATGCGATGTCCCACGGCGTCGGCGGCAGTGGATTCGTTAGGCCGTCAAAAAACACCGCGCGGCGATGACGATTCCCCTGACGCAAACGAAAGATAAGATGCTTTTCGTTGACCACCCTGGGAGGCGCGACCGGCTCGATCTCTCGCGCCAGGAAAAGTGGCTGCGGATTTCCATTCCCAAATGGCTGTAACATTTCGTGCCAGCGTAAAAAATCTATATCGATCTCCGCGAACGCCAGCTCATGATCCAATCGCACGCAGGGTAGAAGAGCTTCTTCGGAAAGAACGTCACGCGCCGCTGTGCGAAATGCTTCGGCAAACAAGTCGAAATTTTTCTCGTGCAGCGCAAGGCCCGCGGCCATCTCGTGTCCGCCGAATTTGTCGAGCGTGGCCGCGCAAGCGCCCAACGCTTCGACGAGATTCAACCCTTCAATGCTGCGTCCGCTTCCTTTACCGATTCCATTCTCATCGAAGCCGATGACGATGGCTGGTCTATGATATCGCCGAGCGATGCGCGATGCTACAATGCCCAGTACTCCCTGATGCCAGCCGCGCGCGCCAACCACGATTGCTGCGTCGCGCTCCGCATCGAGCTGGTCTTGCATCTTCTCCAACACCAGGTCGAAAATCTGTTTTTCCACGTCCTGGCGCTCGCGATTTTGTTGATCAAGCTCCGCGGCGAGCGCCGTCGCCTCGCTGTCATTGTCAGTGAGCAATAGACGCAACGATTTCTCCGCTGTGCTCAAACGTCCTGCGGCGTTCAATCGCGGGCCAAGTCGGTACCCAATATCTTCCGGCAGGATTGGCGGCCGCACGCCGGCAACCTGCATCAGTTTCCTCAGCCCGATACGTGACGTACGTGCGATCTCGATCGCGCCGCGCTGCACCAAAATGCGGTTTTCCTCGCGAAGCGGCACGATGTCTGCCACCGTGCCGAGTGCCACAAGATCGAGCCTGGATTTCAAGTCGAAGCCGGGCAGCGGCCGCGTTTTCAGCAATGCGTGACAAAGTTTGAAGACGATGCCGACGCTGCAGAGATATTCAAAGCCAGAGTTCGTTGTTTTCGGATTTACGGTGGCGATGCAGTCCGGTAACGCCGACTTGGGCTCATGATGATCAAGCACGATCACGTCCACGCCGCGTTTCCGAAGATCAGCGATTTCCTTCACTGATGAGGTGCCGCAATCGACAGCGATCAGCAGTTGGGGTCGATATTGCCCGAAACAACGCTCGATGCTTTCGGGGCTCAAGCCATAGCCCTCCTCCATGCGTAACGGCAAAAACAATTCCGGAGCGCTACCGTAAGCGCGCAACATTTCTGCAAGCAAAGTAAGTGAGGTGACACCATCCACATCGTAATCGCCGAAAAGGACGATCCGTTCCCGCTGATCTAAGGCTGCGAGAATGCGGGAAACAGCAGTCTGCATTTGCGGCAGCAAAAATGGATCGCTCAGTGAGCCGAGGCGCGGCCGTAGAAATTCGTCCACTTCTTCGTCGCAGCGAAATCCTTTTCGCAAAAGCAATCGAGCGATGCACTCCGATCCGCAAATTTCGCTCCATGAAATAGCGCTGCCATTCAGCGACTCAGGCGGAGCAAGGATCCATCGGTGCAGCACCGATCACTTTATTCGCGGAAAATATTCTGACAAGATCCGGCGACTAGTTCTACCTGACTGCAATCGGGCTCGACTCGACAGCCGGTCGATCTTCCATTAAGGGATTGAGATTTTGAAATGAGACTCACCCGCTGGCTAGCCCTAATCTGCGTTTTACTTCTGTTGATGTATGGAGCATCGCCGTACTTTTCGTTCTGGCGATTCACGGCCGCGATTCGGTCTGGCGACAGTGCGGCCCTAAGTTCGCGCATGGATTTTCCAGCTATTCGAGCATCGCTAAAGAAACAGCTCGTCGCGCGGTTCGCCCACGGAACACCGAGTAACAAGTGGTGGAGTAATCTGGGCCCGACGCTAATCGACTCGATCGTTGATGCTTACGTTACCCCTGAAGGAATCGCGGCGCTGATATCGAATCCGGAAGTCTTGAAGAATCTCAAACATCCGCAAGAGTTCCGGTTTCCCAGCGGTAAAGTTGAAGATTGGTCCAAAGTAAAACACGCATTCTTCACCGGTCCGCGCACTTTTGTGGTCGATCGAGAGGGAATCAAGCTTCGGTTCCGTTTCACAGGTTTCGGGTGGAAGCTTTACGAACTCGACCTCGGTCTGGGTGAGCCAAAGGATAGTCCGTCAGAGAACCAAATGGCCCGCTAAACAAGACGGAACGCAAGATCGCGCTTCGGAAGCAGCCTGCGTCTTTCACACAAACCTGTGAAAACGTGGAGACCTTCTTTTTCCTTTTTGCCAAAGCTGAATCGAAGATGCTCGCGGTAATAGTGCGAGAGGAATTGGCGGTCGGCGGTCTTTCTGTGGCCGGGGTCGGCGACCCCGGCTACAACTTCCGCGACCAAGCTATCGAGGTTGGCAAGGTTTTCATCACGCAAACCGCGCAGTCGATTCGCGATTTGTTTTGGATCGCCAACTTCGGGACGAATCAGCCAAAGCGCATAAACAAACGGCAGTCCGACGAATTTCTGCCAATGTTCGCCGAGGTCCCAGAAAGCGAATTCGTCAGCATACCGTTGCCGGAAGTGGATGGCTTGATCGCCAATGAACAGTCTTCCGCGACGCGCCGACGGGCCCACAGACTGCAAGTCTATGTTCCTAATCAGGCGAGGCTTCAGGCCCAGGTCCGCCAGCAAACAGCGCAGCAGATTTGCAGAAGTTTCCGACGCAGGATCGAGTTCAATCTGTTCGACGTCTGCGATCTCGCCGCGGTGCGCGACAACGACACTGTATACCGGTCCGTCTGAGGAAATGGAAATGTCGTCAACGATGCTGTAGATGGGATTACGCAGAAATTCGAAACTGGAAACCAGCGCAACATCGAGTTTTCCTGTGGCGAGTTTATTGCAGAGCGCCGATGGGTGATCGTAGTCCACGTCCCCTTCCCAGCCGTGGATGAGCGGGCGGGCGTTGAAATATTTTACGCAGCCGATGCGGAGCATTGCTTCCCCGGCGCGCCCGGCGGTCGCGCCCTACTATTTACGCGCAAGCTAGTTCCGTCGGCGCTGAGCTCTTTGCTGATAAGTCCGAAGATACGTGCCGATAGTGACTGTCCCGCTGCATCGGCTGGCGGCGCGCTTCCCGAATGGCGTGTTCGAGAGCAGCCACAGTCTGCTGCTGCGGAGTGGTTGCTCCGGCCATGTGAAAGATCTTTTCTTCCAAAATTGTGCCATGCAGATCATCCACGCCATAGCTCAACGACACCTGTGCGAGAGGCAGTCCGAGACTAACCCAGTAGGCAGTCAGATGATCGATGTTATCCAAATAAATCCGGCTTACCGCGAGATTGCGAAGCTGCTCGAACGCGGACGCTCGCTTGATCTCGGCGAGGATCCCATGAGATTGAGAAGGCTCGAAAGCAAAAGGAACGAACCCGGTGAATCCGGCTGTCTCATCCTGTAATTCCCGGAGTTGGCGAAGGTGATCTACGCGCTGAGCAAGCGTTTCAATGTGCCCGTAAAGCATCGTGCACGTGCTGCGGCCTCCCATCGAATGCCAGGTTCGATGAACATCAAGCCATTCGGGCGCAGTCTCTTTGCCGCGACAGATCTTGTCGCGAACAGCAGGATCGAAAATCTCCGCGCCACCTCCGGTGATGGAGCCAAGCCCAACTCCGCGCAAAGTTTCCAGTGTGTCGCGGATCGGCATTCTAAAAATCCTCTTCGCCAAATGGCGAACTTCGATCGCGGTGAAGGCCTTGATATGAAGGCCAGGATTCAGAGCGCGCAGTCTTTGTAAAAGTTCCAGATACCATTCCTTCTTTAGCGTGGGGTGGAGTCCGCCTACCATGTGCACCTCGGTCACTCCGAGTGGAAGCGCGTCTCCCACTACCCGGACAATTTCGTCGATCGCGTATTCAAAGGCGTGCGCGTCGCGTTTTTTAGCGGCAAATGCGCAGAATTGGCAGGATAAGATACAAACGTTCGAGTAGTTGATGTAGCGGTTGTGGATATAGGTTGCGTAATTGCCGTTCTTTCGTTCGCGCACCACGTTGGCAATCATTCCGAGAGCGTTAAGATCATTCGCACGATACAAAGCGAGAGCGTCTGCGTCTGAAATCCGCTGCGCCACCTCAATTTTCTCTGCGATAGGCCTGAGTTCTTTCGGAATAAGCTGGTAATTCATGCGGACGCGAGGCCATGCCCCTCGTTAACCAAGCATTGCACAGGCCGCTTCGACCTTGCAACAAAAACCATGGCACGGGTGTGGCGAAGAGCGAATTTTGGCTAGTTGCCGTTTTTCTGGCAAGCTTTGCCTCGGACGAACGTCTAAATGAACCGATGTCTGCCAACGATCGAGGAAACAAAGGGAGATCGGAAGAAGACGCCGATGACGTGCGCCTCATGCAGCTTATCGGCCGGGGCGACACCAATGCACTGCAAGAACTGATCGAGAAACATCAAGCTTTGGTGGCGGGCACGGTAGCTCGCATGTTGGGCAGCAATTCCGACGTGGAAGACATTGCGCAGCAGGTGTTCATTCGAGTCTGGAAAAGCGCACGTCGCTACGTACCACGGGCCAAATTCACCACCTGGCTATTGAAGATTACGCGCAACCTGGTTTTTAACGAGCTCCGCCGCTCCAGGCGCCACGCGCATGTTCCGCTGCAGCCAGAGCCGGGAGCAGAAGATCCGCCTCTGAAAGACGAGGCGAACCTGGCCCCCGACGCTTCCCTGCTCGACGTGGAACTTCAGCGAACAATCGAGGGAGCGATTCTCCAACTGCCCGAGACCCAGCGAATGGCACTGGTTCTCCGGAGATATGAGCAGCTTAGCTACGAGCAAATTGCCGAGGTTCTCGATCTGTCAGTTCCCGCCGTAAAAAGTGTTCTATTTCGCGCCCGCACAGAACTTCGTTCCAAGTTGAGCAAGTATCTCACTTAAGCACCGCGACGCGCGTGGCTTCCCTATTCCTACTCACACTCTTGCTCATGCTCATTCTCGAGAGGTAGGTTTACTGCTCGATCACACGACCGCGAACACGCTTCATTTGGCTATGATGCGTGAGCACATGCACGCGTCCGTCGCTGCCACGAAAAAACGCACTTAAGATCCAGCTGACGATCGAAATGATGATCGCGCCGAAAAATGCGCGCCAGAAACCTGGAACTTCAAAACATGGCATGATCTCGCCAACGAATTTCAACATCAGCGCGTTTATAATGAGAATGAAAACTCCCAGCGTAACGAGGATCAACGGGAGACTCAGCAACAAAAGTATCGGACGAATAAAAGCGTTGATGATACCGAGCAGAAGCGATGCGCCCAGCAGACAACCGAGCCGGTCGCCATAATTAATTCCGACAATCGGCGCAGCCACAAACACAGCGATTGTGGTGGCGATCCAGCGGAAAACAAAATGTCTCATGCTCGTGAAGTTTCTAAATTTACTCTTCGATCAAGAAAGCGCGAGAAAGCACTTGCCAACCAATCGATGAACGCTAAACGAATTAAAACCATCAACGATAAAATCTGTGCCGAAAAAAAAGAAAATTGTCCAAGATAAAAATGAGACGCCACCGGAGAGCAGCGCGTCTTCCAAGGTAAAAGTTACCAAAGCCGGCCGCACCCGTCGTGCGACTGCGAGTCGAAAACCGCGCTCGGCCAGTGCCGGGAAGACCGCGGCGACGTCAAAAGGTCCAATGCCCAATGACACGGTGGGAATCTCGGATCCATCGGACGAAGCGGTTCGTCTTCGAGCCTACTTCATCTCCGAGCGCCGACGCCGATTTGCCCTGCCCGGCGACGCAGAATCCGATTGGGTGGAAGCAAAACGGCAGCTGCTCTCAGAAACTGACCGCCTCTGAGCCAGAGGGATAAACCACGAATGGACACGAGTGAACACTAATTCAACAAGAACCATCCAAACGTATTTGTGTCAATTCGTGTTAATTCGTGGTTAGAACGATGAACAACGCTCTTGTCGATTTAACCCAGGCCCTGCGAGAACGATTGGCAATCATTCGCGACGAGGAAAGCCGGCGCGATGAAGCCAAGCACATGACGCGATTGAAAGCGGTTTCGGAACGAATCGATAATTTGCAGACGCGTTTACCCAAACCAGTCGATCCACGGCTGGCGCATTATCTCCAGCGGAAAAGTTACGAAAAAGCGCTGGCGCACCTCGAAGGCAGGGACGATTGACCCGTTCGACTGCGCTCAGGACAGGCTTTCAATCGCAGCGGTCAGTGAAAATTAGGGTGGAGAATCAACAGCAGAAGAAAAAGCAACAAGCACAGGGCTGCCGGGATCGCTAACCCCAAGAGCAGAACAATTGCGACAACGTGCTGGCCAATCGAGCGCAGCCAAACGCTCCCTCCAACCACCGCTGCTAAAGCAGCCAGGATCGCCAGCCATGGCAGAATATTAAATGACCCTACCCTGCCGCCGATAGCCAGAGAAAAAAAGAAATACAGCGCAACTGCTGCAACAATCGCGTCGACACACCAAAGGAACCAAAACCAAATCTTCACGACGCTGATCGCAGCACTTGGTTAGGGCTGCGCTGAGTACAAATATGACAGCGAATCACCGAGCGGAGTGATGAACTCGTGAAGGTGCCAGCACTCGTGTTCTCGCTTGCGCAGCACCAAGTGCGCCGTGTGCTGTTCGGACGGGCGCTTGGGGTCAAGCACGTACGGATATGACATGGAGACAACTGCCACATCCGGCGACTCGGTTTCGACAGAGAAGCGAACGGGCTTGCCAATTTCTCCATCCTGGGCTCCAAGCCAGGGGTCATAATCCAGATGCCCGACTTCTCCCTTCGAATACGCCCATTCCTTCTTGAGCAGCGCTCCGAACTCTGGCGTGGTCAACTGCAAGATAGGATCTGGCGCCCCGGCATAAAAGAAATAGTGCTCGGAGTAAAAGGCGCGTGCCCAATCTGCAGGCTTTGGGCAATCAGCGGCAGCTAGGCTCCCGCTGATTAGTGTTAATATCGCCAAGAGTAGTTTCATGCTTCATCGTCTGGTTAGCCCTTTTTGCGGTTTCTAGAAATCATTCTACCACGTTCCAGGGTGCTCTAACTTCCGTCAGCAAAAACGAACCGGATGGGTCGTTCGATGCCAGCAGGGACATGGCGAGAGCAGTCCTAGCGTGCGCGGTCTTCTCTGGCAAGCCGAAAAGCCGAAGCAATCCTCGGCGCTCATAGAGCGCCGCTACAGACTATCGCGAATACAGCTCGACGATGAGCTGCTCATTCACGATCGGCTGTATCTCTTCCCGAGACGGGATGCGTGAGACTTTACCGCTGAGCGCGTCACGATCGACCGTTAGCCAGTCTGGCACGGGAACAATTTGCGTAAGATCAAGGTTACGCAGCACCAGCTGACGGGATTTTGGTTTATCTTTGATCGTGATCTCGTCGCCTGCTTTCACATTGTAAGAAGCAATATTCACCGTGCGCCCGTTCACGAGCACGTGGGCGTGTGATACGAGCTGACGCGCAGCGCAGCGGGTGTTAGCAAGGCCAAGGCGATAAACTACATTATCGAGACGCGTCTCCAATAGCTGGAGAAGTGTTTCGCCCGTAACACCGCGTTTGCGCAGCGCACTTTGGAAAATGCGGCGGAACTGGCGCTCCAGAAGGCCATATTGATAGCGCAGCTTTTGTTTCTCACCGAGCGCAATCGCATAATCGGATTGCTTGCGTCGCGAACCTCTCGGGCCATGTATGCCGGGCGGATAATTCTTTCGCTCCAATGCTTTGGACGAGCCAAAGAGTGGCACGCCATAGCGTCGGCTCACTTTCGTTTTTGGTCCTGTGTATCTGGCCATGAAAAAAGTTGATAGTTGATAGCCGTCAGACGCGGCGTTGTTTCGGCGGGCGACAACCGTTGTGCGGCACGGGAGTAACGTCGCGGATCACAGTGAGATCGAGCCCTACTGCCTGCAACGCGCGAACTGCAGATTCGCGCCCGGCTCCAGGCCCCCTTACCAGGACTTCCACTTCCTTAAGGCCATGCCCCATAGCTTGTCTCGAGGCATCCTGCGCCACCATTTGAGCCGCATAGGCAGTGCTTTTACGCGAACCTTTAAAACCCACCTTGCCGGCGCTCGACCAGCCGATCACGTTGCCTTTCATATCGGTAATCGTCACAATCGTGTTGTTGAAGGTCGAAAGCACGTGCGCCACACCGGAGTGAACGTTCTTGCTGCCCTTAGCCTTGACGATTTTCGGCTTTTCAATGTCATCAGCCGAAAGGGAAAGGTTCTCCGAAGCTGCGGCAGGGGCGGCTGCCGGTTGGTCCTTTTTTTGTTTGGCTGCCTTTTTTGCAGGCTTGCCTGGCGCGTCAACCTTCGCGGCTGCCGGCTTTTCGCCTTCACGAGAATCGACCGGAGCCGGCGCTGATTTTGGCTCCGTCGTTTTCGGTTCGTCGGGCGTTGGATTGGTTGGATTCTCTGGCTCAGCCATAATTCTAATGAGTTACTACACCTTCCCGGCTTTGGCTTCCGGATTGCGCACAACGCCTACGGTCTTGCGTGGGCCCTTTCGTGTGCGGGCATTTGTTGAAGTGCGCTGGCCGCGCACAGGCAATCCTTTGCGATGCCGAATACCGCGATAGCAATTGATTGCCTGCAAACGTTTCAAGTTACCTTGCACTTCGCGGCGCAAATCGCCTTCGATCTTGATTTTGTTGTTCGTGATCGCGTGGATGATTTCGTTCAACTGCTGCGGTGTAAGATTTTTCGCCCGCAAATTCGGATCGATATTAGTCTGCTCGAGAATGCGCCTGGCCGTGTTAAAGCCGATTCCGTAGATGTAAGTAAGCGACGCTTCGATTCGCTTATCCGCTGGAATTTCAACTCCTAGTAATCTCGGCATAAATCAATACTCCACTATTCCATTACTCCACGATCTAGCCCTGCCGCTGTTTATGGCGCGGGTTTTTGCAGATCACGCGCACCACGTTCTTGCGCTTCACAATCCTGCAACTGGCACAAAGCCTTTTTACTGATGGTCGTACTTTCATAAACCGCGAAATCCACGGACATCTGACACAGACGCCCTACAGTGTCATTTTTGGCGATAGGTAATTCGCCCTTTCGACAAATCGTAGGGTGAAATCTCTAGCATAACTTTGTCTCCTGGCAAGATCCGAATGAAGTGCAGGCGCATTTTCCCGGAAATATGCGCCAGAACACGATGCCCATTGGCCAGTTCGACCCGAAACATGGTATTGGGCAGCAGCTCGACGACTTTGCCTTCTACTTCAATTGCGTCCTTGCGCGCCATGTCAGAATTTCCGGGTCGTTCTTCGTGATCAGAACCGTGTGCTCGAAATGCGCGGAGGGCATTCCATCTGCTGTGCGCACCGTCCAACCGTCGTCGAGCAACCTTACGTCGGAAGTGCCGATGTTAATCATCGGCTCGATTGCCAGCGTCATGCCAGCCTTTAACTTCGGCCCGCTGCCGCGCCTGCCGTAATTGGGAATTTGCGGCTCCTCGTGCATTTTTCGTCCCACGCCATGTCCGACAAATTCGCGCACGACCGAAAAACTAAAGCGACGTGCTTCATCCTCAATTTCAGCGCAGATGTCGCCGACGCGCTGACCTTCGCGGGCGGCGCCAATTGCGCGGGCCAATGCATTTTCCGTCACGCGTAGCAATTGATCCGTTCGTTCCTCCACGATTCCAACCGGCACAGTGGTTGCGTTGTCCCCCACCCAACCTTCTCGAATAACACCGATATCCAGTTTTACGATGTCTCCGTACTGAATGCGCCGTTGGCTGCCGATGCCGTGCACGACTTCGTCATTCAGCGAAATACAAATATTGCCGGGAAAAACCCGGTGCCCCAGCCGGTAGCCGAGAAAAGCGCTTTTCACATGGGCGTCGCTCATGAAGTCGGCCGCCGCCTCGTCCACTTCTTTCGTGGTGATACCCGGACGAACCAAGTCACTGACGCGGTCGAGAATATCACTCGCGGTGCGGCAGGCCTGCCGCATCTTCTCAATCTCTTTCGCGTTCTTGATTGGAATCATCGTTTGTTTTCAATCAACCGGGAAATGTCGCTGAAAACTGCATCGCGGTCCCGGTTGCCATCGATCCGATGCAGGATCGACATTTTCCCATAAAAAGATGCCAATGGTTCGGTCTTGGTGCGGAACTCTTGCAAACGCGTTTGTAACACGCCGAGATCGTCGTCGCTGCGGCGCACCAGCGGACCATCGCAATAAGGACACACAGCACGTTCCGCAAACTGCGCACTCGATGCGCTGGTAGTAAAGCCGCATTCGCCACATTGAAGGCGCCCCGCGATGCGATCGCGTACAGTCTGTTCCGATACCTCAAGCCAGATCGCCAAATCCAAGGCCGTACGCAATTGCGCCAGGATAGCCATCAAGCTTTCCGCCTGCCGCAGCGTCCGGGGAAAACCATCGAATACAAACCCGTGACCGCCGTGCAGGCGCAACCAATCTTCGATTAGTTCGATGATGATTTTGTCGGAGACCAGCCCGCCGCTTTGCAGCACTTCACCGGTCTTCTTTCCCAGCGGCGTTCCGAGGTCTCTTTCACGCCGTAAGATCGCGCCCGGCGACGTGACAGGAATACCGAATTGGCGCGTAATCATTTCTGCCTGGGTCCCCTTGCCAGAACCAGGCGCGCCGAGAAGAACGAGCCGTCTTTTCACCTACCGTATAGAAAAATGGCGACACCAGCGATTACGAGGACGGCGATCCCCACGTACAGCCACATTAGGGTGCCGCTCGCTGCCGCATCGCCACGGCTGTAACTGGCGCGATCAAAGGATCGTCCTCGAATGCGACCCTTGCGCAAGAAACCGTCGTAATGGCGCTGAATAAGGTGTGTCTCCACCTGCCGCATTGTATCGAGCATGACGCCCACAATGATCAACAGGCTTGTGCCGCCAAAAAATTGCGCTGTGATCATAGGCACATTCAGCCACTGACTGAGGAGGCTTGGTAAAACAGCTATCACCGTCAGAAAAATCGCGCCCGCGAACGTGAGCCGCGTCATCGTGAAATCAAGGAAATCCGCAGTCGGCTTTCCAGGTCGCACGCCGGGAATGTAACCGCCGTATTTCTTAAGGTCGTCCGCGATTTGCGTTGGTTGAAACTGCGTTGCTACCCAGAAATAACTGAAAAAGAAAATCATCGCCGCGAGAGCGACGTAATGGGGCCAGCCGGTGGAAAGTGCGCTCGCAATCCGATTAGCTGTAGGGCTTCCTTTGAATCCGTACTGAACAATCGTAGCGGGAAAAAGAAGCAGCGCCCAGGCGAAGATAATGGGCATCACGCCGGCGTAATTCACTTTCAAGGGCATGTACTGCGTCTGGCCGCCGTACATTTTGCGGCCAACAACGCGCTTGGCATACTGAACAGTAATCTTGCGCACACCTTGCGTAATCGTGATCACTGCAGCGATGACGATGATCAAAAGCAATACCAGCAAAACAAGGACCATCGGATTCACCTGGCTCGAACCACTTGGCCCCGAGGGCACAAAAGTCTTCCATGCCTGCGCGAGCGCAGCGGGCAGGCGCGCAACAATGCCAACAGTGATGATGAGCGATATCCCGTTTCCGATGCCGCGCTCGGTAATTTGGTCACCGAGCCACATCAGTAAAAGTGTTCCGGTCGTCAGGGAAACCACCGTTACGATTCGAAATTTCCAGCCGAGATCATCCACTAACGGAACACCGAGGTTCTTGATGGTATCCATGATCCCTGGCAGCATGGTGTGATACGATTCCGGATGCTGAAAGGACAGAGCCAGCAAATACCCTTGAAAAATGCACAGCCCAACTGTCGCGTAGCGGGTCAGTTGCATGATCTTCTGTCGGCCACCGTCTTCGCGTGCCAGTCTGCCAAGCTGAGGGATCACCGCAGTCAGCAACTGCATCATGATCGACGCGCTGATGTAGGGCATGATGCCCAGCGAGAAAAGCGCGCAATTCTCCAGCGCGCCACCACTGAACAAATTAAAGAGGGCCGCCAGTCCGCCTCCGGAGCGTTGTTCTAGAGATGTCCGAAACCACTCCTGTAACACACCCTGGTTGACTCCCGGGGTTGTGATCGCGGCTCCCAGGCGCACAATCACGATCACGGCCAGCGTGAACATGATGCGCCGGCGCAGTTCGGGTATCTTGACCGTGTTGAGAAACGCCGAAACCATCCGCTAAATGTGAAACATCATTTCGGAAGCTAGCTCTCCCGCGATGCTTTCTTCTTTGCTTTGGCCGAGATTTTCCTGGACGATTTCTTCTTTCGGCCTCCTTGCGATGCAGCTTCGTCAGCTGCTTTCGCGGCCGAAGCTTCAGGCGCCGAAGTACCGTGAGGACGCTCTGCTTTCTCCCGGAGCGTAATTGTTCCTCCAGCCTTTTCGATTTTTTCCCGGGCCGCCGCACTGACCTTATCGGCTTCTACCTTCAGGCCGTGCTTTAATTCGCCGTCGCCAAGAATTTTTATTCCTACAAAATCACCACGGACGAGTTTCGATTCGCGCAGCAGCTGTTCGTTGACAGCAGTTCCGGCCTTAAACGCGCTGAGATCATCAACATTGATGATCGCATAGTGCTGATGAAAGGCGGCGTTATTGAATCCGCGCTTCGGCAATCGCCGAATCAACGGCATCTGCCCACCCTCGAACCCAAGCCGAATACTGCCGCCCGAGCGCGCCTTCTGGCCCTTGTTACCCTTGCCGCTCGTCTTTCCGTGGCCTGAACTCTCGCCGCAACCCAGTCGCTTCACGCGATGTCGCGAGCCGGGGCGCGGTTGCAGATTATGAAGACGCATCGTGTTGCTCCCCTCGCCCATCGTTTAAACGAATTCCGCGTAGCTTAAAAATTTCGTCGCGCCGGCGAAGCGACTTCAATGCAGCAATCGTCGCTTTCACTACGTTGGCGTGATTGCTCGATCCGAGCGATTTGGCCAGAACGTCGCGGATGCCGGCAGCTTCAGCTACGGCCCGCACACCGCCGCCGGCAATTACCCCGGTTCCCGGCGACGCGGGACGCAACAGGACTCGCGCTCCATCATATTCGCCGATCACTTCGTGCGGAATTGTGTTTTCGTTCAACGAAACTTTTTCCATCGCTTTGCGCGCCGCCTCGGAGGCTTTTCGAATCGCTTCTGATACTTCGTTGGCCTTACCAAATCCGCATCCCACTTTGCCGTCATGATCTCCGGCCACAATCAACGCGCTGAAGCTGAAACGGCGTCCGCCTTTCACGACCTTCGCGCAGCGGTTGATGAACACGACTTTCTCGGTCGTGTCGCCCCTCGCCGCAGGGGTCTTATCTGGCCTCCGCATGTCCGGTCGTCTGCCTGAAGTTGTTTGAGCCATGAATTAAAATTTTAAGCCGCCTGCGCGCGCTGCGTCTGCTAATGCCTTCACTTTTCCATGATACTGAAACCCGCCGCGATCAAAAACGACTCTCTCGAGTTTCTTCGCCAGTAAACGTTCCGCGATGGCCTTGCCGACTTGTTCCGCCGTGGCTTTGTTTGCCGCGGCTTTATCTTTCCCCACCAAGGAGCCCTCAGCGGTCGATGCAGCCACCAGAGTCCGTCCGGAATTGTCGTCGATCACCTGAGCGTAAACGTGTTTGCCAGAGAAATGAACTGCCAGCCGTGGCCGCTCCGGTGTGCCTGCCACTTTTTTCCTGATCCTTTGATGAACGCGCTGTCGCGCTGCCTTACGAAACGTCGCCATAATTATTGAACAGTCTTGCCTTCCTTGCGACGAATCTGCTCGCCCGCGTAGCGAACGCCTTTGCCCTTGTACGGTTCCGGCGGATAAAAACGACGGATGTCCGCGGCCACCTGGCCAACCAATTTCTTGTCTGCACCCTGGACAGTAATCTTTGTGTTGTCCGCGATCGTGATTTTGATGTCTTTCGGTATGGAAAACGGAACCGGATGAGAGAAGCCGAGACTCAAGTTAAGGGTGGCTCCCTGAACGGCAGCCTTGAAACCAACTCCTTCGATCTCGAGTTGCTTGGTGAACCCCTCGCTTACACCCTGCACCATGTTGTGCACGAGGCTGCGCGAAAGCCCATGCAACGCTTTCACGCTGCGTGTCTCTGCTTCGCGTACCACGGATACCCGATTATCCTTCACGCTGGCCCGGATCTGACGCGGAAGGTTCCAGTCAAGTTTGCCCTTGGGCCCTTCCACTGAAACTGCTCCCTTCTCGTCAATGTTTACTTTGACTTTGTCGGGAATCTCGACCGGCTTGTTTCCAATTCGTGACATAAAATCTACCAAACGTAGGCCAGTAGCTCACCGCCCACTTTTTGCTTTCGCGCTTCGCGCCCCGACAAGACGCCGCGTGACGTGGAAAGAATTGCCAGACCCATTCCTCCCAAAACTCGCGGGATTTCATCGGCGCCAACATAACGCCGCAATCCCGGCCGGCTCACTCGCCGAAGCCCTGTAATGGCGCTGGAGCGGTTCACGAGTTTGTTGGTGATCTTGATGCGCGGATGCGCGGCGCCCGTGTCAATCGAGTAATCGGAAATGTAACCTTCATCCTTCAGGATGCGCGCCAGCTCGGCTTTGATCTTCGAGTACGGAACAAGCACCTCCGGTTTCTGCGCACGCGTGCCATTGCGGACACGAGCCAGAAAATCGGCAATTGGATCGGTAACAGTACTCATGAAATCAGGCGGCTTGCGCGGCGGGCTTCTTTGTCCGGTCGCTAAAGGGCATTCCCATTTCGCTTAACAGCGATTTGGCTTCCTCGTTGGTCCGTGCCGTGGTGACGATTGTAACATCAAATCCGATGTTGCGCTTGATTTTATCCAGCTCAACCTCAGGAAAAATCGATTGGTCGGAAACCCCAAGCGTATAGTTCCCCTGGCTGTCAAAACAGCGCGGGGACACGCCGCGAAAGTCACGGATACGGGGCAGTGCGGCTTTAATGAAACGCTCGAGGAATTCGTACATGCGCTCGCCGCGGAGGGTCACTTTTGCTCCGATGGCCTGGCCTTTGCGCAACTTGAAGTTGGAAATGCTTTTCTTGGCCAGTGTCTCCACCGGGCGCTGGCCGGTGATTAACGCCAGTTCGGCTTTCGCTTCTTCCAGCGCCTGTTTCACATCAGATTGCGAGCCGACCGAAGTATTGATGACCACTTTTTCCACCTTGGGGACCTGGTGAACGTTTTTATAACCGTGCAGCTTTTGAAGCGCCGGCATAACGCGTTCTTTGTAATGACGATGAAATTCGTTTTCCATTTTCAGTTTGTCATGTCTACCGAAAGTCTTGCCCCGAGCGAAGTCGAATGGGTCGAGACATCTGTAATTGGTTAGGCTGCTTTCTTCTGTTCTTTTTCCTTCTTCGGTTTCTTCGCTGGCGCCTTCTCGGTTTTCTTCTCGCGTTCGATCAATTTCACGTTCGAAATATGAATGGGGCCTTCGCGTTCGGCGATCTTCCCGCTCGGATTATCCTGGGATTTTCGCAGGTGTTTCTTGATGATCCGCACGCCTTCGACCAGGACACGCTGTTTCCCCGCAAACACCGCCAGGACTCTCCCTGAAGAGCCGCGGAAATTCCCGGAGATCACCTCCACCTGGTCCCCTTTTTTAACGTGAGATTTGTTGCGGCTCATAAGACCTCCGGAGCGAGCGACACAATTTTCATGAAATTCCGTTCGCGCAATTCTCGGGCGACCGGTCCAAAAATTCGCGTGCCACGAGGATTCAAATCCTTGTCGATTATCACAATGGCGTTGTTATCGAAGCGCAGAAGCGAACCATCCTCGCGCCGGATCGGTTGCCTGGTGCGAACCAGTACCGCGCGTACGACTTCGCCCTTTTTAACGGTCCCGGTTGCGCTTGCTTCCTTCACGTTTGCCGTAATCACATCCCCGATCCCTGCGTAACGCGTGGCCTTGCCAATGACGCCAATCATCGTCGCCATGCGCGCGCCGCTATTGTCCGCCACGTCCAGTCTGGATCGAATTTGCACCATAAAATCGATTGTTACTTTTGGATGACCTCCACCAGGCGCCAGCGCTTCAGTTTGCTGAGCGGCCGCGTCTCCATGATGCGGACCCTGTCTCCAGTTTTTGCCTGGTTCTGCTCGTCATGGGCGTAGAATTTTTTCATCTGCTTCACGATTTTCCCGAACTTCGGGTGCGGCACACGCGTCACGGTGCGCACCACGATTGTCTTATTCATGTCGCTGGAAACGACTTCGCCGGTGCGCGTCTTACGATCGCGACGGTTGGCAGCTGCAGATTGCGGTTGGTGTTCGTCGGCCATAGTTACTTCGTTACAGTTTGTCTCTCGCGCTGCGAAAGCTCGGTCTCGATCCGGGCAATATCGCGCCGCAGCAGGCGCAACCTGCTTGGCTGCTCCAGCTGGCCGCTTTGCTGCTGCAAACGGAGATGAAGCCTTTCCTGGCGCAAGTCGCGTCTCTTTGTCAACAACTCGTCGGTGCTTAGCTCGGTGACTTCTTTCATTTTCATGATGCTTAAGCGGCCCTGACGTGGTGGCGCGTGAGAAACTTCGTCCGCACGGGCAACTTATCCGCAGCCAGTCGAAGGGACTCGCGTGCCACAGATTCCGGCACACCATCCAACTCGAACAAAATATTACCAGGTCGCACCGTCGCGACCCAAGACTCAGGTTGGCCTTTGCCCTTGCCCATGCGCGTTTCCGGTGGACGCGAGGTCACCGATTTGTCCGGGAAAATGCGAATCCACAGTTTGCCCTTACGCTTCATGTTACGGGTGAGCGCGACGCGCGCGGCTTCCAATTGTGTGTTCGTGATCCACGCGCGTTCGAGTGTCTGCAATCCGAACTCGCCAAAATCGATCCTGAGATTGCGCGAAGCGGTTCCCTTGCGGCTTCCCCGCTGGGTCTTTCGATACTTCACGCGTTTTGGCATCAACGGCATAAAATTTTCTCCCTAGACTTGAGTCGGCTCTGGTGCCGGAGCTGGCGGCGGAGGAGGCGGAGAAGCAGGCTGGGCCGCTGGCTCTTCCTTCTTACACATCCAACACTTCACTCCGATTTTTCCGTAAACGGTATTGGCTTCGGCAAACCCATAATCGACTGGTGTTCGCAACGTGTGCAGCGGAACTTTGCCCTCCCGATACCATTCCGAGCGCGAAATCTCCGCGCCGTTGAGCCGGCCCGAACAACGGAGTCGAATTCCTTCAGCGCCAAAATCCATTGCCGTCTGCACGGCCTTTTTCATCGCGCGGCGATAAGCAATTCGCCTTTCAATCTGGAGCGCCACATTCTCCGCTACCAGTTGCGCATCGAGCTCCGGTGTCTTGATCTCCTGAATGTCGATCTTGACTTGCTTGCCCTGCGCCATCTTGGAAATCTCCTCGGTCATTTTCTCAATCTCGGCGCCTTTGCGCCCGATCACGATTCCCGGACGCGCAGTGAAAATTGTTACCCGGATGCTGTTCCACGCCCGCTCGATCACAATCTTCGAGACAGCGGCGTACTGCAGCTTCTTCTTCACATAATTCCGAATCTCCAAATCGGAGTGCAAGAATTCCGGCAACTCCTGTGGGGAGGCATACCAGCGCGAGCGCCAGTCGCGGTTCACGCCCAGGCGAAAGCCAATCGGATTAACTTTTTGTCCCATAAAATTTACTTGTTCGATTTCCTGGCCGCCTTTTTCGCTCGCGGCTTCTTCTGGGGCTTTTCGGTCGCCTCGCCGGCTGCGGTTTCTTTCTTCTTCTCGGCCCGTTGTTCCGTTTTCTTTTTGGCTTTTCTGGTCTCGCGCGTCTCAACCTTAATTTCGTCCGTAAGCACGATGCGAATATGGCTGGTTCGCTTCAAAATCCGGCTGGCGCTACCGCGTGCACGCGCCATGATTCGCTTGAACGTCGGGCCCTCCCCTACAACCGCTTCTTTTACGACTAATCCGTCGGGCTTGAGGTTGGCGTTGTTCTCAGCATTCGCGATCGCGCTTTTCAACGTCTTGTTAATGAGGAACGCCGCCTTCTTAGGCGTAAAAGCAAGCAGATCGAGTGCTGCCGAGACCGGCAGACCCTGGATCTCACGCGTGACTTCGCGCGCCTTAAACGGCGAAATCCGCGCATACTTGTATATCGATCTAACTTCCATTTCCGTTCTGAAATTCTTTTATTTCACGCTCACGTTCGGTTGCGCATCCACCTGGAGGCGGTCCCCAACTTTTATTCTCTCCTTTTTTGAATCCATTTCCTGAATCACGGCGCCACAGATCTTTTGTCGCACATCGATGACTCGCAGGGTCGCGATCCTTTTGTCGCCACGCATTACACGCATTGGCATCCCAACCTTAACGCCTTGTTTTTCGCCAAGGTTACCAACTACAAACGACCATTCATCCTTCACGCTGATCACGTTCCCGTCCATCAAACTTGGCTCAGGCGACTCCGGCTCATTTGTGGACTTTGTGGCCATCTTATCGACACCACGCAGCTGAGTCTCTACGTCCATTCGAGCCTTCGGATCGGCGCTTTGCGACGTTTTCAAGTAACACAACACGGCCTCATCCAGGCGAAGCATCTGATCGCGATATTCTTCGCGCTCTTTCTGCGCGAGTTGAAGATCGCTCACCGCCGCCAGTAAACGCTGCTCCAGTTTGGCCCGGTCTTTGTTCGCCGATGCCAGCCCGAGGGCCTCCATTTGCAATTGCAAATCGGAATACTTGCGGCGAAATAACTCCGCCTCCGCATTGGACTCCGCCAGGCTGCTCGTCAACGCCTTCAGCGATTCCCGGGCAATCGATAACTGCCGCTGCAGGTCCTCGTTTTCATGAAGCAAACCGGTCGCGGTCACCTCTGAAGGTGGCCGTGTCGGCTCGGAATTCGCCGCTGCGGTATCACTTGCTCCCGCGTTTTCAGTTTTGGATTCTGACAAAGAACTATTTCCCTCTGCCGCCAGCCCTTGCGCCAGCGCAATGCAGCCCACTACTAAAAAAGCCGATAGCTGATAGTTAATTGTTGATAGTTTCACTTTGGCAAAACGCACTGCCTCATTTCTATCAACTATCAACTCTCAACTAAAGACTACTTCGTGACCTTCGCCGTATGCGAACCGTGCTTCTTAAACACGCGCGTAGGCGAAAATTCGCCGAGCTTATGACCGACCATGTTCTCGGTTACGAAAACGGAATTAAACGTCTTTCCGTTATGCACCAAAAACGTGTGGCCGACAAAATCCGGCGTCACCATCGAGCGCCGCGACCACGTCTTAATCGGTTTCTTTACGCCCGAGCTGTTCATCTTGTCGATCTTCTCCAGAAGATGCAACTCGACGAAGGGTCCTTTCTTCAACGATCTAGCCATAAATGTCAACTGTAGTCGCGTCCCTGTGGGACGCGCGCTTCGCACAGCGAAGCGGCTACATCACCCCTTCTTCTTCCCTCTTCTCCTTTCCAAAATAAAACGATCGCTCGGCTTATGTTTGCTCCGAGTCTTATATCCCTTTGCCAGTTGTCCCCACGGACTAACCGGATGATGCCGACCGCCGCCGCCTTTTGATTTGCCCTGGCCGCCGCCCATCGGATGATCGATCGGGTTCATCACCATGCCACGCACGTGTGGGCGACGTCCTTGCCAGCGAGTACGCCCGGCTTTACCGCTCGATACATTCATGTGATCGACGTTTCCCACCTGGCCGATTGTCGCGAAGCAGTTTTCGTGGATGCGCCGAATTTCGCCGGAAGGCATTTTCACCAGCGCATAACCGCCTTCAATGTTTGTTAACGTCGCCTGTTGCCCGGCGCTCCGTGCAACCTGTCCACCGCGGCCCGGGCTCAACTCGATGTTATGGATGTTAGCGCCCAGCGGAATTGCACGAAGCGGCAGCGCGTTTCCCAAGTCGGGTGGCACGTTATCTCCGGCGGCGACCGTTGATCCAACTCGCAGACCATTTGGTGCGAGAATGTAACTTAGTTCGCCGTCGGCGTACTTGATGAGAGCAATGCGCGCGGACCGGTTCGGGTCGTACTCGATTCCGACAACTTCCGCAGCGACGCCGTGCTTGCGTCGCTTAAAATCAACCTTGCGGTATTTCTGTTTGTGCCCGCCGCCAATGTGGCGTGACGTGAGCCGGCCGTAGCTATTGCGACCGCCGCTTTTTTTCTTCGGCTCAACGAGGCGCCGCTCAGGCCGCCACTTTGTGATGTCATCGAACGCAGGCAGCGACTTGAAACGGAGCGTCGGCGTTAACGGGCGAAATTCTTTTAGTGCCATGGCTAAATGGTCATTCGGTTATATCAGGTCGATCTTCTCGCCTTCTTTCAAAGTGACGATCGCTTTTTTCCATCGTGGACGTCGTCCGACAGGTCCCCGCACGCGTTTCTCCTTGCCCGCGTAATTACACGTATTCACATCGACTACTTTCTTTTGAAATAGCCGTTCGATCGCATTCTTGATCTCAATTTTGTTTGCGCGCGGACTGACGCGAAAGACGTACTTATTCTGCTTCTCGCTCATCAGCGTCGACTTTTCAGTCAACGACGCGGTTTGAATGATCTCGTGCGGCTCGTTCATCGTTTACTTTCCGTGTTCGCCGGTTCGGGCCGGACGAGTCCGCTCGGCCAATCTTTCCAACGCCTTCTGGGTGACGAGGATTTTCTCGAAGGCGAGCAACTGCTCTGTGTTTACATCCGCAGCGGTGGCTAGCGTCACCGGTTCCACGTTGCGGCCCGACTTCAAAGTGGTTTGATCAAACGCATCCGAGACCAACAAAACCTTCCCGGCATCCGTTTGCTTCTTCAGCAATCCCACGAACGACTTCGTCTTCAGTTCTGGCACCACGAATTTGTCGATCGTTAAAACGTCGCCCGCTTTGATGCGCTCGCTTAATGCCTTCCTAAAGGCAAGACGCCGCACGGATTTCGAAATCTTTTTGGAATAATCGCGCGGTTTTGGTCCAAAAACCACGCCACCGCCACGCCAGATGGGCGACGATTTATAGCCAGCTCGAGCGCGCCCGGTGCCTTTCTGTCGCCACGG
>JBKPRQ010000121.1:0-25657 GCA_046734635.1 Verrucomicrobiota bacterium
GAACCAGACCGGCATCAACAGCCTGCTGGTTTTTGATGTACCAGCGGAAATCGGCTGGAAAGCCTGGGGGTTGCCGATGCGCATCTTCGGTGAGTTCGCTGACAATATCGAGGGTCACGATCGCGCACATGCGGCCGCAGAACTGGGGGGATTTGAAGCCCACACCGGCCAGCATTACGCTTGGGAGATCGGTGGGGCTATTGGCCAGTTAAAGAAGAAGGGCGATTGGGAACTCCGGGCGTGGTATCAACACGCCGAACAATACGCGCTGGATCCCAACCTGGTTGATTCGGATATTTTCGATTCCCGCCTCAACGAGAAAGGCGTAGCAGTGAAAGGCGGGTACATGCTCGCCGATGCCATTAGCCTTAACCTCACATGGGCCTACTCCTGGCGCATCAATGGCCGTCTTGGTACTGGCGGTCTAGGCGATATCCAAGTCAATCCGCTTGATCAATATCAAATCTTTCAGGCGGACATGAGTGTCAAATTTTGAAGGTTAGGTCAATCCAAGCCCGCCACGGGAAATTCCCGTGGCGGGTTTTTTTTGTCTTGAAACTGTAACAATCGGCTCGTAGCCTCGACCGCATTCGCGTCGCATCAGGCGGCTGGAGACCGCCACAACAAAGGAGAAGCGAATGCCAATCAAAAAAAATATGTCGCGGGCAACCGGGGCGAGCCTGGCCGCGATCATCTCGATTGCCGCGCAATCGCTGGGCGCGCAAACGACGTCTGACGAAGCACGGCTCCAAAAGCTCGAGCAAGCAGTCAGCCAACTGCAGAAGCGCAACGCTGAGCTTGAACAGGAGGTTGCTGGATTAAAAAAGCGCACGGCATGGACACCCGTGGTGACGTCGGAAGGAAAAACCAAGACGGAGGTCACCAGCGATGGAAAGACGTACGTCGAGAAATCCGTGCCCGAGTTACATGGCGGCGAGAAATGGAAATTGTTTCCGGCGATCACAGAGCTGGAGCTTTTCGGTGACGTGCGACTGCGGTACGAATACCGCGGCGGGCGGCTTCCCGGTAATGATCCGAATAACCCAAATGATTGGTATGAGAAGGAACGTGAACGTTACCGTTTGCGCTTTGGATTGCGTGGCACGGTACTTGATGACTGGTTCTTTGGAATCCGATTAGAGACCAGCTCGAGCGCTCGCTCGACGAATGTCACAATGGGAGGTGACGCCGGCAACGGGAATGGCCCATTCAATAAAGGCGACGACGGTATCGCAGTGGGACAGGCTTATCTGGGGTACAAAGGTTTCCCTGGCACTACGCTGACTGGTGGCCGATTTGCCATCCCTTTCGTTACCACGAGCTTGGTATGGGACGATGACATTAACGTTGAAGGCTTGGCGGAGCAGTGGAAACACACTTTCACGTTTGGAGGAGGGCCGTCCGGGCCTGCGTCCTTCAGCAAAGATGGCAAAGCGATTGCGCCTTCGCCGTCGGAGCCGTTCTTGACCTTGGATGTTTTCGCAAACTTCGGCCAATTCGTTTATGACGATTCGAATCCTACAAACCCAATTGGCGCGCGGCCGACACAAGTGCAGCCGATAGGCGGCGAGACTCAGCTTATCCCGAACACCAACGCGTTCCTGCTGGGATGGCAGGTCGGAGCGAAGTTTAATTTTCCGGACATCTTATACTTCCAGGTTGCGCCGACCCTCTACAATTACACCGGCGACGGCAACGATTTTAGTATCCATTTCTCAGGCGATCCCGGTAACTATCCCGGTACCACTACCCCTAAGAATCAAACGGGTATCAACAGTCTTTTGGTTTTCGATATACCTGCCGAAATCGGCTGGAAAGTGGGGAAGATACCGATGCGCATTTTTGGGGATTTCGCGACGAACCTCGACGCGGATGATCGCGCTACGGCTGCGGGGCATCCAGGCAAGGGTGGCGACCGTTACGCGTATGAGATCGGTCTCGGCATTGGCCAGTTAAAGAAAAAACGCGATTGGCAGGTTCGCGCGTGGTGGCAACATACCGACCAGTACGCGGTCGATCCGAACTTGGTCGATTCAGACATCTTCGATAGCCGTCTCAACCTGGAAGGCGTAGGCGTGAAAGCCGGGTACATGCTGGCTGATGCCATAGTCCTCAACCTTACCTACGCCTATGGCTGGCAGGTGGACGATTCGATCGGCACTGGTGGCAATGGCGATATTCCAATCAATCCCCTGAACCAGTACCAGCTATTCCAGGCCGATCTGAGTGTTAATTTCTAGAGTGGTTGGTTAATCCAGGTGCATCGGCTTCTCCGGAGACGACCGTAGGTATTCTCGACAACGTCACGCGCCCAAGCTGCAGATGCTTTGCCAACGCGTTAAGGACGACGCGTTCCATCTTCAGCTTCGCAGCGGTCGCGTTTTCGCCACACAAACGTAACAGTAATTCTTTTGCCGGGAGCCCGGTTGGTTTCTACGCTACTGCCGACCGGGAATGCAGGCGTCCACCTTTCCTCCAAGGGATCCGGCGCGAATTTTCGCCGCCCAACAGCGTTTTTCATTTGGGAAACACCCAGAACACCTATCGGTGCCGAGGCGTTATCGCACCGGCTGGATCTCGGACACTCATTTGGGAACGCGCGGATGCAACGCCACGGCGCTGCTCGATTTTCTTCGTGAGAACGATTTCGAAACACTCTACGTCGTGGGTGATCTTATCGATATCTGGTCGCTACGACGTGGAATTTATTGGCCGCAACAACATAACGACGTCATCCAAAAAATCCTGCGCAAGGCCCGCAAGGGAACCCGCGTCATTTATGTTCCGGGAAATCACGACGAGCTGGTGGCCAGCTTTCTTGGTAGTTACGGGAACATCGACATCAAGGAGAACGCCATCCACGTGACTGCCTCGGGGGAACGCATCCTGATCATTCACGGACACGAATTGGATGCCGTCGTGCAAAACGTGAAGTGGCTGGCGTTCGCCGGCGACGTTGGCTATCAATTTTTGCTCTCGCTAAATCCGGTCATCAATTTCGTCAGGCGACGATTCGGTCTCGGGTACTGGTCGCTTAGCGCTTATGCCAAGCGCCGCGTAAAAGATGCCGTCAGCTTCATAGGTAAATTCGAAGCTGCTGTGGCGCATTATGCGGAGCGGTATCATGTTGACGCCGTTCTGTGCGGCCACATCCATAGCCCGGCCATTCGGGAGTTCGGCAAAGTCACGTATTACAACTGCGGTGACTGGGTGGAGAGTTGCTCGGCACTCGTTGAGGGTGAGGATGGCATCCTCTCGCTGATCAATTACGATCCATTCGTGGCGAGCCGGCCGGCACCAATCAATTCGCTGCCGTCTCAGGGAATGTCTGTTCGCTGAAGCAGACTAAGGAACATTATCCACTCAAGAGGTTGGGTGGCCGTTTTCGCACGACACATCATCTTGCGTTGTTACTCGATCGTCACGCGCTTTTGACAATTCGTAACCTGACGGCTCGCTAAACCGATCGAATGTTCAGCCATGAACGTGATTACAGTGAGGAGAACGGTTTTCCACGGAATACCCAGGGAACCATCCGTGAAAAGCATAGTGATCAACCGAAGGTCGAGGAAAACCTCGACCACGCGTCGTTCGTTCCGAGAACTAGCGCGTGCCTACTTCGCGAGAGAAAACAGTTGGGAGTTTGCGCTCGAGGCGCTGTTCTTCGTGATCATCGTGGCGATTTCAGCCTGGCCAATTCTTACAGCCGCTGGCGCGTTACAGCAGTTCTTACAGAACACACCCGTTTGAGCGCCTGGGAGCCCGGCATCAGTGATGCCGAGCAGGAAGCTGACATTCAAGACTGGAGCAGTTAAAGACAACGCGCGTTCCATCAGGTTTTTTCGCTGTGCGAAAATCTAGACACCAAGCTCATCACGCTTAGCATGTTGACCTTGTGCCAAAAAATGCTCGATCAACCAATAATCGGGAAATTGAACGCAAATTTCTGCTTAAGCGGCTGCCAGATTACCTGCAGCGCTCGCGCTGTTACCTTATCGATCAAGGTTACCTGGCAAGCGAAACCGCAGGTCGGCAGGTCCGTCTCCGCAAAAAAGGCACGGCAGCAACGTTGACCTTCAAGGTGGGCCGTGGCAGCCATCGAGAAGAACGAGAGATCCGGCTCAGTCCAAAACAATTCGACGCGCTTTGGCCCGGGACGACCGGAAGAAGATTGCGCAAGGTGCGCTGCGAAATTCCCTGGAAAAATCTGGTTATTGAGATTGATATTTATCAGGGGAGACACGCTGGTCTCGTGGTGGCGGAAGTGGAATTTCCAGACCGCGTCAGTTGCCGAAAATTCAAACCGCCTTCCTGGTTCGGACGGGAAGTGACCGGGGAAAAACGATACAGCAACGTGCGACTCGCTAACGAGTAAGCCTAGAATTCTATGGGCTTTAAACTGAAGTTACGTGAACCGTTGCCTGACGGACTGAAAAGAGTCTTCCGGGAACAGATCGAGTGTGCTCTGAAGATGTGCCGGCACCCCGCAAAACAACGGGGCGTGACTGTGCATGAAGTGCGTAAGCATCTCAAAAAACTGCGCGCTGCGATGCGGCTTGCCATTGGCGAAGTCGGCAAGAATCGGCACGCTCACGAAGATCGCTGCGTGCGGAAGATTGGACGGCTGGTCTCCGATTTACGCGATGCGCAAGTGCGTCTGCAAACGCTCATTCAGCTAAGAGACAAAAAGGCGAAGCACAAAAATCACTTTCCACGACTCGAGGAGTTACTGTCGCTGGAACGGGAAAGCTTTTCCGCCGCGTTTGCTGGCTGGCAAAAACAAGCAGTCCCACAGTTGGAACGGGTGGAAGCGCGTCTGTCAAAGTGGCCGCTGGAAGGCCTGACATGGAAACAAATTTGCGGCGCCGTCTGTAAAATCTATAAACGCGGCCAGCGTGGGCTCGCAAAAACAATTAACGACCCGGAGCCGGAAAATTTTCACGCCTGGCGCAAGCGGGTGAAAGACCTCTGGTATCAGTTGCGCATTTTGCAGCCACTTAACCATGCGGTTCTGACAGAGATGGCTCACGACGCGGATGTTTTAGGCGAACTACTGGGGCTCGAACATGATCTGGCTTTCCTCTGGGCGCGCCTGGAGAAAGAATGCAGCGATGAAGCGCTCCGCGATGAGCTGGCACACCTCGAGAAACTAATTCGTAAACGAGGCAAACGATTGCGCACAAATTCACTCGAACTCGGACGCCGTTTTTACGCCGAACCTGCGAAGGCTTTTGCCAAGCGCATCTCCATCTTTGTCGGTAAGCGGATTTAAGAGCGATTGTTTACGGGTCTTGGTAACAATCTAGGTACTTGATACCGGATCCGGTGTTGAAAATAACCACGCATTCACCAGACCGAATTTTGCCCGCGGAAGGGAGCAACTTCAAAGCAGCGAAGCAGGCAGCAGCCTCGGGCGCAACAAAGAGCCCTTCGGTCGATCCCACTTCGCGCGCGACACGGATCATTTCTTTATCATCAACGGCAATCGCGCCGCCGTTGGACTGACGAAGGATTTCCAGAATCAGGAAATCGCCGATGGCTTTGGGAACACGCAGACCAGAAGCCATCGTGTGCGCATCGGCAACCTCACCGGCGATTTTTTCGCCGGCATCGAACGCTTGAACGATAGGCGCACAACCGGCCGCTTGGATCGCAAACATGCGCGGACGTTTTCCTCCGATCCATCCAAGCGCCTCCATTTCGTCGAATGCTTTCCACATTCCGATGAGCCCGGTCCCGCCGCCGGTTGGATACAAAATTGCGTCCGGCAATTCCCAATCACATTGCTCCGCCAATTCGTAACCGAGCGTCTTTTTTCCCTCCACGCGATATGGCTCTTTGAGCGTGGACATGTCGAACCATCCTTCCTTCGCTTTGCGTCGAGCGATCTCAGCGCCGCAATCGGTGATTAATCCGTCGATCAATGTCACGTGAGCGCCGAGCTCACGACACTCGATGATGTTTGCCTGCGGTGTATCGCGTGGCATGAAGACGTGCGCCTCAAGACCGCCACGAGCCGCGTAGGCGGCAAGCGCTCCGCCTGCATTGCCGGCGCTGGGGACAGCGAGTTTGGTGGCTCCGAGATGCTTTGCCATCGACACGGCCACACTCATCCCCCGCGCCTTGAAACTTTGCGTCGGATTTAGCGATTCGTCCTTGATCCAGAGATCGATTTCGTCGCCAAATTTTTCTGCCCGCAACAGTGGTGTTCCGCCTTCGCCTAACGAGACCGGCTCAACATCCCTTGGCAACGGCAACACTTCGCGATAGCGCCACAGCGATTTTTCGCGCGTTGCCAGCGCCTCACGCTTCAGCATCCGACTCGCAGCGGTGAGGTCGACGATCGCAAAGAGCGGTTTGCCGCAGGAAAGACAGAGATTCTGCAGGCGCGACCAATCATGCTGAAGGCCGCACGCACTGCATTCAAGATGCGTAACAAACATGGGACAATAAAGCGTAGCACGTTTGCGGCTTGTGGTAGATTTGCCGGGATGGATTTGATGACGCTGACTGAAATTCGCCGCGCGGCCCAGAACGGCCCGATTTCTGCGCACGTGCACGTGCAGGTGGAATCCGCCACTGCAAAAACGACGCGCGATGGGAAACCGTACTGCGAACTCGCTCTGGCGGATGCGTGCGATCGGATGACGTTACGCGTCTGGAGTGATCATCCCGCTTATAAAACCTGCAGCGGCCTTGCGCCTGACAGTTTCATCGAGCTTTCCAGTGAATTTCATCGGCACCCGCAGTACGGGCTTGAGGCAGAAACCAACAAATGGACAGTCCGGCCGCTTACCGATCAGGAAAAAGGTGAATTACTCCAGGGCCCAGCGGACTTGCGGGCAAAGCAAGCGACAGATTGGGAGTACATCACACAAACAGTGCAGACCATTCTCGATCCCCGCCTCCATGCATTATGCGAAGCATTCTTAAAGGAATGGGGCGATCGGTTTCGTCGCGCTGCCGCCGCGCGCAAATACCACCACGCTCGGCGAGGCGGACTGGCTGAGCATACGGCGCAGATGATGCGGGCAGCGAAGTCGATCGCGCCGCTCTATCCGCAGCTAAATATCGATCTTTTAATCGCAGGAATTCTTTTTCATGACTCGGGTAAACTCTGGGAAAACCAATTTTCCGAAACTGGTTTCGTTATGGCCTATGACGAGGTTGGCGAACTGGTCGGGCACATTTCGATTGGAATCGAGTTGGTCAATTCACTCTGGCAGAGACTGAGCGTCGAAAAGGCGGAAGCATGGAAAAGTCTTGTGCCAGATTCAAAGGATGTCCGCCTGCACCTTTTACATTTGATTGGTGCGCACCATCGCGAACACCAATTTGGCTCGCCAGTTGTTCCGAAAACCCCGGAAGCAATGGCGTTGCACTACATCGACGATCTTGATTCAAAGCTGGAGATGTTTGCCGCTGGGTACACAAACGCGCAATCCTTGGCGGCCCGCATTTTTGATCGTGTGCGACCGCTGCCTGGAAACTTAGTCAAATCGCTTGAGAAATTTCAGCAAGAGGCGGCGACGGCTCCCGACAAATTGCTGTAGCCGTTTCGCTGTACGAAATGCGGCGCCAGGCGTTCCCTGTAATACGCGGCAGGTGCTTCCCACAGGGAAGCGGCTACAGAGATCGACCTAAACCACGCTTGCGTTTTGGAGTACGCCGGTGCTCCGGCGCTTTTCATCCTTCCAGGCGAATCTATTTCGCCAACTGCCGGAACCAATGCAATGCGATCGAGGTTTGCGCATCATTGACCTCATGCCCGCCACGAAAAGTCCCGATTCGAATCCGCTTAAAGCCGGTGCGCTTGATTGAACCTACGACATTGTACTGCTGTTCTATGGTCGCGATTCTGTCCTCGTGTCCCGCACTGACGTAAATTGGTGTATCGAGAAAATTCGGACCAGGCTGCAATTTCGCATACCCGTCACTCAGGTGGTCTTCGTTCGCGCCGGTCATGTAAATTCCAATGATGTGACAACCGTTTCTTGCAAGGAAAGGCGCAACATAACCAACGCCTTTCCCTCCCCCGGACATCCCTGCACACGCCATCGGCCACTTCTCTGATCCGGGAAAACTCCGGTGAAGCGCATCGATGGCAGCAAGTGTCATGGACTCGCGCCACGCCACATTGTCTCTCTTTGCAAGTTGCGGGCCGTCACCCGCGAGTAAGACCCAGCCTTCAGAGAGTCCGACCCTCTGATAAAATTGAGTCAGATCATTCCGGTTCTGACGTTTAAAATCGCTTGTGGAGCACGGTATCAAAACAGGCCAGCTCTTTGTTGGATCAAAATTTGCTGGCGTCGCCAGCACAGCCACTGCATATGGCGGCACGGGGTTGCCACCTTGTCCGGCATATGATTTTTCCAGAGCGCTCAGCGGAACATTAGCCTGGACGGTTGAACCCGGAGAAAAGGGGACGCCTCCGAACTTCAAGGAACCTCCGGCTCCAGCTGCCGCTAACGTGGAAAGGACGTTTAGCGTTACGAAGATCTGGCTGACTATGATTAATCTCTTCAAAATTGCACGCCCTACCCTACAGTTGTTCCGCTTCCTAAGTTTGTCGAATCGAGGCGTCGTTTCGCCTCCTGAAGATAAGCCTCGTCGATTTCAAACCCGACAAATTTTTTGACGCCAAAGCGCTGTGCGGCAACGGCGGAATTTCCGATGCCAAGAAACGGATCAAGCATCGTTTCGATTCGTGAGCCGCCGTGCAGTTTGATGCACCATTCAGCGAGTTGAACAGGAAACGTCGCGGGATGCGGCCTCTCTTTCTCGCGATTCTGAATTGTCTCGTAGGGAATGAACCAGGTGTTGCCGCGACAGCGTAGATCGCTTCCACGAGTGTGCGACCAGCGCGCGATATTGCTTTTGTCCTGGTACGGAACGCCCAGTGCAAGCCGATCGACCTCCACTCGGCCCGACTTCGTAAAATGAAAGATGTATTCGTGACAATCGTTAAGAAACCGCTTCGAATTGATTGGCTTGAAATGACCGAATGAGCGGGCGTTTGTAGCCACGGGCCTGTGGCCCGTCTGCAGCGCGGCACGGGTCTGACCGGCCACAGACCGGTGGCTACAGAATTCGTCAATCGAAATCGATTTGATCCAGTGAATCGTGTTCTGCAAAACAAATCCGCCGGACGCGGACGTCAGCTCGATCGCGATTTGATGGGGCAACATCGGATTCGATGGTGCAGAGCCGACGTTCAGAAAAAAAGATCCAGTCGATTTCAGCACCCGCCGGATTTGTGCCGCCCATTTGGCGCACCAATTCAGATACGATTGTCGATCCTGCCTGTCAGAATACTGCTTGTAGCCAATTCCAAGGTTGTAAGGCGGTGAGGTCACCACAAGATCGACGCTTTCGTCTGGCAATCGCGACATTCCCTTAATGCAGTCTTCGTGGCGAAGATCAAATTTGGGCATCCAGGAGAATCTGGACTAGTTCATCGCGAGTACAAGAAAAATCGGCACTCCCGGCGGTCGCGCCCTACCAATTTTGCATCGCCTCGATTTGCCTTAGATTCTGTCAATGTCGGACAAGCCCTCCAAATTGAAGATCGCCGATCGTGAGTTCACCTCGCGTTTGCTGGTTGGCACCGGGAAATTCGCATCGAATGAACTGATGCATGACGCACTCATTGCCAGCGAAACCGAACTGGTGACAGTGGCGCTGCGACGCGCCGATATCACAGGCAAGCACGATCCGTTTGCGAACATTCTCGATTTTATCGATCCAAAACGTTTTCTCCTTTTGCCTAATACCAGCGGTGCGCGCAACGCGGATGAAGCAGTACGCCTGGCGCGCTTGGCAGCCAGCGCCGGCTTACCGAAATGGATCAAGCTCGAGATTCATCCGGACCCGCGGTATTTGCTGCCCGATCCGGTCGAGACGCTGGCCGCCGCTGAAATTTTGGTGAAAGAAGGATTCACCGTTCTTCCCTACATCAATGCCGACCCGGTTCTGGCGAAACGATTACAAGACATCGGCACCGCAACCGTGATGCCGCTCGGGTCGCCAATTGGCAGTAATCGAGGTATCGAGACACGCGCACAAATCGAGATCATCATCGACCAAGCAACCGTGCCCGTGGTCGTCGACGCCGGACTGGGCGCCCCAAGTCACGCGGCCGAAGCGATGGAGATGGGCGCCGATGCAGTCCTGGTTAACACGGCGATCGCAATTGCGTCCGATCCGGTTCGCATGGCTAAAGCGTTCAAGAAAGCCATCGAAGCAGGACGCGAAGCACGTGAAATCGGGCTGGCCGAAAAACTGGATGCCGGAGCAGCAACCAGTCCGCTGACCGGATTTTTGTCTGAATAAACCTCAAACGGATTAGGCCCAAAAAGTACGCCTTAAAGACGCAAATATTGGAGCGAATTCTCGTTAGGCGTTTTGAATAACCTTCAGAGGAGTGTTCGAGTGAGGAAGTACCATCATCTCGGGATCCCGACCACAGAAAAAAGAGAGGGCGAAGTGCATCTGAAACACTTGAAAGTTTATGCGAGCGGTTACAAAGAAAGTCCCTACCACATCGAATGGATGAGGTACGAACCGGACGCGCCGTATCCGGAGCTCGTCAAGACCCTTCCGCACGTAGCCTTTGAAGTCGACGATCTTGAGCAAGAACTCAAGGGCAAGAGAGTGATCATCGCACCAAATAGTCCCAGCCCGGGTGTCACTGTCGCATTCATCGAAGACAATGGGGCGCCGGTTGAGTTTTTACAGATCGGCAAGACTCAAGTGAAGGGCGCCTGACCAGGCGCTTTCAGCCGTGTGACCGCGCAATCCCCCCGGAATAGCGAGAAAACTCGGCGGTCACAGCTCGCCGCACAGGAACAGCGAGCCGCGTGATCCCACTACAGCGTGGTCTCGCTTACGAACGCTTCTCGATGTCTGATGCCGCGTCGCGTCTCCTTTTGTAGGCGTTTCAGGCGGCTCGCCAACGCGGCTTTCGCCGCGGAATTCATGCGATCGATAAATAGAATTCCATTCAGGTGATCGCTTTCATGCTGAATCGCGCGTGCAAGGAATCCGCTCGCTTCGATTTCGATTGTGCCGCCTTCCAAAGTCTGCGCTCGCACAATCACTGAGTTTGCCCGTTCGATGTTACCGGTGATTTCCGGGAAACTTAAGCATCCTTCTACTCCCACTTCCGTCGGAGCACGCAATTCAATTTCCGGATTGATCAACACCAGCGGCATCGCGGTCTTTGGATCGACTTCTTTGCCATCCAACTTCAACGTGCTCGGTCGATCTTCGACCAGCGAGACGTCGAGCACGGTGAGCTGCAAAGGTTCACCGATCTGTTGCGCCGCAAGGCCGACTCCATTGGCCGCATGCATTGTGTCGATCATGTTCGCCGCCAGCTCGCGAATCCGATCGTCTATGGTTTCGATCGGTTTGCCTTTGGCCCGCAGGATCGGGTCGCCGTACTCCATGATCGGTAGGATCATTTCTCTTCTCGGGTAAACGCCGGCAAATTTCTCACGCCCGCCAGCTTCAACGCATCCATGACCTTAATAATCGTGCCGAAGGAAGCTTTCTTGTCGGCTTGGAGCGCAACCGTGGACTTGCGAGCCTCCGGCAGGTTGCGCACTGCGCCTTCCAGTTCATCCACGCCGATGGTTCGTCCATCCAGTTTGATCTCGTCATTTTGATCGATGCTTATCATTGCGTGTTCAAGTTCCGCTGGCTTGTTCTTTGCCGTTTTCGATTCCGGCAAATTAATCTGAACTTCGGGCTGGTCTCTCTTAAAGGTTGTAGAGACGACAAAAAAGATCAGCAAAATGATGAGAATATCGACGAGCGAAACGATGATAATGACCGGCGCCCTTCGTTTTCGTACTGCAAACTTCATGGTGTGAAATGCGCCGTGCGTTTCACGCTACCGGCGTCGAAATCGGCATCGAGCTGCCGGCAGCCGATTTTGCGGGCACGAAGTCGCGCGAAGCTCGCCCGTAGTAGCATTTGTTGATCAATTCAACGACCAGCGTTTCCATCTCCACCGACATCACTTCGACTTTTCGCGAAAAATAAGTGAACCCGATCAACGTCGGCACAGCGATCGAAAGTCCGAAGACCGTTGCATTCAATGCTTCGGAGATGCCGAGCGCGATCTGACGCGTGTCCGATGCGCCCGAGCTCAATCCGAGCTGGGAAAAGACGTGCACCAGGCCGGAGACCGCGCCGATCAGACCGAGTAATGGCGCAATGCCCACAATGACTTCCAGAATAATGAGACCTTTTTCCAGCCGCACCATTTCGTGACGACCGCGTGTTTGAACCGCTTCCACGTTTTCCGAGCGCGGGCTGCGCAGATATTGCAACGCCACGCGAGCGATCCGCGCAAGTGACGAACCATCATGATGCACGATACGCGACAGCCGCTCGGGGTTTTCACCGGGGGTCAACCGTTCAATTTCGTTCTCGATCAAAGGCGGCAAGACCTTGTTCCGACGTAAAGCGAGACCGCGCAAAATCATTATCGTCACGGAAACAATCGAGCACGCCAGCAACGGCCACATGAAAAGGCCGCCCTTCGCAAAGAATCCAAACACGGTATTCACGGTTTCAGGAGTTTCGATAGTTATTGCCGCAACGATCATCTGTTCGGAAAAATCGTAAATGGAAGATCCACGTCCATTCCCTCGGGAGGAAGCATGGCCGCCAGGTCATCTGGCATGGCAGGCAGGTGCGCGTCCTGGATCGATTGAATACAAACGTTGGCCAATGCCTCGTTTGATGTGTTTTCGACGACCTTGAGATTCTTGACGTGTCCACTTCGATCGACTGCGAAGACCACGCGCGTCGTACCGATGGTGATTAAGTCCATTTGTCGATCGATAAACGCATACCAGCGCGAACCAATGGCATCCAAAACTAACTTCTGATAACGCCCCAACGGTGTGCCCAGTGCATTTACAGAAGAGACGCCGCGAGTCGTTATCCGGCCGGAGATCCGCGTCCGCTCTTTTTGAGCTCGATACGTAGAGCGCGCCTGCGGGGATGTAACCGACTTTTCGACTGCCGGAGTCGGTTGTTGAGTTAGCATCGCAAATTGCTCCGCCGCGGTAACCGGAGCTGGCTGTGTTTGTGGCGCCGCAGACGGATTCGGATTCTCCTGCGGCGCTGCACTCGGTTGTGGCTGAGCCCCTTTGGTTTCCAGAGAGTGTTGATGTGTCTCCAAATCCATAAACGGCCGGTCTTTGCCGTCCTGTGATGGCAACGGCAATTCTCCAGTAGCAGCCAGCTCGCTCGCTCCAATCGAATTGGCGTTGGATTCAAATGTTTTCTCTGTCGGTTCGGGCGCTTTTTTCGATTCGTCATTTTCAACGAACGCAGAATTCTTCGAGGCCGGCGCAAGATCGACCAGTGTCAGTTCAGCCGGCTTGTCTTCAACTGGAGTTGCCGGCGAAAAAACGCCGCCGAACGCAGCAAGGAAAAACGCCACGAGCAAATGAATGAGAATCGCCGCGAGAATCGCCAGCAAAACCGTTCGCGTCTCGTATTCGTGATCCCGAAGGCTTTCGGGATTGCCCGGCTGGGCGAACATGATATCAGCCGTCGTCATGAGAGCGGTCTGGTCAGAAAAAATTGGGCCTTCGAGGGTTCATTTAAGCCTGGAACATTATCTCACGCCGCAGGGTCTGACAACCTGGCAAGGCGTGGAGACGACCCGGCCTCAGGCGGTACCAGGCGTGTCCTTCGGCGCGAGGGCGCACCGCCTCCACCGTCGGGCTTCTTCGCCATCGTGGACCTCCGCAAAGCCATTCGCGCATGGTGAAACAAGTATTGCTGCGCGTAGCCGCCGTGTTCGCCAAAATAGGTTTCCGAAAACTCCCGCAGCCGCTGCTCCGTAACTTTTTTCTTCCGTGGAAAATATTGCTGTTTCAAAACTCTCTCGATCCAGACGTCGATGGGGAATGCGCGGAGACGTTCATAGGCAAACAGCATGACACAATTAGCTATCTTCGGTCCCACGCCGGGCAACGAGCACAATCTTTCTCTTAGATCAGGATCAGACAGAGCCGACCATGATTCCAGATCGCAATCGCCTGAACTGACGAGTCGCGCAGTGGCGAGCAGATTTTTCGCGCGATAACCCAGTGCGCATTCACGCAGGACGTTCTCGCCAGCGCGTGCAAGTCGCTGAGCCCGCGGAAAGGCGTAAACCGAATGATCGCCGACTTTTTGTTTCCTGCCAAAGCGTCGGCGAAGCGCGAACGAGATCTGACGGATATGTGCCACCTGTTTCATCGAGGAACAGATGAATGTGGCCAGGCATTCCCATTTCGGCTGGCGAATGATTCGCAAGCCCCGACAAAAGAGCCGCGCTGCGTTCATTCCCGGATCATGTGGGAACGACGCACAAATCAAATCGAGCGGATGATCGAGCGCAAAGTAATGCCCGACGATTCCGGGGAGAGCGCCCCTCTGGGGTGCTGGTTGCGGCGTTCCGCCGCAACGAACTTTCAAAACGTCAGCTTTTTTCTCCACGTACACCGGCAAATCCGCAATCGTTCCGAAGAATCCGTTGCCAATCTTTTCCCAATGAAAGACCTGACCGGAATCCAGTGTCATCGCCAGATCAAAGTTCGGTGCGCGAATCTTAATGAATTTCATAGGTGGATCGCGTTGTCCTCGACGCGATGGTAATTCCAGGCGCCAAAGGCGCAGCTATCTTAGCATCGCTCCGAGCCGGACTGCCATTTTTCGGAAAAGCCGATCCATCTTGCCGTCGCGACGGAGACGGGCACTTCGCTATTCGACATTCCTCATTCGTCATTGATAAATAAGGCCGAGATGAACGCGCGGCTGGCAATCGATACCGGAGTCCTCCTTCTTTATTTCTTCGGCATTGTGGCGCTTGGTTTGTGGGCGGGCCGTCGCAATAAGAATCTGCGTGATTTCTCGCTTGGCGGGCGATCGATTCCCTGGTGGGCGGTTTTGGCCTCGATCGTTGCTGCGGAAACGAGCGCTGCAACTTTCCTCGGAACTCCAGCCGAAGGTTTCAAAACGAGGGGCTACTTTTACGGCCAGCTCGTAATCGGCACGATCCTGGCGCGCGTATTGATCGCGTTCACCTTTATCAAACCGTACTACGACTATCGGGTACAGAGCATCTACGAGTTCCTTACGGTACGCTTCGGAACAAAAACCAAGAACATGGCAAGCGGCATCTTCTTGTTTACGCGCGTGCTCGGCATCGGAGTTCGTTTGTATCTTGGCGGCGCCATCATGGTGGTGATCTGGCGTTATCTGTTTCCAAGCCTGCCGATCAATCTGAACACTTACATTTGGGGCATTATTTTCGTGACGGTCATCACGACGATTTATACGGCAGTCGGCGGCATCAAGGCCGTAGTCTGGACAGATTTCATCCAGGCGATGCTGATGTTCAGCTCAGTGATTTTCGCCATTTTCCTGTTGCTTCACAATATTCCGGGCGGGCTCGAGACGGTGAAGCAAAACCTGGGGGGCTTTGGGAATGTGAAGATATTTCAGACCGGGTGGAACGCCGATCTGCCGTTCGGTCCGGCGCTGAAGGCGATGCTGGAGGAACCCTACACGCTCTTTGCCGCATTCATTGGCTCGACCATGTTGACGATGGCAACACACGGCACCGACCAGGACATGGTGCAACGGATGTTGACCGCGCCCGATCATCGCAAATCACAACTCTCGCTCATTCTCAGCGGCGTAATGGATTTGCCACTCGCCGGGGCATTTCTCACCGTCGGCATTTTGCTTTCTGTCTTTTACACGGTGGTGCCGAGCCCAGATTTGCCAGCCGCAGATAACGAAATCTTCGGCTACTATATCGTGCATGAGATGCCTGTGGTGTTCCGCGGACTTATCATCGCAGGCGTTTTCGCAACTATGATGGGCTCAACCTCGGCGGCGCTGAACGCGCTGGCCACGAGTTTCACAAAAGATTTTTACCTTCCCTACATCAATCGCAACGCAACCGACCAGCAGGCTATCCGCGCCGCGCGCATCGCCACATCCGTGTTTGGTATTCTCATGATCCTCGTCGCCACGATGGCCGCCAACGCGGTTTTACAGGACGCCAAACTGACGATCATTCCGATTGCGATCGGAATTCTCGGTTACACCTACGGAGCTTTGCTCGCTGTCTTCCTGCTCGGGATGCTGACGCGCAGTCGCGGCCGCGACGGAATGAACGTCGTCGCGATGATCGTCGGCATCACGTCGGTGCTAATCCTGTGCAAAGTCGCCCTGCCCGCGTTCGATGTCAGCGCACTTTTACGGGGCGAGTTCAAACACGCAGACTGGAACTTCGGCTGGTTCATGCCTCATTGGTGGCCGAAGATCGCCTGGCCCTGGTTTGTTTTCGTAGGTTGCGTGATCACACTCATTATTAGTGTTCTTTTCCGTACTCCACGGAGCCAGATCGCGGCTGCGGAAGTGCACGTAGGAAACGCGGATTCGCGGACACCAATATTAAAGCAGGAATTGCCCGGCCATAAGTTGCTAATTACTTGACGCGCAACCACAGTCTTTTTACACATCCTCAACTATCGAAATCCTATGGCTCATGTTGTGACGGACAAATGTAACGGATGTAAGTTCACCGACTGTGTAGAAGTATGCCCAGTTGCGTGCTTCTACGAAATGGACACGCAGCTGGTCATTCATCCGGATGAATGCATCGATTGCATGGCATGCGTCGATGTATGTCCGGTGCACGCGATCTATGCGGAGGCAGATGTCCCATCAGAATTCACCAAAGACACCGAGTTCAATTCGGTTGAGGCGAATCGGATAAAGGACTCGGGCGGAGAGGCAATCACGTTGAAGAAAGATCCTTTGCCCACCGCGGCAGAACGAAAAGCGGCTCTGGGTTATTGACCCTCGAAAGCGCCTGGCGGTCATGTGCGACTGCTGCTGGAACATGCAGGTGGATTACCCCTGCTTTTTGTTACTGGCGAGCCTGACTCCTAAATCGCGCAACTGGCGGGCGTCGACTTCTGCTGGTGAATTCGACATCAAGTCCATGCTCCGATTATTTTTCGGAAACGCTATGACGTCGCGGATGCTTTGTTCGCCTGCGATGAGCATCACCAACCGATCAAGCCCGAACGCGATTCCACCGTGTGGCGGCGCACCGAGACGCAGCGCACGCAGCAAATGACCGAACTGCGCTTGTCGATTTTCCGGGCTAATGCCGAGAGTCTCGAACATTTTGTCCTGCAACTCCGGCTCGTGAATTCGGATACTGCCGCCACCGATCTCGACGCCGTTCAAAACGACGTCGTACGCCGAGGCGCGAACATCGGGAAACTTTTTTTCGCGAAATAGCGACATGTCCTCCGCTTTCGGCCGCGTAAAAGGATGATGCATGGCGTTCCATTTGTTTTCGTCCGCGCTCCATTCAAACAACGGAAAATCTGTGACCCAGAGGAAATCCCAGATTTCGGCAGCAGGCATGAGTTTTTGCATTTCTGCAATGCGCAGACGCAATCGCCCGAGAACTTCACAAGCGATTTCCCATTTGTCCGCGCCGAAGAAGACGCAGTCGCCTTCCTCGATTTGGAGGTTCGATTGCAGCGCTTTCTTTTCAGCTTCCGAAAAGAATTTCACGATTGGTGATTTCCACTCGCCGTTCTCGATCTTGATAAATGCGAGTCCCTTGGCGCCGTACCGCTTTGCGATTTCAGTTAATTCGTCCGCCTGCCCGATAGTAATGCTGGCAAACCCTTTGGCATTGATCGCTTTTACGACGCCGCCCGCATCGAGCGCATTCCGAAAAACTTTGAAACTGCTCTCGCGAAAGACTTCTCCAAGATCGAGAAGCTCCATCCCAAAACGTCGGTCCGGTTTATCGCTGCCGTATCGGCCGATTGCTTCGCGGTAGGTGAGCCGGTCAAAAGGCGTCTTGATTTCAATGTCGCGCGTCGACTTGAAGATGGCGGCGAGCATTCCTTCCGTTACCGCGAAAATGTCGTCTGACGTTACGAACGACGCCTCGATGTCAATCTGAGTAAACTCCGGTTGCCGGTCTGCCCGCAAGTCTTCGTCACGAAAACATTTCGCGATCTGAAAATATTTTTCCACGCCCGCGACCATCAACAACTGTTTGTACTGCTGAGGCGCCTGCGGGAGCGCATAAAATTTCCCGGGCGCGATTCGGCTCGGCACTAAAAAATCGCGCGCCCCTTCCGGGGTGCTCTTGGAAAGAATTGGAGTCTCAACCTCAACATAACCCTGGTTGTCGAGATAATCGCGGGTCGCCTTCGCCGCGATGTGTCGCAACCGCAGATTTCGCGCGAACCGGGCGCGACGCAAGTCATAGTACCGATAGGTCATCCGCAAATCTTCATTGTGCGGCTCGACGTCGATTGGAAACGGCAGATCATCCGACCGATTCAGAATCTTCAGTTCGCTCGGAATGATTTCGATATCGCCGGTGGCGAGGTTTGAATTTTCTGTGCCCGGCAGCCGGGACGCAACCTTACCCGAAATCTGAATCACATCTTCGCTGCGCAATGTATGTGCTTGCTTGGCAAGCTCTGCATTTTCCTCCGGCCGAAACACGATCTGCGTTAGCCCTTCGCGATCGCGAAGATCGATGAAAATTACCCCGCCGTGATCGCGTGTGACGTTTACCCATCCAGCCAGCGCGACCTGCTTGCCAATGTCGCTCTTGCGAAGTGAATTGCAGTTATGCGTTCGATACATGCTTTTCTCTCATTCCGAGCGAAGTCAAGGAAACCCAGTGCAAAATCATGGTTGATCCTGACGGATCCTTCGACTTCGCCTCGCTGCGCTCAGGATGACAAGCTGGATAGCGCTTGCAAGTATGCAAGTAGGCGATCGTGCGGCACAAGTTCCTGATCCGCCGTCGCCATGTTCTTGATTTTGACCTGCGGCCATTCGTCTCCGAACAAGACCGCGACGCCTGCGCCAAGTTGCTCGGCGGTTTGAAATTGTTTGCCGACCTTTTCGCCTGTCAGCGGATAATCGACGCGATAGCCGTGGTCGCGGAACTGTTGAATTTGCGCAAGAGCGTCGGCGCGCCGCTGTTCCTTGGCAATAACCACGTAGATGTCGATCTTCCGTTGGCTCGCGATCGCACGCTCCAGTTTCTCACGCGCCAGGGGCGTTTCATTCATTAACTCGCCGAGCACCACGTCGCCCATTGCGAAGCCAAGCGCAGGCATGGAGACCCCGCCGTCGCTCAGTTGCGCGATCAAGGTGTCGTAGCGACCGCCACCGGCTATGGCGCGAAATTTCCCGGCGCGGTCGAACACCTCGAATACGACGCCGGTGTAATAGGCCAGTCCCCGCACAATGCCGACATCAATCGTGATGTAATCGGCGAGCCCTCGTTCCCGAAGGCCATCAACAAGTTGCTCGAGCTTCCGGCTCTTCCCGCCGCCCTTTAGAATCGAAAAGATTGGATCGCTGAGGTCGCCGAGTTTCTGTGCTGTTTTCTCGCGCGATTCGCGTCCGGATTTATCGATTGCCTGCAACAATTCGTCCCATCGATCCGTAGGCACATCCTTTTCGCGCAAAAAATCGGTCCAGAAATCGCGATCGCTAATTCGCACGACAAAATCTTTTTCGGTAAACCCGAACACACGCAGAATGTCGATGCAGAGCGCCACCAACTCGACGTCGGCAGCGAGATTCGTCTCTCCGACAATGTCGCAGTTGAGTTGAAAATGTTCGCGTAATCGTCCGCGCTGTTGTTTTTCGTAACGGAAAAACTGGCCGATGGAGAACCATTTGAGCGGCTTCTTGAATTCGCGCTCATGCGCGGCGAGCAGGCGAGCAAGCGAGGGCGTAAGCTCGGGGCGCATAGCGACCTCGCGTTCGCCTTTATCAATAAAGTTGAAAAGTTGAGCGACGATTTCTGCGCCGCTCTTTTTTTTGTAGAGCTCGGTCGGTTCGAGAATCGGGCCGTCCCATTCAAGAAAACCGTAACGGCGTGCGACCTCACGCCAGCGCCCAAAGATGTAATTGCGCGCCGAGCAGTCGTCGGGAAGAAAATCGCGAAAACCAGGTAAAGCCTGCATAAGCGTCGAGTTACGTTAACCTCGCGCAACCAAAGGCGTTACGCGCGTGCATGCGACCACGAAGGAAGGAGTTTACGATATCAGGGCATAGCTGAAAAAATTCCGGCGCTAAGACGCTGGATAGATTGGCAATGGAGAACATGCATTCAATCAAAGCAGAGGGACAAATATGAAACAAACGAGATTAGTAAAAATATTGGCAACAGGATTTGCTTGCGTGGCGGCCCTGGGAATAGCGCTGGCACAAACCACGACTACCACGACGACGACAGACCCTGTAACGGGCACGACGACAACTCAGCAGACAACCACGAGCGCTGCTGGAACAATCATGGCGTACACACCAGATTCCGATTACATCACGTTCCGTACAGCGCCGACTGCGGCGCCGGTGCGCTATTATTACACGAGAGACACGGCAATCGTGGATCCGGAAGGCCGCACCGTGACCTGGTCAGCGATACGGCCAGACACTCCCGCAACAGTGTACTACACCAACCTTGGTGATCGAGTCGTAGTGCGCAAAATCGTGTTGAGCCGGCCGCCCGGGGTTATCAAGCACGAGGAAACAACCACAACTACGACCACGGAACGGTAAGCCAGAACCATCCGGCTGCAGAAATTGAAAGCGCCCGCGAGAAACCTCGCGGGCGCTTTTCTGTAGACACGTCGCTGCCGCCTGCGATGCGCGAAGGTGATACCGATTTTTCAGATACCCGCTTCTCGCGTAGATTCACGGCCGGATGGCTGCGTCAACAAAGGAGAAGCCGGATCTGCAGAAACGGGTGCATGAAGTTCCGCACAAGCCCGGCGTGTATTTGATGCGGGACCGGTTTCACCGCGTGATTTACGTGGGCAAAGCGCGCGATCTCCGTAAACGAGTGGGTTCATATTTTCTGCCGTCCAAGCTCGCGCAGGCCGATTTGAAAACGCGGGCCATGCTCGACGCAACATGGGATTTTGAGACACATACAGTTCGCAGCGAAGCAGAATCCATTTTGCTCGAAGGCAAACTAATCAAGGAATATCGGCCGCGTTATAACATTTCCTTCCGGGACGATAAACGGTTCCTTGTGGTCAGGGTCGATCTCGCGGAGGAATGGCCGCGTTTTCGGCTCGCTCGGTTTAAAAAGGACGATGGCAGCCGCTATTTCGGCCCGTACGCGCATGCCGGGGCATTGCGACAGACATTGAACTTCATGCGCAAGAAATTTGGCGTCCTCACGTTTGGGCGAGGCTCGCCCACGGAGCGCGAGTTGAAATCAGCGACCTATCAGGTGCCCGTGCGTTTGAGCGAAATTACCGCGGAGCAATACCGCGAGCGTGTGCTTCAAGCTTCTGAATTCTTGGAGGGAAAATCGCGAGAAATGATCGCGATATTGGAAGAGGAAATGCGCAAAGCGGCGAAAAAAATGGATTTCGAGAAAGCCGCCGACCTGCGCAACATGATTGCCGACTTGCGCAGCACGACGAGGCCAATGCGCCGATTTACCCGTGGTAGCCTGCCAAGCTCGATCGATCCGATGGCGGATGTGCACGCATTGGCCGATGCATTGCAACTGTCGCAGGTGCCGCGCGTGATGGAATGCTTCGATATCTCAAATATTTCGACGACGCACGTTGTCGCCTCGATGGTTTGTTTCCGCGATGGCGTCCCGGACAAGGACAATTACCGACGCTATCGAGTGCGAACGGTTGACGGACAGGACGATTTCGCCAGCATGGCTGAGGTCGTCCGGCGCAGGTATTCTCGTGTTCTGCTGGAGGCGCGCGATGCGAACTCTGACATCGCAGAATTTTCACAGGAGAATGCGGCGGATGCGCTGGAGCGAATTTCCCGTCATCCCGAGCGTAGCGAAGCGAAGTCGAGGGACCCCGCGGCGACGGCGCAAGATAATGCAACGGAATTCCTCGACTCCGCTCGGAATGACACGAGCTTCGTTGCTGTCCGCCTGCCGGACCTCATCATCGTAGATGGCGGGAAAGGCCAACTCTCGGCCGCGTGCCGTGAATTGCAGCGATTAGGTTTGCACGATCTTCCCATCATTGGCCTGGCCAAGGAACGAGAAGAGATTTACCGGCCGGGACGGGCGCTGCCGCTCCAACTACCAATGGACTCAGGCGCCTTGCGATTGCTCCAACGTATTCGCGACGAGGCGCATCGCTTCGCCAACGCATATCATCAATTGCTCATGAAAAAACGTGTCGGCGAAAGCATTCTTGACGATTGCCCCGGTGTGAGTCAGAACCGCAAGAATTTGCTGTTGCGAAAGTTTGGCTCGGTGAGTCGCTTGCGTAAGGCAACGGTGGACGAAATCGCCTCGACCGAAGGAATTGGGCGGAAGTTGGCGGAAGAGGTGTATCAGTTCCTGCAAAGACACTGATTTATCCGTAGGTTTTCACGATTCACGTTTTTCGAATGAAGTCAGTCCTGGCAGCTTTGGTCAGTTTGTGGATCGCGTTCTCGACCCCGCCGACGATATTATTTGCCCAGGCACTGGCGCCCTCTGCCGTGCCAGGCATCACCGCGCCTCCGCAGGCTGAAGAGGAAACGATTGTGCCAACGTTTGAAACACAAAAACTCGCGCGTACTTACATCCTCGATGTTCCGGCGCCGCGCGGCCAGATCACGGATCGCAATGGCGAACCGCTTGCGCAAAACCGGCTCAGCTACAATCTCGCCATCAATTTCCCCACGCCGCTTGATTTTTCCGACGCGCAAACTCTCAGCTTCGCCACGGAAAAGATCGACAAGACGGCCAGGCTAATCGGCCGCAAAATCAAGATCTCCGACGATTCAATTCTTCGCCATTACCACAACCGGGGAATCATGCCGATGGAGATCGCGCAGAATCTTAGCGAAGTGGAGTATCAACAGATCAAAAACGATCCTCCGCCCGGAGTGATTGTCCGCCCGATTTACGTGCGCGTTTATCCGAACGGAAAAGTGGCCGGTCAAATTGTTGGTTACACCGGGAAGACCGGACGAAATCCCGATGGCATCGTCGATAATCACGAGACGCTTTGGCCTGAAACCGAGGGACGCGAGGGACTTGAGCAAACGTTTAATGACATGCTTAAAGGCAAGCATGGTGAATACAAACTTACTTTTGACAAGGATGGCCGAAAGACTTCCGAGAAACTGATCACCCCACCCGAACCCGGGTACAATGTGGTCACCACACTTGATTTGCGTCTTCAGCAGCTCGCTGAAAAGGCGCTGGAAGCAAAAGCAAAGCGCGGCGCGATTGTGATCGTTGATCCAAACAACGGCGACATTCTCGCGCTGGCCTCCTGGCCAACCTACGATCCAAATCTGTTTGTTCCTTCGATCTCGGCGGAGCAACTCAAGTTTTTGCAAGACGACAAAGACATTCCGCTTTTGCCACGAGCGTACCGTTCATCTTATCCGCCCGGGTCGACCTTCAAAATTGCGGTGGGCATCGCCGCGCTCGAAAGCGGGGCGGTGCATTCGGACGACCAATACGAATGCGTGCCGTCAATCCAGATTGGCAACGTCACGTTCCATAACTGGAAAAAAGGTAATCGTGGTGCGTTGAATTTTGTGCAGGCGCTCACAGAATCGTGCGACACATGGTTTTATCAGGTTGGGATCAGAACCGGCGCGCAACCGATCATCGATTGGGCGTTACAATTAGGCTTCGGAGCGAAATGCGGTATCCCTTTGCGCGGCGAAGCGGAAGGCCGCGTTCCAAACGATGAATACATGAAGGCGACGCACGGTCGCAGACTGCTCAACGGCGACATTGCAAACATGTCGATCGGCCAGGGAGACACGCAGGTTACTCCGCTGCAAATGGCGCAGGCCATGGGCGTCGTGGCAAACGGTGGGACATTTTACCAAACACGGTTGGTTCAACAGGTGCAGACATTCGATAATCAAATAGTCACCGCCTATCAGGTGCGCGCCAAAAGAACACTAAATCTGTCATCCGAGACACTGGACGAAGTGCATACAGGAATGATCGATGTTGTGAATGGCGCCGGAGGCACCGCGCACCAGGCAAGCCTCGATAATGCCGAGGTCGCCGGTAAGACTGGCACAGCGCAGTGGGGACCGAAAAATAAGGAGCGCACAGCGGCGTGGTTCGCCGGATTTTTGCCGGCTGATCAACCGCGGTATGCGTTCGCAGCTGTTTACGAGGGCGACGTTGGCAGCAAAGTCCATGGCGGTTCCGCCGCCGCCCCAATGATCGCCGACGTTTTCAAAGAAGTTTATAAGGGCGAAAAGGTTGTCACCCAGAAGCAGCGCCGCGCGCGCGAACAACCAGAAATTCGCCGGGCCGAACCTGTGGAGGAAGAAGACGAATCGGATTAGGTAGGGGCGATTGACCTCAATCGCCTGCTTGCTATCGCCAATCTTCCAAGGCCGGTTCGGTGAACCGCCCTACCTACGCGGCTGCAGGCTCCTTCGGCAGCTCCATTGTGCCTTTGAACTTCGGCGGCGCTTCCTCGATACCGAAATTGTTGGAATAAAGCGCGTCGATTTTTGCCATATCGTCGGCTGTAAGCGGTGGACAGTCTGGGGCTTTGGCAAATTCGACGAGCTGTTCTTCGTTGTAAATATTCGGCAGCGTCGAAGCCACACGATCATCCGCGAGCAACCATTGCAACGCGGCTTGCCCGAGTGTGCGCTCGGAATTTTCAAGGAAACGTAATTTCTCGACCTTCTTAACGCCATTGAGCAGCCAACTGCGCGGGCGATGACTGCGATGGTCGGTAGGCGGAAACGTTGTTTCAGCAGTGTAATTTCCCTCTAGCATCCCAGACGAATGCGTCACGCGAATAAGGAACATCGTGTCCTTGCCGGCGTCGGTTGCGGCGTCGTGAATAGCGCGCCCGGGATGTTGCTCGAGCATGTTGTAAATGTGTTGCACGCTGGTGAGGTCGCGCTCGCGAATGCAATTGGTGCCCTCGTAAAGCCAGCCAATCGCTGGTCCGAGCGCCATGCCGTAACAGCGAACTTTGCCAGCGGCTTTTAATTCCTCGAGGCTCCTCCAGAGCGCGTCGTCATAAACCTGGTCCATCCGGATGTTGTGTAGTTGCAGGAGATCGATGCGGTCCGTTTTTAGCCGCTTGAGTGCTGCATCAGTTGCGCGCGAAATGGCTTCCGGCGAAAAGTCCTGTGGAATTTCCCGCTGACCGCGTCCCCGAGCCTCGCCATAATGAACAAAATCGTAACCGACTTTGGTCGCGATCACGATTTCGTCTCGCTGGTTAGGGAATGCTTTGGCGATCAATTCTTCGCTTAGTCCATTCCCATAGGTGTCAGCCGCGTCGAACAGGGTGATACCGAGATTGAACGCCTTGTGCATCAGCGCGATCGCTTCGCCTTCGGTAAAATTCCCCCACCACCCGGTGGAAATCGTCCACAAACCAAAGCCCACTTCGCTGACCGTCAGGTCGGTGTTTTTGTACGTCCGGAAGCGCATAGGGCCAAAAGTTAAACGCTCAACGTCCAACGCTCAACATCGGACGCCCAATGACAAGGATGCTGAAATTATGCGTTGGACGTTAGGTGTTGAGCGTTCGACGTTTATTGGTTCGATGACATCCAATGGCCGCAGCGCTCTCCTAATCGT
>JBKPRQ010000122.1:0-11822 GCA_046734635.1 Verrucomicrobiota bacterium
CTTGATAGCGCGAAACGCGGCTTCCACAGCCGCATCGGGATTGCCGACGAACGTCACTACGGTCCGGTTGGTGCTCGCGCCAGGATCGACATCCAACAGCGAAACGCCGTCCACCGATTCGATGGCATCGCTGATCTGTCCAATAATATTGTGGTCACGCCCTTCCGAAAAGTTCGGCACGCATTCGATCAGCTTTTGCATGGCTCAAGAGTCAACTGGCAGCTCTTCCTGTAACGGCGGTATGCGACCGTCGCAAATCTTGGAAGTCCGGGTTGCGCGCAAATGCCAGGCCGCTGCCCTGGCCTGCTGAAATGCTATTGATTTGGCGATATGAAAACGTCCTTGCGAGGAAACTTCTCGAACAACGATGCGGGTTTGCCGAAATTCGTCGCCAACACATCGACCGGATTGCCGGCAATCCATGCAGAAAGATCAATCGCCTGGTAGATTCCGGTATTAAGACCGATTAGGATCCGGCTTCGTTGGCCACCGACATTTTCAATTGAATGGCCGTAGCCCTGCGGGATGTACGCGACATCACCAGCGTGCAACTGTTCTGTTCGAAATCGCCCGTGTGACCCGAACATTGTCACGCTCAGATCGCCTTCGATAACGTATTGCCATTCATCGGCATTTGGATGCCAGTGCAGTTCGCGCAACGCGCCCGGTTCGAGATCCAGGATTACGCCTGTGACTGTCTTCGAAATTGGAAATCGTGTGGAGTCGATGCGCCATTCGCGGCCGCCTTTGAAAATTGCGTGCGGCGCGCCGGCAAGCAGTCGAAACCTGTGCGTTTCAGGTGGCGACACGCGAGGTCCCTCTAGGTTCTCCGGTATCGGTTCCGGTGGGACGGAGCCGCGCGCAAAATAAACTTCCTCCTTTGGAAAGCCATCAAAGTCCGATTCGGACAGGCCGAAATTTTTCGCCAGCAGCGACCTGGGCGCGTGCCCGGTCCAATCGGTGATGCTGAAGGTGCCAAACTCGGAGAAATAACCGTTGTCAAAAATCAGAATGAAATGAGTCGGTTCGTTGCCGAGACACTCGAGCACATGAGCGTGGCCGCGCGGAAAGTACCAAATGTCGCCGGCTTCAAAGTCGTTCGTTTCAGTTTGACCGGCTGGGTTAATCACTGTTGTGCGAATGCGGCCTTTGAGGACGAATGCCCATTCGGCGGCGGTAGCGTGCCAGTGAAGCTCACGCATTACACCCGGCTCGAGTCGCATCGATACACCCGAGATTCCTTTCGAGATGGGAAGCTGTTCAACGGTCGCTTCCTTGCCAAAGCTGTTTCCGAGTACTTTCCCCTTCGATTTCTCCAATTCGAATTTGAAAGCAGGCAATTCCTTTCCGGAAAGCAATGGGTCCGGCACGTTGTTTTGAAAAGTCACATCGCTCATAGCGACTTCTTAAAACGCCCCACCCGGCTGGATCAAGCGAATCGTGACTTTGGCGAACAGATCGCGCGTCTGTTGTGAGAAACTTCTTAGTACAGTCCCAGCGCCGTAACAGTCGGCTCGTCAATTGCCCCGGTAACAATCAGGCCTTGATCACGCTGGAAAATAACGAGAGCTGCACGGGTCTCTACGCTTAGTGATCCCGTTACCGCCCCAAAGTAGTAACCTGCATCTTGCAAGGCACCTTGAACGTTTGCAATTACCTGGTCGGGGAGCAGATTTCCGTAAGTGTAAATTGGTCCGTCGTAATCGTAATAGCTATTAAGCGGGTCGTAACCCCAGGCTGGGTACCAATAGCCAGCGTCGAGGAAATAGTATCCGCCAGTGACGAAAACAACCGTATTACAGTTCTGCTTCCACCAGTCGCGATTGTGCCACTCATGCCGATGAGCGTGGAGCGCGTCGGAATAGTTGCGATGATCCTTACCGTGTGCGTTGTGCCATTTATCTTTGTCTTTGGTTTGACGCACTTCTCGTACTATCGACCGGTCAGCCATTCTTTCCTGCAACGGCAGAACGCGTTGAGCTTCCGTGGTCACATTGGGTTGTGCCTTTGCCAACGGTAGTTGTTTTTCAGGGACCTCATTTTTAGCAAGCGCACCTGCGTCAAGTTGGGTTTGGGGGACCGTTGTGTCTTGTTGAGGCGTTATCGTTGCCAGCCTGGGATTCAGTTGAGGAATAATCCTCGGATAATTCGGCCGAAAATTCGAGGGTGGCTGAGACTGGACTTGAGCCGGCAGCATAGCGGATGGACGCTGCCCAACATTTGCGGGTCCACGGGGAACATACGGCGGCCTTGGATTGTTGGGACGCACGTTATTCGTCCGAACACCATTAGCCGGTGCAACACGAGGAGCGTTCTGGGGTACCGGTCCGTTTGTTTGCCCTGTGCTGGTGCAGATCCCCATCGCGAGTACCGCGATCAACCAAAGCGCTGGGCATCTCGATAGCTTCATTAACTTCCTCTGTCCATTAAACATCATGAATATCCTTTTGTTGCAAGCTTCGACTGCAACGCACTCAAAGCTATTCACCCATTGGACAGATTATTTGCTCCCTCCGTAAGCTGCCCTTTGGCATGTTGCAATCTGTGATCTGAAACTTACAATCTACAATCTTTTACCGGGGTCTTAGCTCAGTTGGTAGAGCGCCTCAATGGCATTGAGGAGGTCACGGGTTCGAATCCCGTAGGCTCCATTTTTCTTTTGCATATCGCCGCAGGTGGCCACCTGCGACTTTGCTTGCGCAACCAACAGCCCGGTTTTGCGCGGTAACAAACGCGTAACTTTTCCCGTGCGGCAAGCAATGCCAATTGCTGCGATTCTACGGGCATGAAACCAACACGTAATCCTACAACAAATGACTTTGGTAAGAATGAGAGTCGTCCTTTCCGGAATGATGCAGAAAAAAGATCCAAGCCTCTCAAGGGGGCTATCAGCCGTCGTTCGTTCCTAGGCACGTCACTCGCCCTGGGAGCAGGAACACTCGGCGGGGGACTATTGTCCAGCGTCCAAACCGCCGAAGCAAGCGGTGGTCTCACGCCGGGAGACGCAGCTCTTCTTCGGTTTCCAGCGGCGCTGGAATTACTCGAGGCTGACTTTTGGATCCAATACAACGAACTCGGCGGCATCCAGGATGACGAAGTTCCTGGCGGCAGTGGCAATGAAGCCTACTCGGACGCCTTGGAGGTTATTGAGGATGAAATGAAAGACTACATCCATGACAACACCGATGATGAGATTAGTCATCACCAGTTCCTCAACGCGTACCTGGCCTCCAAGGGAGCGGCTCCTGCAAACCTCGATCCGTTTCGCACTCTGATGGGCAGCACCGCGACCGGTGTCAATACAGACCTAATCGGACACCGACTTACCAACCTGACGCAACTTACCATCGACACCAGCTGGTGGACGCGCTACCGCGACGACAGCCATAACCCGGATCTTGACCCAAGCCACGTCTTTCCGCAGGCTGTCCCGACCTTGGGAGTAAACCAGCATACGGCAATTCCCAGGACCGATGCGGATACAACCGATCCTAATTTCCTACAAGCGATCGCGAATACGGCGGCTTTCCACTTTCCAACCATTGAACAAGGTGGCAACAGCCTCTACCCGTCTCTGGCACTGAGGGCGACTAAAACTGAAGTCCTGCGCATTCTGATCAGCATCGGACCGACCGAGACCATGCACTTCCAAACCTGGTCGGATGTGGCGGGTAATGCGCCTCCTCTGACTGCCGTCGATCCGGTGACCGGAGTGTCTGTGACATTTCCTGATCTGGAGGTGGAAGATGAGCTCTTCGACAAGGCTCTGATCATGCCAGAACCGTGTCCGTTCCTGGATGAAACCCTCCCTATTGTTTCGATCATTCGACCGACCAATACGCAGGGCGTTGCTATGGGAGCTCTTCAGTTCCTAACGGACATGGGTCTCTTCATCGGTCAATCGCCAGCGTTTTTCGCATACATGAGCCAGCTGGCGCGAGACGCGGACCATGCCAGACCCGGCGGCCGTCGGCCCTAACAACCGGCACGAACGCTCGGAAGGCCCGTAGATGTTTGAGACAAGGGTTCAAGCCCCTTGGCTTGGCAGTTACAATACCCAGATCTGTTTCCGCAAGGCGACGGCTTGCCTCCGATGTTCGGCGGGACAATTTTTTCTCTTTCGCCCGATTGCTTTTCGGGGAACTATCTTCTGTCCCGCAGAAGGTGCGCAACGTCGATAGCCGAGTGGGTTTTCATTTTGCGGCGGCGATTAGTTCCAATGCACAAAACCAACTCCATCATCATGTGCGCGCCGAAGATGACGATTTTCGAGACAGCCGCGAACCTGGAGTTGTGGCCGCGGATTCTCCCCCACTATCGCTACATTCGTTATCTCTTACGTAGCCCGAGCCGAAACATTGTCGTAATGGCCGCGACGCGTTCCGGCATTCCAATTTCGTGGACTTCGGAACAAATCATCGATCGCGACCGTGTCGAAGTCCGCTTTCATCACTTGAAAGCATTCACGAAAGGAATGTGCGTGGTATGGACATTTCAGGACGTGCCAGCCGGCGTCCTGGTTGAAATCAAACACGACCTGGCATTTCGTGTGAAGATCATGGCGCCTATAGCAGACAAGATTATCGGCGACTTTTTCATCCACCACATTGCAAATAAGACGCTACGTTGCATGAAATCGTACCTCGAGATGAGCTCAAATAAGATTACTGTATGAGCCAACGACGCGCTGTTATCACCGGAATCGGACCGATCACCTGCATCGGACATGGGCGCGAGAATTTTTGGAACGCAGTTCTGGCGGAAAAAAGTGGCATCGGTAACATCGCGAGTTTCGATTCCAGCGTCTTCCGCGTGCGCTCTGCGGGCGAGATTCGTGATTGGGACCCGGAGGAGTTTTTTTCACCGCATCGCCTGAAACGACTCGACCGCTACGCGCAATTCGCGGTCGTATCGGCAAAGATGGCCCTGGATGACGCGAACCTCGAATATTCTCGCGAAAAACCTCAGGACCGCGTGGGTGTGAGTTTCGGCACCGCGCTTGGCGGCGTTTGCAAAGCCGAGGAACAATACCTGAGGTATTTAAAAAAGGGCGCGCGCGGAGTTCAACCAACACTCGCTGTTCAGGTATTCGGTGGTTCCGCACACTCGAACATCGCGATCGAATTCGGATTTCGCGGGGTAGGCACGACAAATTCGAACAGTTGTGCCAGCGGCACTGTGTCTGTCGGCGAAGCATTGCGTTACATCAGGGACGATTTTGCGGATGTGATTGTGGCCGGCGGAGCGGAAGCACCTCTGACGACCATTACAGTCGGCGCGTTCGACATCATTAAAACGATGAGCAGATGGCCCGGCGATCCCGCTTTTGCCTGCCGTCCGTTCGACCTTTTGCGCGACGGATTTGTCATGGGTGAGGGTGCAGGGTCGCTAGTCGTCGAAGAACTTGAACATGCGCGTGCCCGAGGCGCGCATATTTACGCGGAAGTACTTGGATACAGTCTAAATAACGATGCTTTCCACATGACTTCGCCGCTCCCAAATGGCGAATCGTCCATTCGCGCGATACGTGAGGCGCTCGATGACGCGCAATTACCGGCTGACCAGATCGATTACATCAACGCGCATGCCAGTTCGACCCAGCTCAACGACAGCGCGGAAACGGCGTCCATCAAACAAGTGTTTGGCGAGCATGCGCGACGAATTCCGGTCAGCGGGACGAAGGGTTATTACGCGCATCCGCTCGGCGCGACCGGCGCCATTGAGGCGGCGCTTTGCGCGCTGGCTTTAGATCGGCAATGGGTTCCGCCCACAATTAACTACGCAAACCACGATCCCTCTTGTGATCTTGATGTTGTGCCTAATCACGGACGCAAAGCCGAACTGAAATATGTAATGAGTAACTCGTTTGGTTTCGGCGGAATCAATGCCTGTATCGTCCTAGGCAAGGTTCACTGAGCGCTTTTCCAATTCGCCTGGATCTCTGGTGGCAGCGATCCAATGTGCTCAAGAAATGTTGCCACTTTCCAAATTTCGTCGTCCGACATCATTCCTTCCCACGCGCCCATCCCGCTGTATCGAATCCCGTATTTGACCGCTACGAACATTTGCGGTGACGACAAAGCCGGAGGCCGATCACACAATTGTGGGACGCGCGGGTAAAAGCCGTGGGTTCCCCACTGACTGGGTTGGCCGGGCGTTCCGTGGCAGCCCGCGCAGTTCATCTTAAAAATTTTCTGACCCGCGAGCAAAACCTCGTTCGAAGGTTACGAAGGATTCGTTAGGCCTTTCGCTTGCCTGGAAAGTGAAGCACTTAAGATCGATTGACCGAGTTTTTCCTCCCATTGAGACGGCGTTGCCGTCCCTCGGATCGGCCACAAACCTTGTTGTGCTGTAATGCAGAAGGTTATCAGAACCAATGCGATCAGGAACAGTCCGGACAAAGCAATTTTCTTCATGGGACCGTTTACTTCAGGAGATCGGGACGATTTTGACTTGTCCGTTTAAGCCCCTGTTCTTTGCGCCACTTAGCGATCTGAGTGTGATTTCCTGAAAGCAAAACTTCCGGAACTTTCCAGCCGCGAAATTCTGCTGGGCGCGTGTACTGCGGGGCTTCCAGTAATCCTTGATTGAAACTGTCGTCTGCCGCGGATTGTTCGTGACCAAGCGCACCCGGCAACAAACGCACGATTGCATCGACGAGGACGACTGCTGCAATTGCTCCGTTGGTGAGCACGTAATCGCCAATCGAAATTTCCAGATCCACGAGTTGTTCAATCACACGGTGATCGACTCCTTCGTAATGCCCACAAATGATGATGAGATGTGGTTCTTTCGAAAGCTGTGTCGCCGTTTGTTGATCAAACCGATGTCCAGCAGGCGACATTAGCACCACTTTCGATGATGGATTTCGGAGATCTTCGACGGCCGCAAAAATCGGTTCCGGTTTCATCACCATTCCCTGGCCGCCGCCGAACGGCGCGTCGTCCACCACGTGATGTTTGTCCGTGGTCCAGTCTCGCAGGTTATGGATTCGAAGATCGACAACGCCATGTTCTTGCGCGCGTTTCATGATGCTTTCGCTCAGCGGCGCGCGACAGATGTCGGGAAACAATGTCAGGATGTCGACTTTCACTCAGAAAGAAAACGTCGAATGCCAAACGCTCAACGTCCAACACCGAATTGTAGGGCGTTTCTGTGAAACGCCATTACTTACTCGACGATCTCAAGGATCGCGCGTTGGCCGTGGCGCGCGGCGGAGCTTGCGAGCAAAGCGCGAATAGCCTGAATCGTCTGGCCGCCGCGACCAATGACGCGACCGACGTCTCCCCGTCGAAGTTGCAGCTTAAAAACGGTTGTTCTGCCGCTCGGAATTTCCGTGAGGACCATGTCGTCAGGAAATTCTATCAGCTGGCGAATAACGAACTCGAGAAACTCTCTCATGCGCCAGAAGACTAATCGCGAATGAACACGAATAAACACGAATTTTCTGATTAGCAGCTGTAGCCACGCCCCTGCCTGCCACGCCGTAGCGTTGCGAAGGCGGGTGGGTCGTCCTTAAGTGTTAAATCCGGTCGGAGGTATACCGGCCATAGGCCGGTGGCTACAAGAATTACGAAATGCGTACCTAAGCAGACGACTCAGCGGGAGGCGACGACTCTTCTTGAGTCGGTTTTGGACTCTCTGCCGCTGCATGCGACGGCACTTCTTGAACTGATTGCGAACTCTCTTGCTCGGCTCCGGGCGATGGTTCGCCGGTTGCTGCTTTCTTACTCTTCTTAATCAAGCTGCGCACCGTATCGGATGGCTGTGCGCCTTTACTGATCCAGTATTCCACCCGATCAATCTCCAACGTGCTGTTACGACCCGGCTTCTTTGGATCGTACGTGCCGATGATCTCGATAAATTTCCCATCGCGCGGACTGCGCTTGTCGGCCACTACCACTTTGTAGTAAGGGCTATTTTTTGCTCCTTCTCTGCGTAATCTGATTGAAACTGCCATGTTAACTTCTCATTCGCCCAAGTTGCGCCATCATCTTTTTCATTTTGCCGGCGCTTTTCATCATCTTCCGCATTTGATCAAAGCGTCGTAGCAAATCGTTTACCTCCGTGACAGTGCAGCCGCTGCCGCGCGCGATGCGCTGACGACGCCGCGCATTCAAAATGTCGGGACGCGTCCGCTCTTCCTTCGTCATCGAAAGCACGATGGCTTCCGTGCGCTTCAGCTGCTTCTCATCAACAGAGAGGCCTTGCACATTACCCATACCGGGCAACATGCCAAGAATATTCTCCAGCGGTCCCATCCGCCGCATCATCTTGAACTGCGCCAGGAAATCGTTGAAATCGAACGAAGCCGTGCGGAGTTTTCGCTCCAATCGGGCGGCTTCTTCTTCATCGACTGCTTCCGCTGCTTTTTCGACCAGACTAACGACGTCGCCCATGCCAAGAATCCGGCCCGCGAGGCGCTCCGGCATGAACACCTCAAACTGGTCGAGCTTTTCCCCGGTGCCCGTGAACTTGATTGGCTGCTGCGTGACTTCTCGCATCGACAATGCCGCGCCGCCTCGCGCGTCACCGTCGAGCTTTGTCAAAATGATTCCTGTAATCGATAGAGCGTCATTAAAACGGGATGCAACGCTGACTGCTTGTTGGCCTGTAGCGGCATCAACCACCAGTAGCGTTTCCTGCGGGTCCAAAAATTCCTTCAACTCTTTCAGCTCCTGAATCAACGCTTCATCGATCTCCTGGCGACCCGCCGTGTCGAAGATTTCGATAACTGGCGCGTCCCGCAATCGCGCGCGAGCCGATGCATTGGCCGCGGCTTGCTGGACCTTCTTGTCGCTTGGATCTGGAGTGAATACAGGGACGTCGATTTGTTTTCCCAGCGTTGCCAGTTGTTCGATCGCCGCCGGTCTGTGCAAATCACACGCGATTAAAGCCGGCGCGTGCCCCTGCTTTTTCAAAAGACGCGCCAGCTTCGCCGAGGAAGTTGTTTTGCCCGATCCATTAAGACCAACGATCAAAATACGACCTGAATCGCCGACACGCATCGGTGCGGCAGCACCTCCGAGCAGGGCGGTTAATTCGTCATGAAAAATTTTTACGAGCTGCTGGCCGGGCGTAATACTGCGAAGCACGGCTTCACCGAGAGATTTTTCCTTAACGGCCGCAATGAACTTTTTAGCTACTTGAAAATCGACATCGGCTTCGAGCAAAGCCAACCGCACATGGCGCAACGCGGCATCGATGTTCGATTCGCTAATCGTGCCGTGACCACGCAGCTCTTTGAAAATGTCCTGAAGTTTGTCAGAAAGTTGAGAGAACATAGCTGCCTATAGGGTGGATCGCTTTCTCCGAAGATGCCAAGATTGGCGCCGAAGGCGCACTATTTTACCAACGCGTCGATGAGTCGCCGCGGCGACCGTTCCACCCTCCATCTCGCGTTTATTTCTTAGGCGTTGGTATCGGCGAGGTTCCTCCTGCCGCGCCTTCTTCGATGCCGAAAGTCCAGTGCGCTTCTACCTTTTTCCCCTCGGACTTCGCACTGATAATTACGCTGCATGATTTCTCGTGCAGCTTTTGCGTTACCTGATATGAGACCGTGCCCGACTTTGGATCGAAACTGGCAGGAACAACGCCCAAGCCGCTTACGCGCATTTGCACGCTACCAGGCTCGATCGCGCCGAGCGCACTGAGGTTAGCCTTAATCAGCGGAAGCGCCGTGCGCACCGTTTCGCCGTCGGCCGGCTGAGTCGCGAGATCCTTTGCCCCGACTTCGGCAACCGCTGTTCCGCCTCCGCTTGAGGTAGCGATCATTTTTATCGCATCGTCAAACACCTTGGGCTTGGTCGCTTCAATTGCATAACGACCGATCGAATCCATCGGCGACGTAAAGGTGATCGGCTGGCCGTAGACCGTAAACATCGCTTCGTAACCGGATTTTCGGGCAATTTCCTTGACGTGTTCGTTGTAATTGCCAAACGGCACGGCAAAACAATTCACTTTGATGCCCAACCGCTGCTCGAGGAGTTGCTTGGAGCCGACTACTTCGTTCTGCATCCATTGCTCATATTGATCACCCGTCAATTTTGTCCTGGTCCTCTTTCCGCCGGGATTGGCGATCATGATCGTATGCCCTTCGCGCAAGTCCTGATGCGTCGCGGAATGTCCCTCGATGTCCACACCGTTGTCGCGCATATCGGCAAGCTGTTCCCACGTAATCGCTTCGCCTCCACCTAACGAGCCGCCTCGCACGCCTTCTGTGTAAATGAACATGGTGAACGGGTAGCCATATTTCTTCATGATCGGCCACGCGACTTCATATTGGGATTTCCAGCCGTCATCGAAAGTAACAATCGCGGACCGCGGCGGAATGTTTTTTTCGCCCCTCTTCCAGGCAAGCAGGTCCTGCATTGAAATGACAGTGATGCCGCTGTCCTTCAATTTTTTCATCTGCTCTTCAAACGCGGCGGGCGTGATCTCGGTGCCAGGATAGCGGATCTTGTCCACCAAACGGTGATAACAAAAAATAATTACTTGTGCCGTTTGATCGACAACCGGTTTGGTGATCTTTGGAGCTGCCGTCGCGACGGGAGCGGCAACGGTAGCTGGCGTTGGTGACGCGCTCGCCTGCTGCGAATTGGCGGAGACATTTTCCTGCTTCTTGCACATCGAGAGATTCAGCGCCAGAACCAGCGGGAGGATCGCAAATCGGATTATCATAAAAGAAGTAAAGGCATTATGCGCGCCAGCACAAAACACAAGTGCTTTTTGTAACCGCGATCAGTAGATAGCCCTGCTGTGAATTATGTTGCATTGCTTACGCGTCGCGCGAAAAATTTTTGGTAGAAGACGTATTTTTTGCTATAGAATCAGGATGTCCAGCCAGGTCATTCGTCTTGTTACAATCGCTTCTTTCGCTTCGTTAGCTGGTTGCGGCACTGTCACGACGACGGCCGTCAAAAACACGGGTAAAACCTTTAGTACCGTGGTGGTGGATGCCGGACATGGGGGCAAAGATAGCGGTGCCTATCGCCGCTACGGTCCTCCGGAGAAAGCCATTGCCCTCGATGTCGCTCAGCGCCTCAACCGCAAGCTGCGCGAATCGCAGCTAAAAACCGTGATGACCCGCTCCTCGGACGTTTTTATTGAATTGAATGATCGTGTGGCTATCGAGAACGCGCAGAAAAACGCAATCTTTGTCAGCATACACTTCAACGATTCGCGCAAGCGCCGGATTCGTGGATTTGAGACGTACTATCACTCCGGCCCTTCATTCGATCTCGCGCACGGGATCCAGTCAAAACTGATGACCATCCCGAATTCCGCAAACGGAGGGGTGCACACGGCAAATTTCCGTGTGCTGCGCCTGGCAACTTGTCCCGCGGTACTGGTGGAATGCGGATACTTGAGCAACCGCTCGGAGGGTAACAAGACGCGCGATTGGGAATATCGTGAATTACTCGCAGACCGAATCGCGGAAGCAATCGTCGAGCAGCGCTTCGGCTCCGGAGTTTATCGCGCGTCGACTCAAGTGGCTGCGCAACTGCCGGATGAATCCACCACCGGAGGAACCGGTCTGACGCCAGGCGGTACCCGTCGCTAAAATATCTTTCCGCGCTCCTCGCGACCGACTGCGGCAATCAAGATCAGCACCAAAAAGACCACCAGCGTAAAAACGGCGAGCGCCTTTGCGTAATCCGGATGCCCGTTTGCGTCGCGAAAGTGGTCGGCCAACCTGGCTTCAACAACAGCCGTGTTGGCAGCGAATAAGTTTCCAAGTTGATATGCGACCCCGGGGAAAGTTCCCCGCACGGCGCCGGGCGAAAGTTCATTCAAATGCACGGGGACGATCCCCCACGCAC